>JAJZMI010000141.1 GCA_021798335.1 Pseudomonadota bacterium | reverse complement strand
GTCCACAAGCGCGTTCTGCGCGGCCGCCTGTTCGTGGCACTGCACATGCATGCCGGCGACGGCAACGTGCACACCAATATCCCGGTCAACTCGGACGACTACGAAATGCTGCGCGCGGCGACGGCCGCGGTGGCCCGCATCATGCGGATCGCGCGCCGCCTCGACGGCGTCATCTCCGGCGAGCACGGGATCGGCATCACCAAGCTGGAGTTCCTCGACGAAGCCGAGACCCACGAGTTCCGCGCCTATAAGCAGCGCATCGACCCGCAAGGCCGCTTCAATCGCGGCAAACTCATGCCGGGAAGTGATCTGTCGAACGCCTACACTCCCAGCTTCAATCTGCTGGGGCACGAATCGCTGATCATGCAGCAATCGGCGATCGGCACCATCTCCGATTCGATCAAGGACTGTCTGCGTTGCGGCAAGTGCAAACCCGTGTGCGCCACGCACGTGCCGCGAGCGAACCTGCTGTACAGTCCGCGCAACAAGATCCTCGCCACCTCGCTCCTCATCGAGGCGTTCCTGTACGAGGAGCAGACCCGCCGGGGTGTGAGCGTGCGTCACTGGGACGAGTTCGCCGATGTCGGCGACCATTGCACGGTCTGTCACAAGTGCCTCACGCCCTGCCCGGTCGATATCGATTTCGGCGACGTATCAATGGCCATGCGCGACCTGCTGCGCCGCATGGGTAAGCGGCGCTTCAATCCCGGGACGACGGCCGCGATGTTCTTTCTCAACGCCACCTCGCCGAAGACGATCCGCCTGACCCGCAAGCTGATGATCCAATGGGGTTACAAGGCGCAGCGCACCGGCAATCGGCTGCTCAAGGGTCTGGCGCGCGCCCAGACCCGGCATCCGCCGGCGACCACCGGCAGGCCCGTGATCCGTGAGCAGGTGGTGCATTTCATCAACAAGAAGATGCCGGGTGGACTGCCGAAGAAGACCGCGCGCGCGCTGCTCGACATCGAGAACTCCGCCTACGTTCCGGTGATCCGCAATCCGACGGGCACGACCACGGAGACCGAGGCGGTCTTCTACTTTCCCGGGTGCGGCTCGGAACGGCTGTTCTCGCAGGTAGGGCTCGCGACGCAAGCGATGCTCTGGCACGTCGGCGTGCAGACGGTGCTGCCGCCGGGATATCTGTGTTGCGGCTATCCGCAGCGCGGCGCCGGCCAGTTCGACCGCGCCGAGAAGATCACCACCGACAACCGGGTGCTGTTCCACCGTGTCGCCAATACACTCAACTACCTCGACATCCGCACCGTCGTGGTCAGCTGCGGCACCTGCTACGACCAGCTGCAGAGCTACAAGTTCGAGGAGATATTTCCCGGCTCGCGCATCATAGACATCCATGAGTACCTGATGGAGAAGGGCGTGCGCCTGGAAGACGTCACCGGTGTGCGCTACATGTATCACGATCCGTGTCATTCGCCGATGAAGCGGCACGACCCGCTGAAGGTCGTCAACACGCTGATGAACGAGGCGCGCAACGGCCGGGTCGAGAAGAACGAGCGCTGCTGCGGCGAATCGGGCACGCTGGCGCTCACCCGGCCGGATGTCTCGACGCAGGTGCGATTCCGCAAGGAGGAAGAGATGCGCCTCGGCGCGGACAAGCTGCGCGCCGAGGGCGCCGGCCGCGTCAAGATCCTGACCTCCTGTCCGTCGTGCCTGCAGGGACTGAACCGCTACAACGAGGATGCCGACCTCGACGCCGATTACATCGTCGTAGAGATCGCCCGGCACGTGCTCGGCGAAAATTGGATGGCGGACTACGTGGCGCGCGCGAACAACGGCGGCATCGAGCGCGTGCTGGTCTGAGCGAGCGGCCTATTTCCCCATCGAGTAGGCGCGCTCCACCCGGGCGATACGCGCCTCGTAGTGCTCGTACCAGCGCTCGGCGCCGAGCCGCTGCGCGATCGCATGCTCCGAGTGCGCCTTCCATGCGGCGATCGAGGCAAGATCGCGCCAATAGCTCACCGTAATGCCGGCCCGGTCCTGGTGCACCGAGTCGATGCCGAGAAAGCCCGGCTGCGCCCTCGCCAGCTCCAGCATCCGTCGGTCCATCTCGCCATAGCCGCGGTCGTCGCCGCTGCGCACCGAGGTGAAGATCACCGCGTAATACGGCGGCTCGGGCAGAGCCGCGCACGACGCGGCCTCGCCGGGCACCGGGCTCACCGCCGGGACTCCGGCGGCGTCATCGGAGCGCTTTGCGCGTGCGTCCGCCGGATGCGCAGCCGACCGGAAAGCCACAACAGCATGAGCGTCCAGTACCCTAGTCCGATGGCGAGCCGTTCCGGGATCGTGATGGCCGGATGCGGCGAGATGAATCCCTCGATCAGTCCGGAGCCGAGCAGCAGGAGCGCGCAGGCCAGCAGCAGCGGCGCGAGCTCGGCGGCACGCCGGCGCAACGACTCGGCGCGAGTCGCGCACTGCGGACGGATGACCGACTCACCGAGCGCCGTCCCGGCCGCCGCGGCCAGGCAGATGACCGACAGCTCCACGAAGCCGTGCGCCAACGTGAACTTCAGCAGCTCGAGGCCCAGTCCGTGTTGATGGGTGAAGGCCAGCAATCCGCCGATGTTCAAGCCGTTGAACGCGACAATGTAGAATGCGCCCAGCCCGAACAGGATGCCGAAGCAGAACGCCGCCAACACCACCATCACGTTGTTCTCGACGATGCGCGCGGACAGCATCGCCGGCGGCGCAATACTGAGGATCTGGTAGGTCCAGAGGTGTCCGTGCTCGACCCCGTCGATCATCCGCGGGCTGGCGATGAGGCTGACCAGCTGCGGGTAAGTGTTGATCAGCCACCAGCCCGCCATGGCGCTCGCGACGAGCAGCGCCGCGAGCCATAGTGTCAGGACGCGCACCGAGGCGGCCGCCGCCGGGATGTCGTCGCGGAACAGGCTCGCCCACCGGGCGCGCGTGAGGCGCGGCGGGCGGTTAACGGCGGTATGCAGCTGCGCGCACGTGCGCTCGAGGATTCCCGCCAGAACGCCGCCCGGCATGAGCTGGCGCACCGTGGCCAGATGCCGCAGCAGAATCCGGTAGGCACGCAGGGTGCGCAGCGCCTCCTGTACCGTGGCCTGGGAGCGCTGCGCGGCGGCCGCCGAGTCCGCCGCCAGCGCCTGCCATTCGGGCGCGTGCTCACGCACCCAGATCGCGGCGTCAGAATCGCTGTTCGCCGTCAAGCAGCCCCTCCAGTCGGGCACGCAGCGCCGGACCGTCGAGGCCGACGTCGTGCGCAGCGAGTCCGGGATCGAGTTTCTTCAACAGCGAGCGCGCGAGCCGCATGCGTTGCGCCTCCTCGAGCGTGCTCCATCGCTCGAGCAGGTCGTGCGCCAGCGCGAGGGCTTCCACGGGCAGCCGCGTGCGACGGGCCTGGGCACCGAGACGATCCAAAGAAGGGCCCGCGCCCGCGTCGGTCCGAACCATCACGGTACCCGCCACGATGTCACCGAGGCGCACGCGCCTGGGAGTCAACATGCAGGTGACCAGACCGACGACATAGAAGACGGGCAGGCAGTCGATCAAACGAAACACGTTGCGGATGACCAGCGCGCCGATGCCAGGTGTCATGCCTTCGAGCGTCACGATGCGCGCCTCCGCCGTACGCAGTCCCGGCGTGCGGCCCTTGGTCAGAATCTCGGCCGCGGGCTGGTAAAGAAAATAAGTGATCAGCGCCAGCACGATTCCGACGACCATGACCGTGTGCGCGGCGGGCCGACCCTCGATACCGGGCGCAAGGCGCAATAAGGACGCGATGAGCAGCCAGATGAGCGCCCCGAGCAGACGAATCATCCAGTCCGTCAGGAAGCCGTAGCTGCGTGTGCCGGGTCCCGCGATGGGCAATGCCATCTCGACGCCCGTCAGACTTCTGACGCTGAGTGTTTCGTCGGTCATCGCATTCCGATACGATGAAAATAGTTGCCCGTCAAGGTTCAGCTTAGCTATTCTGCCCCGGGCCAGCAAGAAGCCGGCCCGGGATCCTGCCGTGACCCGTAATCGCTCAGGAGTGATCATGACATACGTGGCACCTTCCGCACCGCAGTCGATCGGCGGCGTTCTCGACGATTGGTTGCGCCTGTTCCGCGAATCCTTCAGCCGTTGCTGGATCCTCGCGCTGGTCGCCGCCGCGGCGAACGCCTACGAGCAGTCCGTGCTCATTCCCCACATGCCGCCCCCGGGCTTGCCGCCGCTGCAGTACTTCACTCAACTCGCCAGCACGTATCGCGGCCCGCAGGTATTTCTGACCGACCTCGTTTTCTGGCTCATCCTGCTCGTCGTCTACGGCGGACTGCTCCTGCAGCAGCTGGCGCTGGTGCACCGACGCGCGCCGCGCTCGGCCGGCGCGGCGCTCAGCGCGAGCCTGAGCCGATTCCCGCAGATGCTGCTCGGTGTCGTGTTGCTGCTGGTGTGCGTCGGTGTCCTGGGAATGATCATCGGGGTCGGCGTAGTGGTATTGCTCCGGCTCTACCACATCGTGATCGTGGCGCTGCTGATCGGTGTGGTGACCCTGGCGATCATCGCCGCAGTGATCTACGGGTCGGTGCGCGTGCAATTCTGGTTGACCGCGCTGATCGATCAGGATCTCGGCGGCCCGCGGGCCATTGGCCGCAGCTGGCGCCTGACGCGGGGTCACTGGTGGCGCATCACCGGCATCCTGTTCGTCGCCGGCATCGTGATCTGGGTTCTCAGCATCGTATTCGGCCTCGTAGCGGGACTGGTCGGCGGCATGTTCGCCGTCACCGGCGGCACGGCAACGCTTCTGCATCACCTGCGCCTGGTCGTGGTGATCAGCTCGCTCTCGCGGTTGATTACCCTGCCGCTTCTGACGGCGGTCTGGGTCGCGATCTACCATGACCTGATGCTGCGCCACGAGGGCAGCGATCTCGCCGCACGGGCGGAGGCCTTGGCCGGCAGGTAAGCGATGCCGGCCCGATGGATCACGGGAATCGCGCTCGCAGCGCTCGCGGCCGCCCCGCTGCGAGCCGAATCCCCGGCAGCCCGGACCGTGATCGCGCGCTGCGCGGCGCACAAGCCCGCGATCCAAGGCTTGACGGCCTTGCGCGCGGCATGCCCCGGCATGGAGCGGGCGCTGGCCGAGCTGAAACTTCGAGCGCTGCTGCCGCACCAGTGGCGGCGGACGCTGACCTCCGCCGGCCTGGGCGAGCTGAGCACGCTGGCGCACCGCTACCGGGCGGGACCGCGCTCGGCACTGCCCGACCCGGCGGCACTGCGCAGCGCCGCCCTCGGGCTCGCGCCGCGGCGCCCGCCTGCACGGCCACCGTCGCTCTGGGCGCGATTGTTCGACTGGGTCCACGGCTGGATCGCGCCGATCACGACGCTCCTGGAACGCTGGCTGCGGTCGCTGGCGCGCGGAGCCGGCGACCGCCGGCTGTTGGTTCAGGCGGTCTGGATCGTCGGCGCGGCGCTGATCGCCACCGCGATGCTGGTCATCGTCCTGCAGCTGCGCGCGGCCGGCCTGCTCGGCTCGAGGTCCGCCCGTGGCGCGCGCCGCGCGCGGCGGGCCGGCCCGCCGCGCCCGCCCACCGCGGCACCGCCCGACGCGCCGGATTGGGCCGCATTGCGCCGCCAGCCCTCCGGCCTGCTGCGCCTGTTGATCGATGCGCTCATGGGGGCGCGCCGCTTGGATCGCGAGCGGGATCTGACCTGCCGCGAGCTCATCGCTCGCGCCCGATTCGACAACGATGCACAGCGGCGCGGGTTCGCGCAGATCGCGCTGCTGGCGGAACGGGAGCGCTTCGGCCCCTGCGCCGCGCCGACGGTCCCGGAATCGATGCTGCTGGACGCTCGGACTCTGCACGCGCAGCTCGGCAAGC
>JAJZMI010000230.1 GCA_021798335.1 Pseudomonadota bacterium | reverse complement strand
ACCGAGCGCTGGTTGCTGTTCCACACCAGCAGCAGCAGCCGGGCGAGCGCGTTGACGATGATGGAGATGATCGCCAGGACGAAGGCGATCTCCGCCAGCGAGCGCACCGCGAGTCCGGTCGGATCCTGCAGCGCGCTGTCGAGTTGCGAGACGATGAACGCCGCCATCGTCGAGATCGGATCGTAGATCCGGTGCGGCAGGATGTTCAGCGCGTTGCCGCTGACCATCAGCACCGCCATGGTCTCTCCGAGCGCCCGGCCGAGCGCGAGGAAGGTGGCTCCGATCAGCGTCTTGCGCGTTCCCGGCAGCATCACTTTCCACAACGCCTCGAAGCGCGTCGCGCCGAGTCCGAGCGCCGCCTCGCGCAGCGAGCTCGGCTGGCTGACCAGGGCATCGCGCAGCGTGGCGGCGATGATCGGCACGATCATCAGGGAGAGCACGACGCCGGCGGTGAGCAGACCGTAGCCGCTGCCGCTCGGCTCGCCGAAGAGGGGAATGACACGGCCCACGGTGTGGGCCAGCACCGGGTACAAGTGCTGCCCGAGGAAAGGGATCACCACCACGTAGCCCCACAGCCCGAACACCACGCTCGGGATGGCCATCAGCAACTCGACGAAGAACGATATCCAGGTGCGCAGCGCATCGGGAACCACTTCGGCGAGGAAGATGGCCGCGCCCACGCCGAGCGGCAGGGCGATCAGCAGTGCGATCGCCGTCGAGAGCAGTGTGCCGACGATCAGGAAGAGTATGCCGTAGGTCGCGCCTCGCGGGGCCTCGGTGCCGTGCATCATGACCGGGTTGGCATAGAGATTGCCGAGCCTCCAGGTGTCGCGCGTGACGAACCCGAAGCCATTGAAATGCATGGCGGGCCAGGAATAGATGGCCAGGAACGCCACAATGGCAATGAGCGCGAGGGGCAGGATGCCCGCGATGATGGCGAGCCAGGCTCTGAACTTCATGGCGGGCAAGGATGGCCGCTCGGCTGCCTCGATGCAACGGATTCGTGGGAAAACGAAGCCGGCATCGCGCCTCATCCTTGAGGTGGATACCGGCTTCGAGGGGGCCGTTGTTTCAGTGGATCTTGGCGATCTGCGCCTGGCTGAGCCGCACGATGGCCGGCGGCAGAGACACGAAGCCGACTTGCTGCATGAAGTGCGGGGAGTTCCCGCCGTCCGGGCTCAGGGCCCACGCGAAGAACTGCTTCAAGGCCTGCGCGGCGGCCGGGTTCGGCTGCCCGGCATTCACGATGGCGTACTCGTAATTGATGATCGGGTACGAATCGGCGCCCGGAGCGAAGATCAGGCTGGTGCGCTCATCGGCCGGCGTGTGGGCCGCGGTGGCATTGACGGCGGCCTGGATCGTCCGCGGGGTCGGCATGACGAAGCGGCCGCTGCGGTTCTCGAGCAGCGCCTCGCCGAGCCCGG
This sequence comes from Pseudomonadota bacterium, assembly GCA_021798335.1. Taxonomy (GTDB): domain Bacteria; phylum Pseudomonadota; class Gammaproteobacteria; order Steroidobacterales; family Steroidobacteraceae; genus 13-2-20CM-66-19. The sequence goes on along the minus strand of JAJZMI010000230.1, from coordinate 4,419 downwards.
CCGCTTGCGTGTACTTCTTGTAGCTGATGCCGATATAGGCGATGGAGTACGGTGTGCCCTTGCAGGCGTCGACCATGCCCGGGTTGCCTTCCGCGCCCACGCCGCCTTCGACCGGCGGCCAGCTGATGCTGGTGCCGTAGCCCACCGAGTTGTTCCACGACGGCGTGCTGAAGGACAGGTACTGGGAGAAGATGAAGGTGTCCCCGCTGCCGTCGGTGCGGTGGATCAGCACGATCTGCGCATGAGGCAGGCGCACGCCCGGATTGAGCCGCTGGATCGCCGGAGCGTTCCAATAACGGATCGTCCCGGTGTACATGGCCGCGAGCACCGGGCCGCTGAAGCGCAGGTGAACGCCGTTCAGGCCCGGGATGTTGTAATTCACCATCTGCGAGGAGATCGCGAGCGGGATGTTCAAGATGCCCGGATGCTGGCGCACCATGAAATCGCTCATATAGGCGTCGGAGGCGCCGATCTGCGCAATGCCGGAAGCCGCCTCGGAGATGCCCGTGCCGCTGCCGGTGGATTCGGTGGTGATCTGCACGCCCGGATGGGTCTTGCTGTAGACCGGAACCCAGAGGTTGAACAGTGGATACAGCAGCGAGGAGCCGGTCTCGAGCAGCTGTTCCCCGGCCATGGCGGCGTGGCCGGCCGTCATCGTGCCCAGAGCCAAGACGGCTGCCAGGACCAGCGAAGCGCTCCGGCGGTGACCGGCAGTTTTCGTGCTCAAAGGGTGACCTCCGATTGCTTTTGGAAGTGTGCCATCGGCGCGTACTCTACGTCCGCAATATGACACTTATGTGACAGGCGGTATCAAATATTAAAGCCCATAAAAACAAGTGGTTAAAGTAATTTCCACAACGGTTTTCACGTTCCGGTCCCCGGCGCTCGGGTGCTGCGGTTCCGGCCGCGGTAGGGGGGGATTGGCCGCTGCGGCAGACACCTTGGCGCGGATCGGTTAAGGTGCCGCCCCTTGGGGGCTCTCCGCGCCGGGGGCGCGGGGTCTCGCGATCGAAAGAAATTCAAAGTGAGTACACCCGCAGCGGAGCGCGCCGGTTCGCACGGCGAGTTCACCTTCCGCGGCATGGTCATCGGGGTGCTGATCACCCTGGCGTTCACCGCGGCCAACGTCTACTTCGGCCTCAAGGCCGGCATCACCTTCTCGACATCGATCCCGGCGGCGGTGATCTCGATGGGCATCCTGCGCGCGCTCAAGGACGCGACCATGCAGGAGAACAACATCGTGCAGACCGTGGCTTCCGCGGCCGGCACGCTCTCGAGCATCATCTTCGTGCTCCCGGGGCTGGTGATCGTCGGCTGGTGGACCGGCTTCCCGTTCTGGATGTCCTTCACGGTGTGTGCCGCCGGCGGCATTCTCGGAGTGATGTACACCATCCCGCTGCGCCGGGCGCTGGTGACCGATTCGGACCTGCCCTACCCGGAAGGGGTGGCTTGCGCCGAGGTGCTCAAGGTCGGCTCGGGCCAGGCCCAGAACGCGGACATCGAGGCGGTCGAAACCGGCGGGGCGGGTCTGAAGGCTGTCGTGGTCGGCGCGCTGGTATCGGCCGCTTTCTACGTGGTGGTGCAGACCCAGATCTTCGCCAGCGACGTGGCCCGCTATTTCCACATCGGCCGCTCGCGCGCCGCGAGCGGCTTTGATTTCAGCTTGTCGTTCGCCCTGTTCGCCATCGGTCACCTGGTCGGACCGGCCGTGGGCGTGGCGATCCTCGTCGGGGCGCTGATCGGTTGGGGCTGGGCCGTGCCGCATTTCCTGCTCACCCATGCGGCGGGCGGTTCGGCCGCCGCCGCCGCGCAAGGTGCCTGGGATCATTACGTGCGCTTCGTCGGCGCCGGTGCGATCGGCGTTGCCGCGGTGTGGACGCTCCTCACGCTGATCAAGCCGGTGATCAAGGGTCTTGCCGGCGCGATCGCGTCCTCGCGGGCGCGCCGCGGCGGCCAGGCGCACCTGCTGCCGCGCACCGAGCATGACATTCCGATCCGCACGGTCGCGGTGATCTCGCTCCTGTGTCTGGTGCCGGTGGCGTGGTTGCTGTGGCACTTCAGCCGCATCAGCGGGCTCGGCGCCCACGCCTGGGGGCTTGCCATCGGCGGCGTGATCTTCATCGCCCTGATGGGCTTTCTGGTCTCGACCGTGTGCGGCTACATGGCCGGCCTGATCGGCTCATCCAACAGTCCGCTCTCCGGAATCGGCATCCTCGTCGTGGTGGTGTTCGCGCTGCTGCTGGTGGCGGGAATCAGGCTGGGCCTGCCGGCGACGGCCGGCCGGGCGCTGGTGGCCTTTGCGCTGTTCGTGACTTCCGTGGTATTCGCGGTGGCCTCGATCGCCAACAATAATCTGCAGGATCTGAAGACCGGCCAGCTGGTCGACGCGACGCCCGCGAAGCAGCAGTGGGCGCTGGTGGTCGGGGTCATCGCCGGGGCGCTGGTCATCCCGCCGGTGCTCGACCTGCTGAACCATGCCTACGGCTTCCTCGGCACGCCCGGCGTCAATCCCGCGCGCGCGCTGCCCGCGCCGCAGGCCGGGCTGATTTCGGCCCTCGCCCAGGGAGTGATCCAGCACAACATCGACTGGAGCGCCATCATGGTCGGGTTCGGCATCGGCGCGCTCCTGATCGCGCTCGATGAGGGCCTCAGGCGCGTGTTCAAGAACGTGCGGCTGCCGCCGCTGGCCGTGGGGCTGGGGATCTACCTGCCGACGTCCACCACGTTGATGATCACGGTGGGTGCGCTCGTGGGTTGGTGGTTCAACCGCCGCGCCGAGCACAAGCCGCACGGCGAAGCGATCAAACAACTGGGCGTGCTGCTTGCCTCGGGGCTGATCGTGGGGGAGAGCCTGCTCGGGGTGATCTACGCCGGCGTGGTGGTATTCAGCGGGCGGCCCGAGCCGATCGCGCTGGTCGGCAAGGAATTCCACACCGCCGCGCTCTGGCTCGGCGGCGTGACGTTCGCGGCCGTGGTGATCGCGCTGTATCGCTGGGTCGGGCGGCTGGCGCCCGCCTGAGGCGCGCCTCAGGAGGCCGTCAGGCGGTCACGCCCGCTGAGCTCCGCGCCGGTGTCCTTGGGCAGACTGGCGTAGCCGATCAGGCCGAACACCGCGAGCGCGGCCATCAATGTGAGCGCGACGCGAAAGTCGAGCGCCCCGAGCGCGCTGCCGTGACGCAGCAGCCGCGAGAAGTTCAGGATCAGCGCCGAGCTCGCCACGCCCGCGGCCATGGTGACCTGCTGGGTGAGCGATGACAGGACGCTCGCCGGCGCGCGCTCCTCGGGGCTCACCTCGGCGAACGTGGTGAACGTGATCGCGGTGAACTGCATCGAGCGGCTGGCGCCGGCGAACAGCAGGATGATCACGGTCAGCGCCATCGGCAGCTGCGGCGAGATCCACGCGCAGGCCGCGATGCCGGCGGCGGTGATCGCGCCGTTGACGATCAGCACCGAGCGCAGTCCGAAGCGGCGGATGATGGGATTGGTCACCGTCTTCATCAGCAGATTCGCCAGCATGTACACCAGCAGCAGCACTCCGGCCTGCAATGGTGTCAGGCCGTAGACCACCTCGAGCATGATCGGCAGCAGGAACGGCGTGGCGCTGATCGCCGCGCGCGTCAGGCCGCCGCCGGAGAGCGTTGCGACCCGGAACGCGGGCCTGCGCATCACATCGAGCCGGATCAGCGGCGCCGGTGTCGACTCGAGGTGGCGCAGCGCGGCGTAACCGGCCGCGGCGGCCGCGGCGAGCAGTCCGATCGCCAGCCACGCCTCGATGTGCTTGCCGCCGAGCAGGTCCAGCCCGACGCTGAGGCAGCCGACGGCGAGCGCCAACAGCAGGAAGCCGCGGATATCGAAAGCGGTGCGCTCGCTTTCCTTGTGGTTGGGAATGAGCGCGAGCACCAGCGCGATCGCGACCATGCCGATCGGCACATTGACATAGAAGATCCAGCGCCAGTTGAGCGCCTCGGTGATGAAGCCACCGAGCGCCGGCCCGATGACCGGCGCGAGCAGCGCCGGCCACACCAGCGTCGAGAGCGTGCTCATCAGTTCGTGCTTGGCGGTGTTGCGCAGCACGATCAGCCGCCCGATCGGCGACATCATGGCGGCCGAGCCGCCTTGCACCAGGCGCGCGGCGATGAACGCCGGGAAATCATGGGACAGGCCGCAGGCCACCGAGGCCAGGGTGAACAGCGCGATGGCGCCGCAGAACAGGGTGCGGGTCCCGATCCGGTCGGCCAGCCACGCGCTCGAGGGAATGCAGATCGCGGCGGCGAGCGCATACCCGGTGATGCCTTCGCTCACCCGGCTCTCGGTGGTGGCGAAGCTGTGCGCCATGGCCGGCAGCGCCGTGACGATGATGGTCGAGTCGAGGTTCTGCATGAACATCGCGCTGGCGACGATGAGCGCGATCTGCATCGA
>JAJZMI010000008.1 GCA_021798335.1 Pseudomonadota bacterium | reverse complement strand
GTCGGGCTCGACACCGTGCGCTCCGCGACCATCGCCTTCGCGCTGCGCCAGTTGCAGGCCGCGCCGGCGCTGCGCGGTCTCGAGGCGCAGCTCGGGGAGTTGTGGCGGCGGGGCGTGAACGTCGCGACCCTCAGTTTCGTCATCGCCCGGCGACTGACCACGGCGATGGCGGACACGGCGCTGCTCGCCGGGCTTCTCCAGGGTGTCGGCAAACTCTATATTCTGACGCGCGCGAGCCGCCACCGTTCGCTGTTTCATGATGCGGCCGAATACGCGGCCATCGAGCGGGCCTGGCACCTCAGCATCGCCGCGGCGCTGCTCGAGAACTGGGGCATGGCCGAGGAGATCGTCCAGGCCGTGCAGGAGTCGGAGAACTACGAGCGGGATGCGCGCGGCGCGCCCGCGCTGGCCGATGCGCTGCTCGCCGGCACGTTGCTCGCCGACTGCAGCGACACCGCGGCGCTCTCCGAACGCATTGCCGCAGCCAAGCCCCTGCAACGATTGCAACTCGATGAACCGGCCTGCGGGGCCCTGCTTGCCGAATCCGCCCAGGAGATCGCCGCGTTGCGCGAAGCGCTGGGATAGACGCCGGCGCACGGTGAGGTCGCTCGGCCCACCAACCGTTCAGCCCGATACCGCCCGGGTGCGGGGCTGACCCACCGGCTCACCCGGCTACGCGGATCGCGGTCTTTTCAACTTCGACGATCGTGCCGGCCGGGCGGCGCGCGGGAAATTGTGCGAACTGGCGCACACAAAACGCCTGTTGAATCGGCACTGGCGGGACACTGTGATCCCCTCCCTAATACATAATCAGGGAATCACGGTAGGGTGTGAGCGAGTTATTTCATGGGGTTGCGAACACCGGTTTGGGCCATGCTCTGCGCGTCGGCAAGCCTGTGTCTGTCGTCGGCGGCATTGGCGCGCAGCCTGCCGAGCGTGGGCTTCTATTATGGCGGCGGTGCCGCACCCGCCGCCTTGCGCGATTTCCACTGGATTGTGGTCGAGCCGGGCCGGCGGCGCCTGCCGCGCGATTTCGCGGCTCGGCAGAAAGTCTTTGCCTACGCCAGCATGGGCGAAACGACGCCGGGCAACCCGCGCTACGCGCGGCTGCCTGGCGGTTGCGTCCTCGGCCGCGACACGGTTTGGGGGGGCAGGATCATCGACCTGGCGCGTCGGGATTGCCGCGAATACCTACTGCGCCGCGTCATCGATCCACTCTGGCAACAGGGCTATCGCGGGTTCTTTCTGGATGCGCTCGATTCCTACGAGAGCCTCGTGCACTCCGCCCGCGGCCGCGCCGCCGAGCAAACCGGCCTCGTGCGGCTCATCGGGTCCATCGAGGCGGCCCATCCCGGCGCGGCGCTGATTGCCAACCGCGGATTCACGGTCCTCGCCCGGGTGCACCGCGATCTGGTTGGCGTGGTGGCGGAGTCCCTGTTTCACGGCTGGAGTCAACGCAGCAAAACGTATCGTCGGGTGCCCGCGCCCGCGCGCCACGCACTGATCCGCCAGTTGCGCCGGGTGCGCGCCTATGGATTGCCCGCCATCGTGATCGACTACTTGCCGGCGCGGCTGGATCGGCGCGGCTGGTGGCAGGACGCCCGCAGGATCGCGGGCATGGGATTCGTGCCGTATGTCACCAACGGCCACCTCACGGCCGTCGGCGCGGGATTGCGCGAGCCGATGCCGCGGCATGTGCTGATCCTTTACAACAGCGCGCACGCGCAGCAGTTCAGTCTGGCCTTCGCCGACGGCGCCATGCCGCTGGAGTACCTCGGGTACATTCCCGTCTTCAGCCGCCTCTCCCGGAGCCTGCCCGCCAGGCCGACGCCCGGCGAGTACGCCGGGATCATCGTCTGGGACGACCTCGGTCGCTGCGACGACGCCGGCGGCCTCTCATCCTGGCTGCGGGCGGCTCGAGCCGCGGGCATCCCGCTGCTGCTGCTGCAGAATTTCCCCGATGATCTGGATCGGGGCGCGTATCGCGCCCTGGGGATGAGCCCGCCGCACTCCCGGAGCGTCGCGGGCGTGACGATCGAGCGCGCGACCGCCGCGATGAATTACGAGGCGCGAGTCCGGCCGAACCGGCGGGATTTTCTTCAGGTTGCCGCGCCGCGCGGCAGCCGCCTCTGGCTGCGGCTGCGCAGCGACTCGGGAGCGGTGGAGGACGCCGCCGCGATCACTCCGTGGGGCGGCTATGTCCTGCCGCCCTATCTGCTCACCGCTCTGCCCGATGGCAAGATGCGCTGGCTGGTCGATCCCTTCCGCCTGTACCGTGCGGCGTTGCATCTGCCGCGCATGCCCGTCCCGGACACCACCACGGAAAGCGGGCGACGGCTCTTCATGGCCCACACCGACGGCGACGGCTTCCTCAGTCGCGCCCAATTCCCGCCGTATCACATTGCCGGCGAGGTCTACATGCACCGGATCGTGGAGCGCTACAAGCTGCCCTTCACCGGCTCGGTCATCGTCGGGGATCTGTTGCCCGGGAATCGCGGCCTGTATCCCGCCCTGGCGCCCCTGGGCACCGAAGTCGCGCGCCGACTGTTCCGTCTGCCCTATGTTGAGATCGGCTCGCACATGTGGTCGCATCCATTCGACTGGCCGGACATCGAGGCGGGCGAGAATCTTCCCGGCAACAATCTGCCGGTGCCCGGCTACACATTCAGTCCCTACATGGAGGCGGTGGGCGCGGCGCGCTGGATCGATACGCATCTGGCGCCTCCCGGCAAGCGGGTGGTCATAGACCAGTGGTCCGGAGACTGTGATCCGGATGCCGAGGTGGTGGGTCTGGCCTACCGCGCCGGACTGATGAACATCAACGGCGGCACCGCTTACATCAGCCGCAGGAATCCCACCCTCACCGCGGTACCGCCCATCGGAATCTTCCGCGGCAAGTGGCTGCAGGTCTTCGCCCCCGATGCCAACGAGGACTACTTCACCAACCTGTGGCATGGCCCGTACTGGGGCTACATCAACGTCATCCAGACCTTCGCGATGACCGACAGGCCTCACCGGCTCAAGCCGATCGACATCTACACGCATTGGTATTCGGGCAGCACGCTCGCGTCCCTGGCGGCCGTCAAGAAGGTCTATCACTGGGTGCTGCAGCGGCCGATCACGCCGATTTACGCCGCCAATTACGCGCGTATCGTTGCGAATTTCTTCGCCATCCACATTGCCCGGCAGGGCAACGGCTTCTGGATCGGCGGCGCCGAGGCGCTGCGCGAGCTGCGCATGCCCAAGTCGCTGGGCATGCCCGCCATGGCTCGCAGCCAGGGTATCGCCGGTTATGACGACAGCCCCAACGGCAGGCTCTACGTGCACATGGACGGACAGCCCTCGGTGCGGCTCGCTCTGCGGCACACCCCGACCCGGACACCTTATATCGTCAGCGCCAACGCGCCGATCGCGGCCGTCGCCGCGACGGCCACGGCATTCACCGCCCGTGTGCACGGCCATGTGCCGGTTCGGCTTCGCCTCGCCAACATCGGCGCGTGCCGTGTCGCGCTCAACGGGCATCCGGCCAGTCCCGGTCCCGCCGGACGATTTGCGAGCCCGGACCCCGATGTGATCGTCCATGTACGCTGCCCCTGAGCATGTCGACCGCGGGCCCGGCCGGCTGCTGCGCCCCGCCGGGCTGTTGCTGTTCGCCGCGGCGGTGCTGGCCGTCATTCTCGCCGTGGCATGGCAGTACGGCTGGCATGGCGGCCTCGCCTTGCGGCACTCCGCGGCGCAGGCGCGGGCCCGCCTGCAAAGCGCCACGCTGCTGCTCGACAGCGGCCAGTATCGCGCCGCGCAGGCGCAATTGGCGCCGGTGCTGCGCGATCCGCGCAGCCGCCTCTATCGCCCCGCCCTGCTCACGCGCTGGCGCATCGCGCTGACCGAGGCCTTCGCGCACGCCGCGGGCACAGCGCCGCGGCGGCGGGCAATGCGGCGCCTGCGGCCGCTGCTCGGCCAACTCATCGAGGCAGGCCGCTGGCCGGCGGCGCAGTGGCGCAGCCTGGCCCGCGAAGCCTTCGCCATCGGAGCGTATGCGCTCAGCGCCAAGGCCTGGCTGGCCGCGGCCCGGCGCGACCCGGCGAGCGCGCGCCAGGATCGGGAGCGGGCGGCCCGGGCTTGGGCGGCGGACGGCCGCGGTGCGCGGGGCGGACGGCTGCTGTTGGCCCTGGCGGCGCGCAGTCACGATCCGCTGCGGCAAAGGACTTTCTTTCTGCAAGGCATGGGTTGGCTCGAAGGCGGTGCGGGGGCAATTGCCGCCCTCGCGGCCGGACGGGCGACCCTGGCGCATCTGCCGAGTCTGTGGCGGGATCGGGCCATCGTACTGTTCATGGCGCGGCTCGCCCTGGCGGCCGGCCAACCGCAGTGCGCCGCCCGATGGCTGAGCGCCGCGCTGGAGCGCCGGCCCGTGGAGTCACGGCGATGAGACCTCCCCCCTGGATGCTGTGCGCCGGCGCCCTGCTCTCAGCGCTCGCTCTGGCCCATGGCGCGCGCGTTCCGGCCAAGTGGTGGAACGCGGCGGGAAGTCTGGCGCCGCACGAGGCCGCCTGGCGGGCCAGATACCTGCGGCCCAAGGAATATGCCAATCACTTCGCGATCGAACTCGAGAAGCGCCGCACCGGCGGCAAGCGGCTCGGCTATCTGCAAGACGGCGGCGTCTCCCCCTCCTGGTACCGGGCACCGCGGCCGCTCACGCCCTTCCCGGGGCGTTATTCGGCCAGACTCTATGGGCTGGCCTACACGGCATTTTTGCAGAGTCACCGACTCGATGCCGCATATCGCCTCGCCTATACCGCCGTCATCCGGCGACCCAACGACATCATCTGGCGCCACCGGTTGATCCGGGTGGCCCTGTGGCTCGGCCAGCGGACCGAAGCGCTGCAACAGTGGCGTTGGCTCGCCGAGCACGGTGATCGGCGCGCCTTCGCGAAGACACTACAGCTGGCCCTGGACTTGTCCAAACCGCGCCTCGTCGTGCGGCTGCTCGCGCCGCGGGCCCGATCCGGACCGCTCGATCATGCCGACTGGAAGTCGTTGATCTTCGCCTATGGCGCGCTGGCCGAGCCCGGCAAGTCCCTGGCGGCCATCGAGGCGGATCTGAAGCGCTTCGGCCCCGATCGTTATCTGCTCGAGCAGAGCGCCTACCTCGCCTATCAGTTGGGAGACATTGCGCGCAGTCTGCGGGCCCTGCGGCGCATTGCCGCGCGCTATCGGCCAACGCCGGATTTGGCGCTGCAGGAAGCTCAACTTCTGTCCCTGCAGGGCCACGATCGGCGGGCCTTCGCGGCCATGGAGCGGGTGCGCCGGGACGCCGCCCCGACGAACGTGACGTTCTGGAGGCTGTATGCCGCGTTGGCCTGGAACCTGCACGACGATCCGGCGGCCTTTCGCGCGCAAAAGACCTTGTACTTGTTGGGTGTATCGCGCCAAGAGGATCTGCTGCGCCTGGTGGCGCTGACCGGCCCGCACGATCCCACCGCGGCGCTCGCCGTGGCTGAAACGGGCTGGCGGCGCTTTCGGGCCCCGACCTTCTACTTCGAGAGCCTTGCCTACGCCGCACGCGCCGGACAGTGGACCGAGCTCGGCACGCTGCTGCGCGCCGCCGCTGCGCGCGCCCCGCCGGACCGGCGGGCTTATCCGGCCTATTGGCTGGCCCTGGCGAAATGGGGCAGCGCGCGCGGTGATGCCGCGCTCGCCGGCTATGCCTATGCCGAGGCGATCCGCCTCGAGCCCAAGGACGCGGCGGTGCAAGCCCGTCTGCTGTGGATGCTGATCGACTCCGATCAGCGGCGGACCCTGCGAGCCTTGCTCAGTGGTCAACGCCTGCGTCCGCCGGCAGCCCTGCGCGGGGCCGTGCGCGCCGCCCTGGAGCGCCTCGGTCTGGCGCGCCAGGCGCTGCGGCTGACCGGCGCGAACCGGCACTCACGGTCGCCCGACCCGCATGCGCTCCTCGCCCGCGCCTGGCTCTGGCAGGACAGCGGCCATCCCGG
>JAJZMI010000224.1 GCA_021798335.1 Pseudomonadota bacterium | reverse complement strand
GTGTCCGCCGCCAGGTGGCATCGGGCGGCGCGGTGAGGCGCGGATGCGCAACGGGTCCGGGGGCGGGGCCTTGCGGCACCCGCCCCCGGGGTCGTCCCTTGCAGTCGCAGACTCATCTCCTCACGAGTTCGAACCTTACGGCAGCTTCTGCAGCAGCGTGAGGATGTTCTGCGGGATGATATTGGCCTGGGCCACCATCGCCGTGCCCGCCTGCTGCAGGATCTGCGCCTTGGACAGGCTTGAGGTCGCCTGAGCGTAGTTCGTGTCCACGATCTGGCTCTTGGCCGCGGACAGATTCTGGGAGTCCGTCTGCAAGCCCGTGACGGCCGCCTGGAACCGGTTCTGGAAGGCGCCGAGCTGTGCCCCCGTGGTGGCGATCTGCTGCAGTGCGTTGTCGATGGAGATCAGCGTGAGATTGGAGTTGCCCACCGTATTGACGTTGAGTCCGCTCAAATACTGCGCGCTCGAGGAGGTCGCGGACGTGGTTCCCGCCTTTGCGGCGGTGGCGGTGAAGGTCATGGTAAGGCTTGTAGTGCCAACCTTGGTTGCGCCGGTTGCGGTGACGGCGCCACTCTGGCCGGTGATGGTCAATCCGCCGGTGCCGCCCGTCGCGGTGAGGCCGGCGTTCGTGAATGCCGAGGTGGCATTGAGCGCGGCAGCAATCGCCTGGGAATCGGTGGTTACCGAGCCTGTGGAAGAGAGACTGACTGATCCCGTCGTGTATGTGGTCCCGTTCACTTTGATGCTGAAAGGGCCCGTTGTTGCGGTAGTAGGCGCAGTGAACGTACCCGTCGTGCTCGGGGCGGTCGCTCCGGAGTAGTACGATCCAATGATGTTCGAGTTGGTGACGCCAAGGCTCGCTAGCGTGCTCGAGCCGGCGGTCACGCTGTTGCCGGAGGCATTGGTGGCGCTGGCGACCGAGAAGCTGACGACACTGCCGGTGCCCGCGGCGGCGGTGCCGCTGATCTGGATTCCGGTGCCGTTGCTGTTGACCGTCGCGGCGAGTCCGCTCGCGGAGCTCAGCGCCTGGTTGATCGACGCGGCGATGCTCTGCAGGTCCGTGGACTTGTTGCCCGTGAGGGAGACCGCATTCGTCGTGTAGTTGGTGCCGTTGACCGTGACGTTCAGCGTCACGGAGCTGCCGGACACCGCCGTGTTGAGCCCCGTGGAGCCGGCGAGTGCGGTCGCGTTGTAGGCTCCCTGGGTTGCCGCGCTGGCGTACATAGTGCTGCCGGAGGCGGTTTGCACCGAGGCGCTGCCGGTTGTCAGAGACGAGCTGTTGTAATAATTGCCAATGGCGCTGGTGCTGGCGCTCGCGACCGAGCTGACGGTGATCGATTGGCCCACGTTGGCGCCGACCTGGAAAGTGGCGCCCTGGAAGCTGCCGTTGAGCAGGTTCACGCCGTTGAACGAGGCGGTCTGGGCCACCTGATTGATGTCGGCGGCGAGCTGCTGGAACTGCTGATTCAGGTCGGCGCGGTCCTGCGCGCTGTTCGTCGCATTGAGCGACTGGACGGCGAGGTTGCGCATGGTCTGCAAGTCATTGGTGATCTGCTGCAGAGAGCCCTGCGCGGTCTGCGTCAGTGATACGCCGTCGTTGGTGTTGTTGACGGCCGTATTCAGACCGTTGATCTGCGAGGTCATGCCCTGCGCGATGGCGTAGCCGGCCGCATTGTTGGCCGCGCTGTTGATCTGCAGGCCGGAAGACAACTGCTGCAGGGCGGTCGTCAGCTGGTTGCCCGAGGTCGTCAGGCTGTTCTGCGCGATCAGCGCGTCGATGTTCGTATTGAGAACGAGTGACATGGTCTGGTGCTCCTGAAAGCTCGGTCAGCCGTCGGACACCCGTCCGCCGCGCTGTGCGGCGCGGCCCCTGGGCCGCTTGCCGTTCAGCAGAGTTTTCGGCTCCGCGGGCGGGATCTTGAGTGTCATGACCGGCGGATGGCGGAAGTGTGAATCGGGTCACGGTGCGGCGCGGATCGGCTCGAGGGCTTCGATGAGCGGTGCGAGGTGTTTCTCGAAGGATTTCCAGCGGCCGACCGAGCTGGCGTAGATCGGACGCCTCACCTGGGTGCGGCTCGCGGTGCGCACGATCTGGCGCTGCTCGTGGAAGCGGGCGCAGCGCTCGTGCCAGTCCAGGCCGAGATGCGCCAGGATGCGGCGGGTTTCTCGCTCCAGGTCGGCGACGACATCCTCATAGTTGACCTCGAGCACGCGCCCGGCCGGCATGACCGTGCGCCAGTGCGCCATCAGGCGATGGTAGCGAACGTACTGGCGGCCGAGGGTGCCCTGATCGTAGGTGTATTCGTGTCCGGTGGCGAACAGCTGGGTGAAACAGGACCAGCACACGTCGAGCGGTGCGCGGTTCATGTGGATGATCCGGGCCTGCGGGATCATGAGCGGAATCAGTCCGGCGAGCCGATGATTGCCCGGCATCTTGTCCACCAGGAAGGTCGCCTGGGGGTGGGCTTTCCAGGCTTCCTCGAGATAGCGGCCGCCGAGCTCGCGCAGCCGGCTGAGCCAGGCGCCGCGCGCGCCGGGGGGCGGAACTTCGGCCGGAACGGAGGCGAGAAGCTCGCCCAGGAGGGTGAGCTCGCCCGCCCCGACCACCTCGGGGTGAGCGGCGAGAATCTGTTCCATCAGCGTCGTGCCCGAGCGCGGCATGCCGACGATGAAGATCGGGACCTTGTCCGTAGACACCGGGCCCGGCGGCGCGAGGGCGGCCTCGCCGTAGACGTCGGCTCCGAACCCGGTCCGCATGATTTCCAGGTAGCGCTGCTCGCTGGACTCATCGAAGGGGTGCTGCCCGTGTTGCAGGCGGTTGCCCTCCGCATAGGCGGCGAAGGCCTCATCGTATCGCGCCAGATCCTCGCAGACCTTGCCCATGGCGAAGTCGAGGTGGATCACCTCGCGGACGACCCGGCCGCCGCGCCGGCGGTAGACCTCCTCCAGCTGCTCGACCCAGGCACAACCGCGCATCGCCCGGTGCTGCTCGCTCTTGAACAGGAGCGCACGCGCATGCCCGGGCTCGCGGGCGAGCACGGCGTCGAACGCACGTTCCGCGGCCGCCTCATCGCCGTCGTGCATATGGATGAGGGCGGTGTTGACGAGCATGTCGGGGAAGTCGGGTTTCAGGACGGCCGCTCGCCGCAGCGCCTCCCGCGCCTCGTCCACGCGGTCGAGATTGAACAATGCCAGCGCGAGATTGTTCAGCGCATCGGGACGCTCGCCCGCGACTGCCAGCGCGGCTTCGAGCGGCTGCAGGGCCTGCGCATAGCGCTGCTGTTCCACGCGCAGCGCGCCCAGATTGCTCAGCGCCGAGGCGTGTTGCGGATTGAGGGCGATCGCCCGGGTGAAACAGCGCTCCGCCGCGTCGAGTTCGCCAGTGCGCGCGTACAGCGTCCCGAGATTGGAGTGCGCGTCGGCGCTGTTGGGATCAAGACGAATCGCTACCGTCCAGAACCGCTGCGCGTCGGCGAACAGGCCGAGGGCGAAAGCCGCGGCCGCCCCCACGTCCCACAGCCGGGCATTGCTCGGCTCGCGACGCAACGCCTCGCTGGCGACATGCAGCGCTTCGCGCGGCTTCCCCTGGTCATAGAGCCGGGCCGCCTGTGAGGCGGGGTCCTTGGGGCGGCGATCAGGCCGCGGAGGCCGAAAGCCCTTCCGCTGGGCGGGGGCGTTGCCGACGGGGCGGGCGACGGACGGTCGGGTCATGGGGTCGGGTGTCCTGGCTGGAGGTCAATGACGTGGTGACAGGCCGCGCGGAGATGCGTGACCGCCTAGCTGACGTATTTGAACAGCGTGAGGCTTTCCATCGAGGCATAGGAGGCCTGGGCGGCCTGCAGGGCGAGCTCCTCGGTCGAGAGCTGGGTGGTCGCGGCCGCATAATTCGTGTCGGAGAGCTGGGAAATCGAGGTCTGGTAGTTGGTCTGCTGGGTCTGGGCGCTCGATTGTGCGGTGCTGACGGCGTTGATGCGGGCGCCGACCGAGGCCTGGACCTGATTCAGGCTGTTCATCGCACCGGTGAGCTGGTCGCTGAGGGTGTTCAGCTGGGTGGTCCGCTGCGCCGCGGTCAGCGACGTCGAGTTCAGGGCGCTGATGGCGCCGGAAAGGGTCGAGAACACGCTGGCCGTGCCGGCGGCGGCGACGGTGAATTGATCGCCGGTGGCCGGCGTGCCGTTGAAGGACAGCTGTACGCCGTTGAATGCGATGGAGAACGTCCCGCCCGAGCTGGCGGAGTAGCTGCCGGAAGCCACGGTCGCGCCGCTGGCGCTGTTCGTGACCTGATATTGCGTCGGGCTGGTGAACGAGATCGTGTAGGTCCCGGGCGTCCAGGCCGAGGCATTCGTGACCGCGGTCGAACCGACCGACGCGCTGCCGGTATTCGCGCTGGCCGCGGACGCGGTGAACGTGCCGTTGCCGGCCGGAAGGTTCATGAACACCGCGCTGCCGGTGTCGCTGGTGGAAATGCTCTGGTCCGGCGAGATTTGCACCTGGCTCACCTCGTTGGCGCCGGCATAGCTCACCGAGGCCCCGTTCTGGACGAAAGGCTGTGTGCCGCTGGCGACGCCGGCGAAGAGGTAGGTGCCCTGGCTGCCCTGGCTGTTCGCGGCGGCCACCAGCTGTTGCAGCTGCTGCTGCAGCTGCGTGGCGATGTCCTGTCGCTGCGCCGCGCTCAGCGCGCCGTTGTTCGCCTGCACCAGCAGGCCGCTGGCGCTCTGCAGGATGTTCGTGGCGCCGGTGAGCGCCTGGGCTTCCAGCTTCAGGTTGCTGCCGGCGAGGTTGCCGTTGGCGACATACTGCGTGGAGGCGGACAGCTCGGTATTGAGCTGGTTGACCTGGGTCATGCCCACCGGGTTGTCCGCCGCGCTCTGCAGCGTGATGCCGGTCGAGAGCTGCGACTGGGTCTTGGACAGCGCCTGCTCCAGGGCGGTCATCTGGTCGGTGGCGGTCGTCTGGAAGGATAGGGTGGAAATGGACACGGCGGCTACCCCATGGCCTGAATGAGGGAATCGAACATCTGGTGCGAGGCCGTAATGATCTGGGCCATGGCCTGGTAGGCCTGCTGGTAACTCAGCACGTTGGCGGCCTGCTGGTCGAGGTTGACGCCGTCGGCGTTGCTGAGCGCCGTGGTCGCGTCCTGATTGACGGTCTTCTGGGCGCTGGCGTTGTTCTGCGCCTGCTGGGTGAGCACGCCGATCTGGCCGACCAGATTGTTCGCCGCGCCGGCCACGGAGGTCGTGCCGCCGTTGAGCGTGGCGGCGGACAGCCCGCTGATCATGGCCAGAATGTTGCTGTTGTCGCCGGTATTCGCGCTACTGTTCGGGCTGACGGTGAAGGTGTCGCCGGCCGCCGGGCTGCCGGTGAGTGTGAGCTGCTGGCCATTGAAGCTGATGGGGCTGCCGCTGGCGTAGGTGCCGGATGCCACGGTCGCTCCGGAAGCGTTGGTGACCGTGTACTGGGTGGCGCCGGTGAAGCTGACCGTGTACGTGCCGGCGACATAGGTGCTCGGGTTGGTGACGCCGGCGGTGCTGATCGTACCGGTGCCCGTATTCGCGGCGCCTGCGCTGGCTTGGACGCGCGCGGCGGCGGCGATTTGCGACGGCGAGGTGAGCTGCATCGACAGTCCGGCGGTGGCCCCGGCGGTCGGCTGAATGAGGAAGCTGTCGTTGGCGCCCGGCGTGCCGCTGACGACGATGGACAGACCGGCGGCCTGGAAGGGGGTGGCGCTCGTGCCGTTGCCGGTCATGGCGACGGGTTGGCCGGTGCTCGTGTTGGTGAGCTGCCAGGCGCCGGCGCTGTACTGCAGCTGGTAATTGTCCGCGGTGAGCTGGCTGAGCGAGGTGCGGGTCACGGTCAGCGCGGCGCTGCCCGAATTGCCGGAATCCGGCAGAACCTGCACGGCGCCGACCGTGAACATGGCCTGTCCGGGCGTGCCGTTCAGGGTCATGCCGGACTGCTGCTGCTGATTGACGATGGTGGCCACGGCGACGCTGATCTGACCGAGCTGATTCTGGGTCGGA
>JAJZMI010000084.1 GCA_021798335.1 Pseudomonadota bacterium | reverse complement strand
CCCCGCGACGCGCCAGCGCCAGCGCCAGATCCGGACTCATGCCCTCGAGCAGCAGCAGATCGTCGGCCGGCATCGACTGATCCAACGACTCCTCGCTGGCGATCGCCTGAGTCAAGAGCACGTCGCGTGCCCGGTTGCGCAGTTCTTTGACGATCCCCGCGTCGAACTCGGCGATTGAGGCCAGCTCGCCCTGCGGAACGTATGCGATTTCCTCGATGGTCGAGAAACCCTCTTGCGCCAGAATGGTCGCCACGTCCTCGTCGACATCGAGCTGTTTCATGAACAGTTGCACCAATGACTTGGCCTCGGTCTCGCTCTTGGCCTCGGCATCGGACTCGGTCATCACGTTCAGTTCCCAGCCGGTGAGCTGGCTGGCGAGACGGATGTTCTGTCCGCCGCGGCCGATCGCCTGAGACAGCTTGTCCTCGGCCACCGCGATATCCATGCTGTGGGAATCTTCGTCGACGACGATGGAGAGAACCTCGGCGGGCGACATGGCGTTGATGACGAACTGAGCCGGGTTCTCGTCGTAGGGAATGATGTCGACACGCTCGCCGGCGATCTCGTTGGAGACCGCCTGCACGCGCGAGCCGCGCATGCCGACGCACGCCCCGACCGGATCGATGCGCGCATCGGTGCTGCGCACGGCGATCTTGGCGCGCACACCCGGATCACGCGCCGCGCCGAGAATGTGGATCAGCCCCTGGCCGACCTCGGGTACCTCGAGCTTGAACAACTCGATGAGAAACTCCGGCGCGGTGCGCGTCAGAAACAGCTGCGGTCCGCGCAGCTCGGAGCGCACTTCGCGCAGGAACGCCTTGATGCGATCCTGGGCCTTGACCTGCTCGCGGGGAATCATGTCGGTGCGCGGCACGAAGCCCTCGGCGTTCGAGCCGAGATCGATGTAGAGCCCGTTGCGGTCGACCCGCTTGACGACACCGCTGAGGAGCGTGCCGACCCGGTCGCGATAGGCGTCCACCACCTGCCGCCGCTCCGCTTCGCGCACTTTCTGCACGATGACCTGCTTGGCCTGCTGGGCGGCGATGCGGCCGAAGCCGACCGACTCGATCGGCTGCTCGACGAACCCGTCGATCTGCGCGTTTGGATCCAGATCGCGCGCATCCTCCAGGCGCAGCTCCCGGTCCGGCGCCTGCAGCTCCGTGGAATCGTCGGCGAACACCTTCCAGCGGCGGAATGTGTCGTAATCGCCGCTGCGCCGGTCGATCGCCACCCGCACGTCCCACTCCTCGCCGTGCTTGCGACGCGTCGCGGCGGCGAGCGCAGCCTCGAGCGCCTCGAAAATCACATCTTTGTCGACACCCTTCTCGTTCGAGACGGCATCGACAACCATCAGGATTTCCTTGTTCACTGCTGTTACCTCTGCACCTGTCGCCACCGCGCGCAACACCGCTCAACCGGCCAGTCTGGCCTTGGCCAACTCTTCATACCGTACCGTCACACGCTCGCCGTCAACGTCAAGCTCGATCCCCGCGTCCCCGGCCGCCACCAACGTGCCGGTATAGCGGCGCCGGCCCTCGCGCGGCGTCGCAAGCTCGAGGAACACCCGCTCGCCGGCGAACCGCGCGAAATGCGCGCGCGTGCGCAGCACCCGGTCGAATCCCGGCGAGGACACCTCGAGAGTGTATGCCGTGGGAATCGGGTCCTCGACATCGAGCAGCGCCGACACCTCGCGGCTGACGCGCTCGCAGTCCTCGATCCCCACGCCGCCGTGCCGGTCGATGTACAGCCGCACAAGCGCGCTGCCACGCCCGGTCCCGTACTCCAAATCAACCAACTCGTAGCCCAACCGCTCGATCACCGGCTCGATGAGGGCGATCAGCCGCTCGCGCAATGTCGCCGACATCGATCCGCTCCCGTAACCTGGCCCCAAAAACGCAAAACGGGCCACCCGGCCCGCCCAGCCAAAGCCGCGAGCACCACCCCCTGAGGGCAACGCCCGGCTGTCGGCCGCCCAAAAACAAAAAGCCCCTCGGGGGGCTTTCTGGCTGTCACGCTGTCGGGGCGCTCACCCGTGGGCGCAGCCGCTCCGCTCTCCGCAGCCGAGGCCCACGGAGGAGGCGCATTGTACGCTCAAGACCTGCGAGCTGGAAGGTTTTTTTCCTGCGCCCAGGGGATTTGCGTCCCTGTCCGCTGCGCGGTTCCGCCCGCCGTGCGCCCCGCCGGCGGCCCACACCGCCGAATTCAGCCTGCTGCCGCAGCCCGCAAGAGGCGTCGGGGCGCCGCCCCCGGCGCCTGGCGCGGCGTGCGCCCCCATGCGCCGAGGGTCGTGACGGCAGTACGCCAGGCTGCAAGAGCCCATCCGCACGACCCATCGAACTCGATATCCACAGACCACAGCACGCCCGGCCCTCACTTCGTGTCGTCGTGCGCTGCGACGCAAAAGCCCCGGATCGGCTTCCGGGGCCGCCCGGCGCGCGCCGCTATCGCAGCTCACCCAAAGCAGCCGATAATGGCGCATTGGGCGCAGGGCTCTGCCGCGCTCGCGGGAGATCCGAGGCATGTCGCTCAGTGTGTTCGACATTTTCAAGATCGGCATCGGGCCGTCCAGCTCGCACACCATGGGCCCGATGCGGGCCGCATTTCAGTTCGTGCGCGATCAGCAGCAGGCCGGCCGGCTGGCGGCGATCGAGACGGTCACGGTGCGCCTGTACGGGTCGCTCGCGCTCACCGGACTCGGTCACGGCACCGATCGGGCGATACTCATGGGGCTCAGCGGCGCATTGCCCGAATCGGTCGATCCGGATGCCATTGAGCCCACGCTGCAGCGCATCCGCGCCAGCGGGCGCATCGCGCTGCTCGGGACTCACGAGATCGCCTTCGACGAGCGTGCGCAGCTGCAGTTGCTGCGCAAAGAACGGCTGCCTCAACATCCCAACGGCATGCGCTTCAGCGCGGCGGCGGCCGGCGGTGCAGCGCTGTGCGAGCAGGAGTACTACTCGATCGGCGGCGGCTTCATCGTGCGCGCCGGACAAGACATGGCGCAACAGGCCGGAGCCCCCGCGAGCATCCCGTATCCGTTCTCGAACGCACGCGAGTTGCTCGGCCAATGCCGCGACAACGGCCTCGAGATCTTCGAGCTGATGCTCGCCAACGAATGCGCGCGCGCGAGCGAGGCGAGCGTGCGGGCCGGCCTTGAGCGCATCTGGGAGGTGATGCAGGCATGCGTCGAGCGCGGCTTCAGGCACAACGGTGTGCTGCCCGGTCCGTTGAAAGTGCGGCGCCGCGCTCCGAAGCTGTACCGCCAGCTGACCGAAAGCGCAACGGCTCGCCCCCTGGAGGCGCTCGACTGGGTCGATGCATTCGCCCTGGCGGTGAACGAGGAGAATGCCGCCGGCGGGCGCGTCGTGACCGCGCCAACCAACGGCGCGGCCGGCATCGTGCCGGCCGTATTGCATTTCTACCGCCGCTTCGAGCCCGGCGCCGGCGACGAGGGTGTGCTGCGTTTCCTGCTCACCGCCGGGGCAATCGGCATGCTCTACAAACAGAACGCTTCGATCTCGGGCGCCGAGATGGGCTGTCAGGGCGAGGTCGGGGTGGCCTGCTCGATGGCCGCGGGGGGCTTGGTGGCGGCCCTGCAAGGCAGTAACGAGCAGATCGAGAACGCCGCGGAGATCGGCATGGAGCACAATCTCGGGCTGACGTGTGATCCGGTCGGTGGACTGGTGCAGATTCCGTGCATCGAGCGCAATGCCATGGGGGCGGTCAAGGCCATCAATGCCGCACGGCTCGCCATGCGCGGCGACGGCAACCACAAGGTGTCCCTCGACCACGTGATCCTGACCATGCGCCAGACCGGCGCGGACATGTCCACGATCTACAAGGAGACCTCACAGGGCGGACTGGCCGTCAACGTCACCGAGTGCTGAAGGGCAAATCGGCACAGCCACCCGTCCCCGACGCCTGGGGCCTGGTTTGCCGGACAGCTCCGCGGCCGTCAGGCGGCTGCCGCAGAGCGCCTCGGGGCTAAACCCGCGCGCTCGGCGCTATTGCGGCTCGCCTTCGGCTGCGACTGCAACGCGGTTGCGTCCGGCGCTCTTGGCGTCATACAGCGCCGAATCGGCCCGGTGGCGCAGCGTCTCGAGCGAATCGCCCGCGCGGGCGGCCGCCGCGCCGATCGACAAGGTCACATCGCCCGCGAACTGGGCCCCGTCGGGATGCACGATCAGCATGCGCTGCGCCGCCGAGCGGATCGTCTCGGCCAGCGCCGCCGCCGCGGCCATCGATTTGCCGCGCAAGAGCACCGCGAACTCATCACCGCCGATGCGCGCGGCGAGGTCCGCCCCGTTCAGCCGCTCGCGCAGAATCCCCGCCACTTTCACCAGCACTTTATCGCCGACCACGTGGCCGTGCGTATCGTTGATCCGCTTGAAATAGTCGATGTCGATGGCCAACAGCACCACGTCCATCAGCCCCCGCGGGTCGTCCTCGCCTTCGATCGCGCGCCGCAGGCCGTTGAGATTGGCGAGCTGGGTCAGTGGATCGCGCTGCGGCTCGGTGTGCGCGCGCTCGAGCCGATCGATGATGCCGACGACCTCCGCGCGCTGTCGGGCGAGCTGCGCGTGCAGGGCGTTCAACTTCGAGCACACCTGCTCGGCCTGGGCGAGCAGGCGACCGATCATCTCCGCCACCGCATCGCCATCGCGCTGCACCAGCTGCTGCGCCGCCGCCGCGAGCGTCTCGGTGAAGCGCCCCAGAGTCCCTTCGGCCTCGGCCGTATCCTGCTCAGTGCGCCCGATCAGCTCGTGCAGATCCCGCTGCGCCTGCTCGAACATCGCCACGTCGCGGGCGGCAATGTGCAGCGCATGCAGGCGCCGGACGTCGGCGTCCGAGACAGGCGCGCAGGAGGCCAGCAGTTTCTCCAGGTCCTGGCTGAGCGGGGGATTGATCTGCGCGGCGTGCTCGTACCAGACCGTATAGCTCAGCGGATGGTACCCGGCCGGATGCGGGGACATCAGGTGCAGCACGCACCGAAGAATCTCCGCGCTTTCTTCCCTCGATTGCTGGTAGACCATGCGGGTGAACGGGTGAGGCCATTATTTTACTTATTTGTAATGTAGCAGCGCGCGCCCGCCGTTGCACGCCCAGCGCCATCAACGCCGCCGCGCGCCGCAACGACGTTGATGGACGAACGGTCGCCTTAGCGATGAACCGCCGCCGGTGGCGCATCCCCAGGGACACCCGGCGGCGCAAAGCTCGGCACGGGCTTCGGCGCCTCACCATTGACTGCGGCGGTCTCGCGCTGCTCGCGCTTGATCCGCTCGTAAATCTCCTCGCGATGCACGGCCACGTGCTTGGGCGCATTGATACCGACGCGCACCTGATTGCCCTTCACGCCGAGCACCGTGATGGTGACGTCATCCCCAATCATCACCGTCTCGCCGACTCGCCTGGTAAGAATGAGCATCTGCTGGTCCTCTCTAGGTGTTGATGATCCAAAACTACGATCCGACCCAATCGGCTCAATGGGGGACGCCCCCCCCCTGCCGATCCGTGGCCCGGTAACCCAGAACGAACGCCCCGTCCTGGTGAGTGACGGTGAGCGGCTCGATCCGGGCAATGCGCTCGAGGGTCGCCCCGACGTTGCGTACGCTGAACGCTCCGCCGATCTGCATGCGGGCGGCACGCGGATCGGCAATGACGATGCGCTGGGTGGTGTAGCGACTCAGATCGCTGACGAACGCGGCAAGCGGCTCCCCGCGCGTCTCGATGATGCCCTGGCGCCAGCGAATGACGTTTACCGCCCGCGCCGGATGAACGCCGCCGATCAGTCCGAC
Organism: Pseudomonadota bacterium; assembly: GCA_021798335.1. Taxonomy (GTDB): domain Bacteria; phylum Pseudomonadota; class Gammaproteobacteria; order Steroidobacterales; family Steroidobacteraceae; genus 13-2-20CM-66-19. Next base: position 240 of record JAJZMI010000084.1, on the reverse strand, counting down.
CGGTGAGTACTCGATCTGCTGGTTGGCCTTCAGACGGCGGATCCAAGACGGTGTGCGCGCCCCCTTGGACAGCCCCTCCACCGACACCATGCCGCTCACCACCGTCACCCGCACATCGCCATCGGCCTTGCGATACACGTCGAAACGCGTCCCGAGCACCCGCACCTCGCTGTGCGCCAGCAGGATGCGGAACGGCCGGGCCGGATCGTGCACCACTTCGAAAAATACCTCGCCGCGCAC
>JAJZMI010000129.1 GCA_021798335.1 Pseudomonadota bacterium | reverse complement strand
CCATCGACCTGCGGATTCTATCCCGAGGTGGCCCAGTTGCTGCACGAGCAGGGCACGGCGGTGGTTCGCATCTGCATCGGCACGGACGGTGCGCTCGTGCGCAAGCCGACATTGGTGCGATCATCCGGACTGCCCCGTCTCGATGCGGCGGCCCTGCGTTATGCCTCGGCAACATCCGGATATTGGCGAGCGGCCCGGGTGCACGGCAAACCCATCAGTTTCTGCGCCAAGCTGCCGGTGCGCTTTGCGATCCGCAAGGGCGCGCAGGCGGCGGGGCTGGCGCGCGTGCCGTGAGCGTGAACGAGGGTCTCGCGACTGCGGTGGCCCCGAGCGCGCGTATCCGGCGGCGCGCGGGTTCCGAGGCGAGCCCGGGTCGCCTGCGCGGCGCGTGCGCTCAGCTGCGCGCGGGCTTCGCTCCGTCCGGACCGGCGTGCAGCGCGAGCCAGCGCAGGATGTCGGCGCGCCGGACCAGCCCGACGATGCGGCCGTTCTCCAGGACCGGGACCTGACTGATGTCCCGCTGCGCGAGCACATCCAACACCTTCAGCACCGTCTCGGTGGGCTGCGCCACCGTGATCTGCCCGGGCGGGCGCATCGCCTCGCGCACGGTCATGGTGCGCCGCTGCGCCGGGGTCAAACGCTCGACGTCGCGCTGGAACACCACGCCGAGGAGCCGCTCCTCCTCGCCGATGACCGGATAGGCGCGCTGGTCGCTGCGCAGCATGTAGCCGTCGATGAGCGTTTCCAGCGGCAGCTGCGGGGGCACCACCTCGAAGTGCGTCAGCATCAGCTGCGAGACCGGCACGTCCTGCAGGATCTGCTGCGTCAGCAGCTGCCGGTAGCTCATCCGCGCCGCATTGTTGAGGTACCAGCCGATGAAGGCGAGCCACATGCCGTTGATGAGCCCGCCGCCGAGGATCGGCACCGAGAACCCGAGCACCATCACGATGCCGGTGCCGATCAGCAGCCCGGCGAAAGCCTGCCCGAGCGCCGAGGCCCAGCGCGTGGCGCGCCGCAGGTCATGCGTGGCGCCCCACAGGATCGCCCGCAGCACCCGGCCGCCATCGAGCGGGAAGGCCGGAATGAGATTGAAGATCGCCAGCATCAGATTGATCTGGCCCAGCCACAGCAGCAGGGTACGCGCGGGGTCGAGCGCGACGAGCGCATGCTCGAGGCTCGTGATGCGGGTGACGTTGACGTGGGTGATGCCGGCGACGCCGAGCGAGAGGCACAGAAAGCCGATCGCGATGCTGGTGATGGGTCCGACGATCGCCATCCACAGCTCCGCCCCCCAGCGCCCGGGCTCGTGCTCGATTTGGGCCATGCCGCCGAATATGTACAGCATGATGCGCCGCACCCGGATCCCGTAGGCGCGGGCGACGAGGGAGTGGGAGAGCTCGTGGGCGAGCACCGAGGCGAAGAACAGCACCGCCGCGGCGATCGCCGTGAGCCAGGCGGTCATGGGGGGCCAGGCCGGATGCCACTGGGGAAACACGCCCGCGGCCAGTCCCCAGACGATCAGGAGGAAAATGATCAGCAGGCTCCAGTCGACGGTGATGTCGATGCCTGCGATACGCATGAGGTGCAGTCCACGCACCGGCGCATTCTAGCAGCCCGCCGCCGCCCGGCGGCGGTCGCGCGCCGTGATGCCGCTCAGCCCATCCCGTTCCGCCGGCCGGGTGCCCGCCTCGGGGGCGGGACGGGCACCCGGTCCGGGCCTCCCGCGCTCAATTGTTCAGCGCGACGATCATGTGATCGACGGTGAACACGCCGCTCTCGCCATAGCGGCCTTCGGCCGTCAAACGCAGCACCGAGGCGGAGCCGAGGTCCGACATCAGCGCGGCCGAGAAGCCCGTGAACGTGCCGTACGTGTCGATCGTGTCGCTCGCGGTGTGCACGATGGCGAAGGACTGCGGGACGCTCGAGCCGGTATCGGGCACGAGCTCGAGGCCGCTGCTGAGCGTCGCGGGGTCGATGCTCGTCCAGTCGATGCGGATGACGTGCGTGGAGGCCCCTTCCAGCGTGCTCTGGCTGAGCAACATCTCGGCAGAGGTGAGGATCGAGAAGGGCGAGGCATCACCCGCAGGTGCCCAGGAAACGCTCAGCCAGGCGGGGGTCTGTGCATAGGAGACCACCGTGCGCGCGTTGAAGTCCGGCGGCGCCGTCCCGTAGGGATCGACGAAACCCTGGAAGGACACGGGCAGGCCCGCAACGAGCGAGGATGTCGAGAACGACGTCGGAATGGAGATCTGATAGGCCGCGGCCGAGGCGTCCTGGCTCGCGGTCACCCCGGTGCCCGTGAACGTCAGATTGGCGGCCGGCACGTGACCCAGCGATTGCAGGTTGACGGTTATCTGCCCGCTCGAGCCGGAGCTGAACAGGCCGATGCCGTCGGTCGGGAGCAGCTCCACGCTCCCCTGGGTGGCATCGAGCGTGCCCCCCGAGGTCGGGTCGCTCATCAGGTTGGCCGGAGTGCTCGAGCCGCCGAAGTTGCCCGCGAACCGCGCCCGCTGGCCCACCGAAATGTCGGCAATGGGCAGCGTGCCGCTCTGGCCCTGCTCGGTCACGGTGGTGCCCGTGCCGATCGTGACGGTCATCTGGCGCTGGAAGCCGAAATCCCAGCCCGAGTCGGCGGTCAGCGGCAGGAACACGAGCGCATTGCTCACCGTCAGCGTGTCGCCGCTGCGCGCGAGCACCGTACCGATGATGCTGTCCTCGGATACGCCCGTGACGCTGCTGCCGGCATCGACGATGCTGGCCGTGAAGGTCTGAGTCATGCGGTCCCAGCTGCCATAGGCGCTCGTGAGCGTACCGGCCGGCAGGGCGGCCAGGGCGGCGAGGCCCGCCGAGCCGGTGTACGGGGTGCCGTTGATGAGGTAGCTGGTCGTGGACGTCGTGTTCACCGTGAGTCGGCCGAAGCCATCATCCGTGTCGTGGAAGGGCGAGATGCTCACCACGTAATCGTCCTTGGCGGTGCTGACGCTGAGGAGGGATCCCCGCACGTGGATCTGCTTGGTGGTATCGGGCGTCAGGCTCGCGGTGAACGACGGGTTCACCGTAACGGTGATCGGGTTGGCCGTGAGGTTGACGGTGTTCGAGGCGGTCAGGTTGAAGTCGAGCGCCAGGTTCGACACGGTGCCCGGGGTGATGACGAGCTGATCGTCCGCGGCGAAGGAGAGCGTCACGGTCACCGGGCCGGTGAGCGGCTTGCCCGTTTGCGCGTTCAGGATGTCGGCGGCCGGTACCGTGACATCGCCACTGCCGGTGTCCACGACGATCGTGGCATTGGTGTAGTCGAGCGTCAGGGTCGCCGAGGTATATTGTCCCGGCGGAATCTGCTCGGCGCTGAGGATCTCCGAGAGATTGACCAGCTGCGCGAAGTCCACCGGCGTGGTCTTCGGCACGGTCTGCACCTGCTGGCCGTTGGCGTTGGTGAGGGTGAGGGAGTCGACGGCGACGATGTAGCTGGCGAAGTTCCCGGGCGCATCGGTGAGCGAAATCATCGCGGTGCCGCAGTTGGCGCAGGCATTTTGCGCCGTCGGGGGCGATACGGCGGACGAGGGGCTCGGCATAGCGCTCGGTCCCGAGCCGCAGCCGGCCAGTGCCAGCGCGCTCAATGCACACAGTGCGGCAAGCAGGCTTCGGGCAAGGGGCGCCCACGCGGTACGGGGCTTTGATACGACACTCATCACGGCGATCCTCCATCATTGGATGATGCGAACCCCCCGCCGGCACACCCGGACGGATTCGCCACGGTCAGCGTTGCGTTGCCTGACAACGATCAACCGAGTCAGGGGTTGACGCACGATGCAACGAGATCGATCAGGGAGCCCTTAGGGTGCGCCAGGGGTTCGGGCAAGACCAGATGTGGAACAAACGCGACACCCGCGATGCGGCCGTGGGCACGCGCGGGACATGTCTTGATTTGGCGACGTTGGCGGGCCCGCTCAGGTCGCAGTGGCGAGCGGCGCCTCGCGCAGCAGCCCGCGCGCACCCAGCACCGCGCGCATCGGCGCGAAGGCGAACTCCGCGAGCACGCGGCGCAGGCGATCCTCGCAGCGGCTCAGGTTGGTGTAGTGTCGGAAGCGCGACAGCGCGCCGACGCTGATGCGCGGTTGATCCGGGTCGATTTCCCACGGGTGCAGATAGAAGGGGAAGGCGTGCCCGCGGCCATTGATCTGCTTCAGGCCCGCGCGCGTCAGCCAGTAGGGAAAGATCCGGAAGTACCCGCCGCCGCACACCGGCACCTTCATGCCGAGCACGCTCGCCGGCACCATCGGGAACTCGACCAGCGTGCGCCCGGAGGGCGCCGTGACGGGCCCGGGCTGCGCCGAGGCATCGGGAATGCCATAGCGGTCGTGGCGGATGGGAAAGATCGAGGAGTCATAGGCAAAGCCGAGGTCGATCAGCGTATCGAGCGCCCAGAGCGTTGAGCGGATCACCGAGAAGCTGGCCGCCCGGTAGCCGAGCACCGGCTGACCGAGCGCGTCCTCGAGCAGGCCCTTGGCCCGCGCGGTCTCCTCGTGGAATACCGCGGGCGTCTGCTCATAAATCAACTGATGCGAGTAGCCGTGACAGGCCACCTCGTGCCCGGCCGCACCGATGCGCCGCACCAGCGCCGGATAGCGCTCGGCCACCCAGCCCAATACGAAGAAGGTGCCCGAAACGCCCCGCTCATCGAGCAGCCGGAGGAGCCGCTCGGTATTGCGCTCGACGCGGCATTCCCGGCTCGACCAGCTGTCGCGCGAGACCGCCGGAGCGAGCGCCGCAACGTGAAAATAATCCTCGACGTCCACGGTGAACGCGTTGATGAGGCGCGCCGGCCCCGGGGCATATGGGAGTGGATCCATCCAGGTACTCTAGCGGAAACGGCGCGTGATCGCTGTGCGGCGCCGCCCGAAAACGCGAACGGCCCCCGCAGGGGCCGTTCGTCACACACCGGTTCGGGGAATCAGCGCTGGCGCGCCGCGCGCCGGCGCTTGTACGAGAGGGCGAAGCCGAGCGCACCGAGTCCCGCGGCAAGGAGAGCCAGTGAACCCGGCTCAGGAACGGTACCGCTTCCGCCTGAAGTTGGAGTCAGCGGCAGAGAAACAAGGTCGTAATTGTTTTTTGTTCCAACCCAGTTGATTTTGAAGTCAGGGGCATATCCGGCAAAGGTGCCGGAAGAGAGTCCCAGATCAAAGGCGTAGCTGAGCGTGGAGCCAGCCGGGAGTACCGAAGCTGTTGGTGTCGTATTTGCAGCAAAGCAAAAGAAATTTCCCGTGCCGTCACACCCGCTGGAGTTCAAGCCGCCACCAAAGTAGGTGAATCCAGACGGCGGGGTGGCACTTGAGAGATTTGTGGGTGGATTGAATGCAAACGACTGCACGCCGTAGCGGCCGCCTTCGGTATCCGATGTCCCGTTAATACCTGAAATCCCAAGAGTGAACTGGTCTACGAGCGGATTACCGGTCGCGGTCTCAGTGAGTGTGTAGGTTATGCCATCCGCAATCAAACTAGCGTGGGCCGCCGCCGTTGTCAGTACAAGTGCGGTAGTGGCAACCAGAAGTTTACGAAGCATTTTTTGATCCTCCGAGTGTGGAAAGTCAGTAAAGCCATAACCCGGCGTGGATCGGGCACACGCCAAATGCTTTGTACGTCTTCCGCTACCGATCACGAGATGCCGCGGCGTAACCTATGCAAGTGGCGTGCCGTAATCGGGGCCGGCTTGTAAGCCTTTAGGAATCAAAGGGTTGACCGTTCGATCCGCTCGAGGGGGAGGGGCCGTGGGCGCGCGACGCCGGAGAGTGTCAAAAACTCCGACAGTCCACAGGGGATCCGCCGCGCGTCCGAGTCCGGTGTCAGAGGCAGCGCTGAGGGGCCTGTGCCCAGAATGGGTCCGCGGGCCCATCGGGGCGGTTCGGGACGCGTACCGGCGCGCGACACTCTGGAGGGATGACAAAAAAAAGATGCCGCCAAGTGGCGGCATCTTTCCGGGTTGCAGTGGAACGAGTCGTTTACTGCCGTGCCCGACGCCGCCGCACCATCCAGCCGAGGCCGAACAGACCGGCAGCCATCAGCGCCAGCGTACCCGGCTCCGGGACGGTGGTCGCCGACATCAGCACGATGTTGTT
>JAJZMI010000149.1 GCA_021798335.1 Pseudomonadota bacterium | reverse complement strand
GCACGCGGTTCTGAGCATCGAGCACGATTGCCTGGACACCGGCACGCGCCGCCGCGCGGCGAAAGCCGCGCGCGATGGCCGCGGCGAACGGATAGCTCAAGCCGGCGCTGGAGAGCGCCAAACGCATCGGGGCCGCGCGGGCGGGCGCGCTCGACAGCACGGAGAGAGCGGCGGCAACGGCCGTGGCCCGCAGGCGCGACCCGACTCGCCGCCCGAGGCTCATGCGAGCGCCTCGCGCCGCTCGACCAGATACAGGTGCTCACATGCCAGAACGGTCTGCCCGTTCTGGTTGGCGATCTGCACGGCCTCCACCACCAGTCCGTGCGTCTTGCGCTTGGGGTGATCGCGCCGCGCGCTGATGCGCGCGGTCACGGTCAGCGTATCGCCGATGTACACCGGCCTGATGAATCGGACGCGATCATAACCGTAGGAGATGGCTCTAGGATTGATGATATCGGCTGTCATGCCGATGCCCATGGCCAGCACGAGCGTGCCGTGGGCGATTCGCTGTTTGAACGGCTGCTGCGCGCACCATTGGGCATCCATATGGTGCGGAAAGAAATCCCCGGTCTGTCCGGCGTGTGTCACGATGTCCGCTTCGGTGAGCGTGCGGCCGAACGTGCGCCGTTCGCTGCCGAGGGCGTAGTCTTCGAAATACTGCTCGGCAATCACGCGCGGTCCTCCTCGGATTCGAGCTGGAATCGGTGCGCGATTTCATCCGTGTCGCGGCCGAGCGTCGGGGCGCCGCGGGGCGAGGTCAGCACAGCCCCGTCGATGCGGATGGGACAGCGCGTGGTGCGCAGTGAGCCGTGTTCGGCATCGCGGATAGTCTGGGTCAGCCGCAGCGCGGCAAATCCGTCGTGCTCGAGCAATTGCGGCCAGGTGTAGACCTCGGCGCACCAGATGTCGGCGGGCTCGAGGATCGCCAGCCAGTGCTCGCTCTCCCGGGTGGCCAGATGCGCGGCCAGGAGGGACTTGATGCGGGCTCGCTCGGTAAACCAACCGGACGGATCGGTGTAGGCGCGCAGCGCCTCGCAGCCGATGAGCTCGCCGAGGCGATCGATCGGCGCCATCGCCACGGCGAGGTAGCCGTCGGCGGTTCGATAGATGCCGTACGGCGCGCCGATGTAGACACTGGCGTTGTTGACCGCATCACGCGGGGGCTGTTGCCCGTCCCCGTTGAGGAACGCGGTGAACTGCTCGAACTGCATGTCCATTGCCGACTCGAACAGACTGACCTCGACCCGTCCACCGAGACCGGTACGCGCGCGCCGCACGAGCAGGGCGAGCACGCCTTGGCACAGATGCGCGCCGGACATCAGGTCGGCGATCGACACGCCCATGGGCACCGGGCCCTGGGCGGCGTCCCCGGAAAGCCATGCGAGTCCGGACATGGCTTGAACGAGCAGGTCCTGTCCGGGCTTGGTACGCCAGGGACCCTCGGAGCCGTAACCGGAGATTGCGGCGTAAATGATGCGCGGGTTGAGGTCCGCAACCGTGGCGTAGTCCAGGCCGAGCCGCTCCATCACTCCCGGGCGGAAGTTGTGCACCATGACATCCGCGCGCGCGATCAGCGCCTTGGCCCGCCGCAAGTCGAGCGGATTTTTCAGGTCCGCCGCGAAGCTCTGCTTGTTACGGTTGATGGTATGAAAGAGCGCGCTGTCCCCGCCGAACGCCTGATCGGCAAGATACAGGCGGCGGGACAGATCCCCCCCCTGTGGGCGCTCCACCTTGATGACCTCGGCGCCGAGATCGGCCAGCCGCAGGCAACAGGAAGGCCCGGCCAGAAACTGGCTGAAATCCAGCACCAGCACCCCCTCCAGCGGCCGCTCAGCGGCGGTCGTGGGCGTGCCGCGGTCCGCGTGCGCTGTCTTCAACCGGTGTCCTCGCGTCGTTTGTAGATAAATGCTATGTTCGTTACCGAATGAAGTCAACTGGACCTGCGGTGTCCGGGTGAGGGGGATGGGCAATGCCGGATGACCGATCGATCGTCTTGCGCGGGATGACCTGGGATCACCCCCGGGGCTACGCGCCGCTCGCGGCCTGCTCGGCGGCGTGGTTTGCGCGCACCGGGGTGCGCATCACGTGGGCACGGCGCTCATTGCAGGACTTCGAGTCCCTTCCGGTCAGCGAGCTTGCGGCCCGCCATGACCTCATCGTGATCGATCATCCGCACGTCGGCCAGGTCACGCGCGCCGGATGCCTCGCGCCGCTCGGCGATGCCGCCGACTGCGAGCGATTGGCCGGCGGCTCGGTCGGCGCCTCTGTGCAGAGCTACTTCTGGGCGCAGCGGCTCTGGGCTCTCCCGATCGACGCCGCGGCACAGGTTCAGGCTTGGCGTCCCGACCGGCTGTCCGCTCCTTTGGCGGATTGGGCATCGGTCCTGGCCCTCGCCGCCGAAGGCGCGGTGCTCTGTCCATTGCGGCCGCCGCACAACCTCATGGCTCTGTTCACCTTGTGCGGCCTGGCCGGATGCCCAGGTCGAGTGCAGGACGGCGACCTGCTGGAGCCGCGCGCCGGGCAGGAGGCGTACGCGCACTTGAGCGAGCTTTTTGTCCGGCTCGATCCGGCCTGTCTGACAATGGATCCCATCGCCGTCCTGGAGCGCATGGCCGCAGCGGACTCCCCCGCCACTTGCGCACCCCTGATCTACGGGTATGTGAGCTACTCCCGATCCGGCGCGCACGGCATCCCGATCGCATTCGGCGATCTGGCCCCACTGGCGCGCGGCGGCCCGCGCTGCGGATCGGTTCTGGGCGGCACGGGCATCGCCGTCTCGGCGCATTCGCCCGAACGGGAAGCGGCGATGGCATTTGCACGCTGGGTGGCGGATGCAGAAGCGCAACGCGGACCGTACCTCGGCGCCGGCGGCCAACCCGCGCACCGCGCCGCGTGGGAGGACCCGCTCGCCAATCGTGATTCGCTCGACTTCTTCCGCAACACGCGGGCAACACTCGAGGGCGCGTGGGTCCGCCCGCGCCATCCCGGATACATGCCATTCCAGATTGCGGCCGCGCAGCGCCTCAACGAGGCGTTGGCGACGCGCGCACCGGCCGCCGCGCTCATCGCGGCGATCAACCGCCTGCATCGCGAGATATCATCATGACTTCAACCACCACTCGCCGGACCTTCCTGAAATCAGCAACGGCAGCCGGCGCCGGCCTCGCCGCGCGACGCACCCTGTGGCCGCGCCGCGCCAGGGCCGCGACTCCCAACACGACGGCCGTCGAGCCTCTGCGCGAGTTCGACTATGCCGACGTGGCGCTGACCGGCGGTCCACTCAAGGCCCAGTACGACTTCATCCACGCCCATTACCTGGCGCTCGACAACGATCGGCTGCTGCAGGTGTACCGGCAGCACGCCGGACTGCACGCACCGGGCGTCGACATGGGCGGTTGGTACGGCAAAGGAGGCTTCATACCCGGTCATGCGTTCGGCCAGTACGTTTCCGGCATCGCGCGCTTCGGGCGCTGCACCGGCGACGCTGCGTGCCGGCACAAAGTACACGAGCTGATCCACGGCTTTGCCGAAGCGCTCGAGGCCAATCCGGTGCCGTATGCCGGCGAAGGCGCATGGAAGGTGTGGCCCGCCTACGTGCTCGACAAGCACATGATCGGCTTGATCGACGCGTATTACCTGAGCGGCGTGCGCTCCGCGCGCCAGTTGATTCCGCGGGTGATCCGCGGCGCGCTACCGTTCGTTTCGCCGGTCAGCCGCAATCGCATCGGCGTGAAAAATCCGCCCTATGACGAAACCTACATCGTCTCGGAGAACCTGTTCACTGCCGCGCATCTGACCGGGGAGCGGCGCATCCGCGACCTGGCCGTGAAGTATCTGCTCGACGGACCGTACTTCGACCCGCTGGCGCGCGGCGAGAACGTGCTGGCAGGACAGCAGGCATACAGCCACGTCATGGCCTTCAGCTCCGCAGCGATGGCCTATATCCAGCTCGGCGAACCGCGCTACCGGGACGCCGTCGTCAATGGCTGGAGGTTTCTCGAGGAACAGTGCTACGCCACCGGCGGCTGGGGACCGAACGAGCTGCTGCTCACCCCGGGGACCGGCGCGCTCGCCTCGAGCCTGACCACGACGGCAAATCATTACGAGACGCCGTGCGGCACTTTCGCGACGATGAAGGCCGCACGTTACCTCATGCGCTTCACGGGCGATGCGCGCTACGGCGACGGGCTCGAGCGGATCATGTGGAACGGGCTGATGACGGTGAAGCCGCCGGACTCCAACGGCAACTCGCCGTATTACTCGAGCTATCACCCGGACGGGAAGAAGGTCTTCTATCCGGAAAAATGGCCATGCTGCTCCGGCACCCTGGCGCAAGGCGTGGCGGACTACGTGCGAAACGCCTATTTCCATGCGCCCGGGGCTCTCTATGTCAATCTGTTCACGCCCTCACGGGTGCGGTGGCGCAGCGGCGGCCGGGCCATCACCCTCACACAGCACACCGACTATCCGGCCGGCGAGACGGTGGAACTGCGCATCGAGACCGCCGCGCCGGCGGACTTCGCGCTGCGAATCCGCATGCCGGGCTGGCTCGAGGCCGATCCGCAGATCCAGGTCAACGGCCGGCGCCTGAGCCTGGCGGCCGATCCGGGCACGTTCGCCGAGATCAGGCGTACCTGGCGCGACGGCGACCGGGTGCAGCTGCGCCTGCCGCAGTCATTTCGCACCCAGGCGATCGACCGGTCGCATCCGGATACGGTGGCGCTGCTGCGCGGACCGCTCGTGTACAGCGCACTGAACTTCGCCGGACCCGGCGCGCCCGTACCGCGCTTGCGGCCCTCGGCACTGCACGCGGTGAGCGGCGCACGCCAAACCTACCGGCAGATGGATGACGGCCAGCAGATTCTGTTCATACCGTTCTATGCCGTACAGAACGAATCCTACAATGTCTACTTCCAGCGGACCTGAGCAACCGCGCGTTCTCGCGCGCTATTGGATCGAGACCGCGCGACCGCTGGCGGAGGCCGCGGCGGTCATGGCCGGGGAGCAGTCGACCGGCACGTTCGTGCGGGTGGCCGGGGAGACCGACGAGTTGCGCGCGCGTTTCGGCGCGCGCGTCGAGTCACTGACCGAGACCGGAGAGTCGCCGGCGCCGTCCCTGCCCGGCGCCTGGGCGCCGGCGGCAGGCCGGGCACGCTGGCGAACCGCGGAGGTGACGCTGTCCTGGCCGCTGCACAACTTCGGTCCCTCGCTGCCGAACCTGCTCGCCACCATCGCCGGCAATCTGTGGGAGCTGCAGCCGTTCTCGGGGATGCGACTGCTCGACCTGACGCTACCGCCGCAATTCCTGACCGCCTACCCCGGTCCGCAATTCGGTGCGGCGGGCACGCGCGACATGATCGGCGTGCGCGGCCGCCCGCTCATCGGCACGATCATCAAGCCAAGTGTCGGACTATCTCCGGCGGACACCGCGCAGCGCGTGGCCGAGCTCGCCGCGGCCGGCATCGATTTCATCAAGGACGACGAGCTGCAGGCCGACGGGCCGCTGTGTCCCTTCGAGGAGCGATTCAGCGCGGTCATGCGCGTGTTGCGCCGGCACGGCGATCGCACCGGGCAGCGGGTACTCTATGCCGCGAACATCACCGGCGAGATCGACCAGATGCTGCGCCGGCACGAGCATGTGGTGGCCGAGGGCGGCAACTGCGTGATGGTGAGCTTGAACAGTATCGGACTGCCGGCGCTGACGGCGCTGCGCGCGCGCTGCCAGGTGCCGATTCACGGCCACCGCAACGGCTGGGGTCTGCTCGGCCGCTCGAACGCGATCGGCATCAGCTTCGTCGCGTGGCAGAAGCTGTGGCGGCTCGCCGGCATCGACCACGTGCACGTCAACGGGCTCGACAACAAGTTCTGCGAGAGCAACGCGTCGGTCATCGCCTCGGCGCGCGAGTGTCTCACGCCGATGTTCGCGCCCCCGGCGCGCGGCTGCGAGATCATGCCCGTATTTTCATCGGGGCAAACGGCGCTGCAGGTTCCGGGCACGTGGCAGGCGCTCGGCTCGGTCGAGCTGATTCACGCCTGCGGCGGGGGCATCATCGGACACCCAGGCGGCGCGGCCGCCGGCGTGCGCAGCCTGCGCCAGGCGTGGGCGGCGGCGGTCGCCGGCATTTCGCTCGAAGAGTACGCTCGCGAGCATCGTGAGCTGGCGGAGGCGCTGGCGGCGTTCCGGCGCTGACGGCCGCGCGTGTCGCTCATGAGATGCCGCGTGACCTCGAATGCCGGGACCCGTACCGCGCACGGCATGAATCATGGCTAGTCCGCTCTACGCTTACTACGGCGATGACTTCACGGGCTCGACCGATGTGCTCGAGGCGCTGGCCTCGGCCGGCGTGCGCAGCGTGCTGTTCGTCGGGCCGCCGAGCAGCTCGCAGCTCGAGCGCTTCGCCGGATGTCAGGCGGTCGGAATTGCCGGCGACAGCCGCAGCCGCACCCGCGAGTGGATGAGCGCGCATCTGCCGGCGGTGTTCCGCGACCTTGGGACGCTCGGCGCGCCGGTCGTGCACTACAAGACCTGTTCGACGTTCGACAGTTCGCCTGCAATCGGCTCGATCGGCCGCGCGCTCGAGATCGGCCGCAGTGTCTTGCCGGGGCCGTTCGTGCCACTGGTGGTGGCCGCGCCCCATCTCGGTCGCTACCTCGTGTTCGGGAATCTGTTCGCCGCCGCCGGCGGCGTGGTGCACCGGATCGACCGCCATCCGACCATGCGGTCCCATCCGGTGACCCCGATGTACGAGGCGGATCTGCGCCGGCATCTGGCGGCGCAGACCGCCCTGCGCATCGGGTCGGTGGAGCTGCCGGCGCTGGCGCGGGACAGGGCCGGCGAAGCGCTCGCCGCGTGCCTTGCCGCCGGCGACCAAGCGGTGCTGTTCGACGGGGTGAGCGAGGCGGATCTGGCGCAGACAGGCCGGCTGCTGTGGCGGCAGGCTCAGGCCCACAGGCTCTTCTGCGCCGGCAGCTCCGGGTTGACCTACGCGCTGCTGGCGGCCTGGCGACAGACCGCCGTGATTCCCGCCGAGGCGCCATCGCCGGCCTCGATCCGGCCGGCCGATGCTCTGTTGGTCATGAGCGGCAGCTGCTCACCGGTCACCGCACGGCAGATCCAATTTGCGCTGCGCAACGGGTATCACGGCATCGCGCTCGATCCGGCAGCGCATCCTGACGGCGGCGGCGCACAGATCGAGGACCGCGCGGTGCGTGCGGCGGTGAACAGCCTGCGCCGCGGGCGCAGCACCGTCCTCTACAGCGCAGTGGGCCCGCTTCCCGCCGGCGCACGCCCATCGGGCGAGGGTCTCGGCCGGCGGATGGGCGAGCTGCTGACGCGCATTCTGGCGGGCGTGCCGCAGCAGCGGCGTGTACTGCTCGCGGGGGGCGACACTTCGAGCCACGCGGTCGCGCAGCTTGGCCTGTCGGCGCTCACTTGGGCCGGACGGCTCGAGCCCGGCGCGCCCTTGTGCCGCGCCCATGCCGACCGCCACTCGCGTCACGACGGGCTGGAGTTGGTTCTCAAGGGAGGACAAATCGGGAGCGAGGAATTCTTCGAGCGCGTCAGGCTGGGCAAGTAGGTCTACCGCGGCATGGCAAAGAGCACGGCCGGCCCGCGGCCGGGGCCACCTGCGCGCCCTAGCCCGGCACAGGCGCCTCGAGAGCGTTCGGCTCGGCGGGCAATCCCGCGGTGCAGTCGATGCGTGAAAAGACGATCGCCGCGATCAGCACCATGAATGCGATGGCCCGCACCGGCAGCTCGTAGTTGCCGGTGGCTTCGGCGATGTAGCCGAACGCAAGCGTGCACAACACACCGCCCGCCTGACCGGCGGTGTTCATCACCCCGGTGGCCGCGCCGCCGTGACTGCCCCCGATGCTCATGCACATCGCCCAGGAGGCCGGCAACATGAAGTCCATGGTCGCGAACCCCGCGGTCGCCAGAACGACGATCGCGGTCTGGCTGGTGACGAGGCTCATGGCACCCAGCAGCGCCGCCCCCCCGATCAGACAGCCGGTGGTCATGATGCGCGTGGCGCTGCGGATCCCGATGGCCAGCCCCAGCCGGTCGCACACCGCGCCCCCGACGAGGTTGCTGCCGATGCCGAGCAGAAACGGAAAGGCGGCAAACACACCCATCTGCGCCATCGTGAAGTGTCCGGCGTGAACCATCCAAGTCGGGAACCAGTTGAAATAGAACCAGCTGCCGCAGCCATAACAGCCGTAGGCGAGCACGATGAGCCACAGCTGGCGCAGCTTGAACAACCGGCGCAACGCGCCGCGCCCGCCGTGCGCCCCCTCGTGTCCGGAGCCGATCTCGCGCAGCTCTTCGGCGCGGATGCCGGGCTGCTCGGCCGGCCGGTCGTGATACCACAACCACCAGGTGAGCGCCCAGGCCGCGCCGATGACCGCGAGGACCCAGAACACCGGGCGCCAGCCCACCCAGGCCGCCAGCGGCACCAGCAGCAGCGGCGCAAGCGCGCCGCCGAGGCGGCTCGCGGCCCATACGGCCCCCTGACCGCGCGCCCGCTCTCGCGCCGGCAGCCAGCGCCACAGCACGCCGGAGGCGTTCGGGTAGGCGCCTGCCGATCCGATGCCGAAGCAGAAGCGCACGATGGCGAGCGGCACGAAGCTCGTGCAGGCACCGGTCAGCGCCGTGAAGGCGGACCACCATGCCGCGATGCGTGACAGTTCTCGCCGCTGGCCGTGCCGGTCACCGAGCGCCCCTGAAGGTATCTCGAACAAGCCATAGGCGATGACATAGGCGCTGAGCACCCAGCCCCATTCCTCCGGCGTCAGACCCAGGTCATGCTGGATCCGCGGACCCAACACGGCGATCGCCATTCGATCGAGGAAGGTGATGACCGAGACGACGCTCAACAGGCCGACGACGGCATAGCGCTTCTTCGGCATTCAGCCGGTCCCGAGGCCGAATATTTCACGCACCTGGCGGACACCCGATTCGGGGCTGGAGAGCACCGGCACCTTGAGGGCGTCCGCGGGGAGCGCCGCCACCACTCTCGCCATGGACGCCTGCGCCAGCACGATCGTGTCGAGGTCCCGCATCCTCTCGATCAGCGCCTCGCCGACCAGGCGATCATGCCTCGCCATGTCGCCGCAGAGCACCGCCTCGAATGCGCCTTCGCACAGGCACTCGACGATCTCGATGGGACGGTGCGCTGCGCTCGCCTGAGCGCGCACCAGCGCCGAGGTCGGCTCGAGCGTGGTGCGCAGGGTGGCCAGAACGCCGATCCGGCGACCCCGCCGGACGGCATCGCGGGCCATCGGCTCATCGACCCGCAGCACGGGCCGATCGTACAGCTGGCGCGCCACCTCGACACCCGGCCCGATCGAGGAGCACGTCACCAGCACCGCGTCCGCGCCCGCATCGAAGGCGGACCCGATCAATGCGGCGAGCCGCCGGACCGTCACCTTCTGCAGGTGTCCCGCCTGAATCGTGTTCTTGATAAGGCTTTCGTCGACGAGGTGAAAGATCCGTGTCTCGGGCAGCCACCGATCACAGAGCGACGCGAACAGCGGCGTCAGCACCGGCGAGGTGTGCAACAAAGCGAGTGTGTGATTCGGCATGTCAGTCTCTCATCGACCCCCAGGGTGTCCGTGCGCGGCAGGCGCTCCTGCCTCCGGCGCGGCTCAGCCGCGTGAATTCGCCGCCGCCGCGCGCGCCAGCGGCTTGCCGGGCGCGAACAGCTCGTTGTAGACGGTCTGCGCCATGATGCGATACCCGCTGTCGTTGGGGTGCAGATCGTCACCGCACTGATCGGCGCCGAGGTAATGGTGCGGATGGCGCGGATCGCGCAACGCCCCGTCGAAGTGGATGACACCGTTGAAGCCCCGGCCCTTGCGGATCCAGGCATTGACCTGCTGACGCACCTGCTCGCCCGCCGCTCGCTCGTAGGTGGAGCCGAGATAGGGCGTCAGCGTACCGAGGTAGATCGCGATGCCGCGGGCGTGCGCACGGCGGATGAGGTCGCGATACGCGCCGATGATGGCCGAGGCGGGTACGGGGCCGGTATCGCCGTCCGGATCGTACGCCCAGCCGATATCGTTGATGCCCTCGAGAAGCACGATGGCCCGCACACCGGGGATATCCAACGCATCACGACTGAAACGCGCGAGCGCCTTGGGTCCCGCCCCGTCGTGCAGCAGGCGGTTGCCGCTGATCCCGGAATTGATGATCACCCAGCGTCGATCGGCGGCATGCGCCGCCAGCAGCCGCGCCAGCTGCTCCGGATAACCGAGGTGCATGCCGGCGGTGGAGCAGAAGCCCTTCGTGATCGAATCGCCGAACGCGACCAACACCGGGCGTGGCCCGGCGGTGGCGACTTCGACACCGTTCGCCAGTTCCGGCGCCTGCGGGCGGCTGCCCTGCGGCCAGACCCGCTGAGTCACGTGATTGCCGGGCGGCGAGACCCAGACGTGCTTCAGCTGGCCCGCCGGCGTGGCGCCCGAGGGGTAATACACCGAGATCGCGAGATTCTCGAACCGGCGCACCTTCATGCCGATCGGGTCGCTCACCCACGCCTTGCCGATCGGGATGACGCCACCGCGCTCGCCGTGGAAGGTCACGACATGAACGGTACCCGCCAGCAGCACGCCCGTCGGCGAGGATGCCGCGACCGTCACTTCGGCGAACCGGACCGGCGAGACCCCGAGCTCGTTGGTCAGGCGTATGCGCACACGGTTGCCACCGGCCTCGAGCTGCACGGTCTGGCGTACCGACTGGTGAGTGAAGGTGCGCTGCTGATTGCAACCCCATACCGCCGTGGTCGGAAACGGCGGCGCGTACCAGGCCTCGGTCCAGTGCGCGGCGCCTGCGGCCCACGCGGCCGGGACGGCGCAGGCGGCGAGGGCCGCGATCCATCCAACCCCTCGGGGGGCGCTCATCCGCGCACCACGAGGTAGTTGCCGAGCCCGATCACCACCGTTGCGCCCACCAGGGTCACCAGGCCGGCGGTCATGATGGCGAGACTGCGCCGGCTCGCGCCCCGCCATTCCTTCAGCGCCAGACCCCACAGGGTTGCGAAGATGATGATGCTGGACATGTGCAGCGTCCAGCTGGAGAAGCCGTATCGGCCCATTTGACTTTCCCCCATGGTGTAGAAGAAGAACTGCAGATACCAAGCCGTACCGCCGAGCGCGCACAGCAGATAGTTGCGTCGCAGGGAGACCTTCACGCCCGTCTCGTCCAACCCGCCCTTCAGGTCACGCGCACTGGCGTTCTTGATGATCAGGTACAGACACCAGATGGCGTTGGTGGTGAAGCCGCCGAGCAACACGATGACCAGCACCGGCAATCCCTCCCAGAGCGTGCCCGTGCCCTGCGCGAGCGTCAGATGACGGATCGGGGCGCCCGCATCGAGTCCGTAGGCAAAACAGGCGCTCATGATGCCGGAGAAGATCGCCACCGCGATGCCCTTGCGGAAGTCGGTCTCGCGCGGCAGTGTCCGGTCGTGCTCCAGCAGATGGCGCGCGGCCTGCTCGCGCTCTTTGTTGTGACCAGCCTTGCCGACGATCGCGATGCCCGCCAGCGCCACGGCGATGCCGAGCAGCACGACCTGCCCTCCGGTCGTGTGGATGAGGCTGCCGAAGAGCTGGCCGCCGACCAGCGGCGGAATGAGGGTGCCGAACGCGGCCGTGAGCCCGAGCGCGACCGCCGTACCGAGTGCGATGCCGAGGTAGCGCATGGTCAGCCCGTAGGTCAGCCCGCCGAACCCCCACAGAATGCCGAAGAAATAACACAGGGCGAGGGTGCGCGGCGGAGTCGACTCCAGCACCGCCAGCAGGTGATGGGTGGCGAGTCCGGCGAACAGCCACGGCGCGAGGATCCAGCTGAAGATCCCCCCGACCAGCCAGAACACCTCCCACGACCAGCCGCGCACGGACCGGTAGGGCACGTAGAAGCTCGCCGCGGCGAATCCGCCGAGCCAATGGAAAAAGACACCGAGCAGGGGATTTGGCGTCATGTCAGATCCGATAAATCCGCTCGGCGGTGCCCGAGTAGAGGTTGGCGCGCTCCGCGGCGCTCGCGCCCGCGAGGATGCGCGTGTAGGCCGCGCAGAACTGGCCGAACGTCCCGAACAGGCGGTCGACGGGAAAGTTGCTCGCGATCATGGTCCGCTGCGCGCCGAAGAGTTCCAGGGTCTCGAGCACGAACGGGCGCAGGCTCGCATCGCTCCAGTGCCAATCGAGCATCGCGAGCCCCGAGATCTTGACCGCGACGTTCGGCTGCGCCGCGAGCGCCCGCATGCCGCTGCGCCAGGCGTCGATGCCCGCAGCGTCTTTCTCCACGGGCATGCCGGTGTGATTGAGGATCAGGGGTGTGTCCGGGTGGCGGCTCGCCAGCCGCGCCGCAGCGGGCATTTGTCCCGGGTAGATCTGCAGATCGAACGACAGTCCGTGGCGTTTCAGGCGCGCGAACCCCGCCCACCAGGCCTCATCGGCCAGCAGATCGCGCGGCGTATACGTCTTGGCCGGGTCCGGGTGCCAATTGAGGATCTGGCGTATCCCGCGTACGTTGCGGTGCGCGGCATGCCGCTCGAGCAGCTCGGCGGCCCCGGAGCGCTGCAGCTCGGCATGGGCCACGATAGCCTGCGGATAGCCGCGCGCAGCGGCCATACTCTGCAGCCACTGCGTTTCGGCAAGAGCGTCGGCCGGATCGGCGCCCGCTTCGATGTGGACGATCTTGCGCACGTGCACGCCGCCGCCGGCCGCATCGCCCAGATAGTCGTCGAGCAGGTAGTCCCGGGCGATCGGGCTGACGTCCCCGGTGATGCCGACGGGCAGCGGCGGGGTGAGCCATGGATACCGGATGCGTTTCAGGTCCCACAGATGCATGTGGGCATCGACCATGGTGAGGTCGGGTGTCATGGCGAACGGCAGCCTCGGTTCAGTAGGTCGTGCGGCCGCCGGAGATGTCGAAGGTGGCGGCAGTGGAGAAGGAGCATTCCTCGCTCGCCAGCCAGCACACCAGCGCCGCCACTTCCTCGACCTCGCCGAGCCGGCCCATGGGAATCTTCGAGCGCATGTATTCGATCTGGCTTTGCGGCAGTTGGGCGAGGATCGGGCTCCTGAAGGTCGCCGGTGTCACGGCGTTGACTCGTATTCCGGTTTGCGCCAGCTCCTTGCCGAGCGATTTCGTCAGGCCGATCACCGCCGCCTTGGCGGCCGAATAGGCCGATGCATTTGGATTGCCTTCCTTGCCGGCGACGGACGAGATGTTGACGATCCGGCCGTAGTCGTTCTTGAGCATGTAGGGGACGGTCGAGCGGCAGGTGTTGAATATGCCGTGCAAATCGACGTCGATGACCCGGCGCCACTCCTGCGGCGGGTATTCCCAGAGCGTCGCGGTGGGGCCGGTGATCCCGGCGCTGGCGATCAGAATATCGATACGGCCGAGGGCGCCAAAGGTGCGCTCCGCGGCTTGCGCCACCCGGTCCGCATCCGCCACGTCGACCTTGGCGATCTGGGCGCCCGGGATCGCCTGTGCGGCCGCGCTCAGGGCTTTCTCGTCCCAGTCCCACAGGCACACCCGGCCGCCCTCGAGGGCGATGCGTGCCGCGGCTTCACGGCCGACACCCGAAGCGCCGCCGGTCACGACCGCAACGCGCCGCGTGAAACGTCCCGAATACAGCGTCATGTGCCGCCCTCCTCAGCGCCGCCAGGCATACACGGTCTGGGCCTGCTCGCCGAGCTTGTCGATGCCGAGCCGCATGCGGTCCCCGGGCTTGAGATAGACGGGCTCGGGTTTCTGGCCCATGCCCACACCGGGGGGCGTGCCGGTGGTGATGATGTCGCCGGGCTCGAGCGTCATGAAGCGGCTGACGTAGCTGATCAGGGTGGCCACGCCGAAGATCATCGTGCGCGTATTGCCGTCCTGCATGCGCTTGCCGTTGACCTCGAGCCACATGCCGAGACTCTGCACGTCTCCCACCTCGTCCCGCGTCACGAGCCACGGACCTACCGGACCGAATGTGTCGCACCCCTTGCCCTTGTCCCAGGTCCCGCCGCGCTCGATCTGATACTCGCGCTCGGACAGATCGTTGACCACGACGTATCCGGCGACGTACTCGAGGGCATCGCGCTCTTCCACATAACGGGCGGTGGTACCGATGACCACGCCGAGCTCCACTTCCCAGTCGCTCTTTCTGGAGTCCTTCGGCAGCATGACGTCGTCGTTCGGACCTTGCAGGCAACTGACGGCCTTGCTGAAGACGACCGGCTCGGTGGGAATCGGCAGGTTGGACTCGGCCGCATGATCGGCGTAGTTGAGGCCGATCGCGATGAACTTGCGCGTCCCGGCGAACGGCACGCCGAGCCGCGGCTTGCCGGAAACGGTCGGCAGCGTCGCCGGGTCGATGGCCGCCAGCCGGGCAAGGCTCTGCGCCGAGAGATGGGCGGCGTCGATATCCGGGATGGTTCCGCGCAGGGCGCGCAGCGTGCCGTGGGCATCGAGCAGTCCGGGAGATTCGTGGCCGGCGGGGCCGTAGCGCAGAAGTTTCATGGCGTGTATCGGGGTCTCTTGTAGTCTTGAATCAAAAGCGGAAGGATTCGTATCCTCAGCGCGGGTAAGGACGGTGCAGGGGCAGCGTGCGATTGAGCTCGACGCCGAAACCTGGCGTGTCCGGCAATTTCAACCGCCCGTTGAGGGGAACCGGCTCGCCGATGAGCTGGGGATGGAACATCGGCACGACGCGGTCTGCCTCGGGCGCCATCATGAGGAATTCGGCGAACGGACTGTTGTGGCGGGTGACGACGAAATGGTAGCTGTAGACACTCGAGCCGTGCGGAATGACCAGGATGCCGCGGCTGTCGGCCAGGGCGGAGATCTTCAGCAGTTCCGTCAGGCCGCCGCACCAGCCGACATCCGGCTGAATGATGTCGCAGCACTCCATCTCAAGCAGCATGCGGAAACCCCATCGCGTCGCCTCGTGTTCGCCCGTAGTAACCAACATGCCGGGCGGGAGGCTGCGCTTCAGCTGCGCGTAGCCCCAGTAATCATCCGGCGAGAGCGCTTCCTCGAGCCATTTCAGGCCGTGCTCGCGCGCCCCGTGCGCCAGTCTGATCGCATAGGGCAGATCGAGGCTCATCCAGCAATCGAGCATGAGCCAGAAGTCCTCGCCCACGCGGCCGCGCATCTGGCCGAGGGCATCGAGATTGAGTCTCAATCCCGCCTCGCCCTCCGCCGGTCCATGATGCAGCGGCAGTTTCCCGCCGATGAAACCCATGGACTTGGCCAGATCCGGACGCGAGCCGGTGGCGTAGAAGATCAACTCGTCGCGCACCGCGCCGCCGAGCATCTGATAGACCGGCTCGCCGCGCAGCCGGCCGAGCAGGTCCCACAGCGCCAGATCGACCCCCGATATCGCGTTCACGACCAGGCCTTTGCGTCCGTAGTATTGCGTGGCGAAGTACATCTGATCCCAGATGGTCTCGATCGAGGCCGGATCACGGCCCTCGAGAAACCGGGCCAGGTGGTGCTCGACGATGTAGGCGGCCGGCTCCCCGCCGGTGGTGACGGCGAACCCGATCGTGCCGTCGGCCGCTTCGATCTCGACCACCAGTGTGCCGAGCACATTGATTCCGAAGCTGCGGCGGCTCTGACGGTACTGCGGATAGCGGCTCATCGGCGTGGCGATGTGATCGTCGATCCAGTGCCCGCCCGTCTGGTCGTGGTAGTCGGCGCCGCCGCCACGGATGACGAAGGCGCGCACTTGTCTGATCTTCGGAAAACTCATGTACGGCGGGTGCGATCGGCGATTGGGTCGATGTGATGGAGACGGCGCGCAGCGGTTGCAGCCGCGCCTTTTGTCCCACATACTAATACGGGTACCACATAATGAGAAGCACTCGTCCATCCGGAAGGTTCGAGCGTCCCGCCGAGGGGGATGAGGATGCGGTTCGCGCGCGCCTCGGCAGCCAGACGCTGCTGCGCGGGCTCGACGTGATCGACGTGGTCGCCGAGGGTCCGATCAAGCTCGGGGAGCTGGCCGAGCGGCTCGGCCTCACGCGCAGCACCACTCACCGGCTGGCCTCGGCGCTTACCGCGCGGCGCTACCTGTCGTTCGTGCCGCACAGCGGCTACAGCCTCGGGCCCAAACTGCTCGAGCTCGGGTTCCGGGTGCGCGACGAACTCGATCTGCCGCGCGTCGCCGCGCCGCATCTGGAGCGCCTCGCGCTGCTCACCGAGGATACCGTGCACCTCGGGGTGCTCGACCACGGCCATGTACTCTATCTGGACAAGGTCCCGGGCAGGCGCCGCATCAATATCCGCTCCAGGATCGGGGAGCTGCAGCCGGTGACCTCCACGGGTCTCGGCAAGGCGCTGATTCTCGATCTCGACGCGGACGCCTGGATCGAGCTGTTCCGCGCCGAGCGCGCCGTGCGGCGCGGCGAGGTGAGCCTGCAGGATTGGCTCGAGCGCATGCGCCACTACGTGCGTGTCGGATTCGCCTTCGACCTCGAGGAGAACGAGGATCAGATCCGCTGCGTCGCGGCACCGATCCGCGATGTGGCCGGGCGCACCATCGCGGCAATCAGCGTCTCGAGCGCCGCGCAGTACATGAACGATCATCGCATGCAGACTTTGAGCAAGGACGTGGTCGGCACCGCGCAACGCATCAGCGAGGACCTCGGTTGGACGGGGCGCCAGCCGGCTGCGGCTGCTCGGCCCGCCAAGAGCGACAAGCCCCGTACGCGTTAGCTTTCGTTCCGGTCCTTCAGGAATTCGCGGCGGGTGAGCGATCGGGTTACGCGTTTGCGCCGCGCGTGGTCGGGCGTTTTACCGCGCTTGCGGCCCGGTGAATGCGATGCGGCGGTTGGAAAGGCGCCGGGCGCGCCGCGCCAGAGGCCGCCGAGCGGGCAGGGGTGGCCTGCGCGACAGATGCGGTACAATGACCCGCCGTCGTGCTGCTTCGGCGTCATCCCGCGTCGAGCCGCAAACCGGCTCTGCAGCCCGCAGAGCCGAGACACGCCGAGCGCCGCCGGGAACGGCGCGAAGACGTGTCGGGGCAGGATTCTAAATTGCCGGATGTGTACCGTGCCTCGAGAGATTGTGCGCAGCCCCTAGGTGCCGACCATGGAATCGAAATTCATACTCGTGATTCTTGCGTCCACGATCGGCGCGACGCAGTGCGTGCGCATCGCTTCGGCGATGAGCGAGCGTCTCGGCCAGAAGCTGCGGTTCGCGCATGTCGAGGCCGGCCCGCGCTCGATTGTTTTAACTTCCCAAGATCATCTTTCGGAACACGAGGTCAAGCAGCTGGCCGAGCGCGAACAGACGGAAACCGAGAGGCTGCGCGCCATCGTTGCCGACTGGACGCACTCGAGTGGCATGTCCGTCGAATTCGATCTGTACAAAGGCGACGAATGGCGGGTGATGCGGCACTATCGCAAATCGGCGAGCATGGTCGTGGTCGCGGCGCCATATACTCAGCCGTCTGGACATCGCGAGGCGCTGCGCGCGGCGCTGCAGCAGACCCGCCATCCCGTGGTGATGGTGCCGCCCGACTGGGAGGGCAGTTTCGGCCGGCGGTTGCTGGTGGGGTGGTGGGATGTACCGCCGCTGCGCCGCGCCCTGGTCGCCTTCCAGCCGTTTCTCGCAGCGGCCGAGCAGGTGGAGGTCGTGACGGTCGGCCAAGATCAGAGCGCTCTCGATGCCGCACGGGCCGCGATTGCACCGATCGCCGCCGAGGCCAGCTACCGCATGATTGCCTCCAACGGACGGCGGACGGCGGACGTGCTGCTCGATGCGGCGGCCGCTCACCGGGCCGACGGGCTGGTCATGGGTGCTTTCCGCCGCGGCGAGATCTTGAACTGGCTGGCGCGAGGCACGTCGACCCAGTTGGTACAGTCGAGCGCCTTGCCGTTGCTGATGCATCCCTGAGGCGCCGGTACAAGAGGTCGCGCCTCGCGGCCAAGCCCGTGCGCTACATCCAGCCGAGGCCGCGGGCCAGCATGCTGAGCGCCACCAGGAAGATCATCGGCACGAATACTTTCTTCAGGCGCACGTTGGACATGCGGCTGAGTGTCTTCGCGCCGAGCATGGAGCCGCCGAGCACCCCGATCGCCACCGGAGCGGCAATCATCGGGTTCATATCTCCACGTTGAAAGAAGATCCCGGCGGAAGCCGCCGCCGTCACGCCGATCATGAAATTGCTGGTGGTGGTGGAGACCTTCATTGGCAACCGCATCGCGGTGTCCATCGCGAGCACTTTGAAGGTACCGCTGCCGATGCCAAGAAGGCCGGAAATCAATCCCGCCACATACATCATGCCGAAGCCGATGCGTACGTGCGCCACATGATAGGGCACGTCCTGATGCATGCGGCGATCGGGGTACGTCCCGGGCAGCTTCAGCCACCCGGCCCATTGGTCGTTCTTCACGCCCCGGGGAAATTCCTCGCCGATACGCATGATCAGCGGTATGGCCGAGATCAGCAGGACCACACCGAACACGATGAACAGCACCGTATCGTCGAGCATGGATGACACCAGGGCGCCGCAGACCGCTCCCGCCGTCGTGGCGATCTCGAGAAACATCCCGACCCTGAGATTGGTCATTCGGTCGCGCACATAGACGGCCGCCGCGCCGGATGACGTGGCGATCACCGAGACGATGGAGGCGCCGATCGCCGTGGCGAACGGCACGTGAAACACGAGCGTCAGGATCGGCACGATGAACACGCCGCCGCCGAGACCCGCGAGCGCGCCGACGAAGCCCGCAAACACACTGCTCAGCGCGATGAAGAGTAGGACGCCAAATGAGTTGCCCGGCATGCTCGTCAGTCCCGGCCGGCCAAGATACGCGCCGATTCCGAAAATGCTGAAGAGCAGTATCGCCAGAACGATCGAGGTGATGATGACGTAGGTGCGGTCTTTCTCGATCGCGAACGCGACGATCGACACCACGACCCGCAGCACCGGCGTCGCGAGCAGGACGAGCAGGCCCGCGGTTATGACCGCCATCGGCTCGGCGGCCTTCAGCCCCGAACAGACCTCCGCCAAGCTGTCCGGAAACGTTGCGGGAGGCACTTGGCCGAGCAGCCGCAGCGCGTAGTAATAGCAGACTCCAGCGAGTATCACCGCGACGCTCAGCAGCACACCGCCGCGCAATACGCCGCTGATGACGAGCTCGGTCTTGCGGATCAGACCATCGTCGGACCCGAAGCGGGGCGTATTGTCGTTGATGGTGACGTTCGGCATCCTGGTGCTGAGGTCTGTGCGGACTTCTGCGCTTTGAGCGAGGGAAAACCGGCTTACCACAAATCCCATCGTGACGAGGGCGACCGACGGAGCGCGCACAGTCTACTATTGCGGCGAACGTATTGCCGCCCACGTTGTCCCTTCCTGCGCGCGTTGCTAGACTGGGATGCTGCTCGTAGCGCGCATGGGACGCGCGAATGCCGGCATGCCGGAGGTTGCGGATGATTTCCGTCGGGATCCTGATCGCCTCGGCTTTCCTGCTTGCGGCATTCGCGGTGGAGCGCCTCGAACGGCGCTCCGGAGTGCCCTCGGTGATCGTGATGATGGCCATCGGCCTGCTGGCCCAGCCGCTGCTGCGCTCGATGAGCGGCGTGACCACGGAACTGAAGAGCATGGTGCCGGTCGCCGGCGCCATCGGCCTGGTGCTGATCGTGCTCGAGGGGGCACTCGACATCGAGCTGCGCCGCGAACGCATCAAGCTGGCGGCAAAAGCAACCACAGTGGCAGTCGTGGCGTTCATCCTGTGTGCTGCCGCATTGGTCCTGATCGGGGTGCGCGCGCTGCATTTGGGATACGTGCAGGCGGCCATCCTCGCGACTCCCTTCGCGGTGATCAGCAGCGCAGTCGCGATTCCGGGGAGCCATTCCCTCGAGCGGCACGCCCGGGAGTTCGTCGTCTACGAGAGTTCCGTGTCCGATATCTTCGGGGTGCTGATTTTCATCGCGCTCGTCAATTCCGGCGGCACCCTCGGCGGATTCCTGACCGAGCTCGCCGGCGGCGGCATACTCTCGCTGATCCTGGCATTCGTGTGCTCGGTGGCGCTGGTGCTCGTGTCGACCCGCGCTGACGCCCACGTGCGCTACATCCCGTTGCTCGCCGGGCTGTTCGCCCTCTATGCCTCCGGCGAGCTGCTGCATCTGTCGCCGCTGCTCATGGTCCTGCTGTTCGGGTTGATGCTCAATAACAAAGTGGCGCTCGAGCATCTACCTGGTCTGCGTCATGTCGCGGACAGGATTTCGCCGACCACGGTCGGAGAATTCAAAGTGCTCGTGCAGGAGCTGACTTTTGCCGTTCGCGTCTTCTTTTTCTTCTTGCTCGGCTATTCCACCAATTTATTGGATTTCACCGTGCTGCACTCGTGGGCCGCGTGCGCAGTGATCTTGCTCATCGCGTATGGTGTGCGATACGTTCTGCTGCGCACCATCGAGCCGCGGTCAACCGCATCGCTCGTCTGGATTGCGCCGCGCGGACTGGTCACGGTACTGCTGTACCTCGAGGCCGCACGGAAGGTGGCTCTGCCAACTTATCTCAACGGCACGGTGCGGCTCGTGGTGATTCTCTCGGTCATTGTTCTGGCGCTATCGCGCCGTGCCGCGAGCAGAAGAGTCGTGGATTCTGCTGTTTCCTGAGCACGCCGGGGGGGCGAAAGCCGGCGCGGGGACCGTGATCGGACGTTCCGGGCGATGAACCGCTAACGACTGGTCACGACGAACGTGCCCGGCCCGCTCATCCTCACCGCGGCGCGTTTACCACCATCGGTGAGTTCACGGGTCATCGGCCTGCCGTTCACGAACACCTGCGCGCCCGGCGCCGGCACGGGCACCGAGACTCTCGCCTCGATCTACGGCGGCAGATGAATCGTGGTGATGTAGCCCTTGTCGGCGCGGATCGCGACACGCAGCAAGCCGTGCGGGGTGGGCTCGGCACCCCTGGCCCACCTCAGGCCGATCAGGTCCGGGCGGATGTCGACTTTCGCGAAGCCGCCCGCGGTGGGTCGGATGCCGAGTATCTGCGTCATGAGCCAGGGCGTGACTCCGCTCGACCAGCCGTGCGCCAGGCTGAGGAAAAAAACCCGACACCCCGTCGACCTGAAGCGATGCCTGATACATGAATCCCTTGAACCATGTGGGGTCATAGGCCTCCCAGAAGCTGGTCGCGCTCTCCTGCACCATGCCGCCCCAGTACTGGCGAATCCACTTCAGCGCCGCGCGCCGGTGACCCATCTTGGCCATCGCGCTCACCACATAGAAGTTGTAATAAAGCGTGATGACGTACGAGCGATACTTCCGCTTGCCAACGTGCGAGAGCACGCGGCGCCAGATCGCGGCATATTGCGCCTTGGTTGCGACCCCCGACAGCACCGCATAGGCGTTCGGCTGCCACCGGTCGCCGAACGTTCCCTGTGCATTCAACAGGTACTTCTGCGCCGCCGCCTCCGCGGTCATCCGGCCGGCATTCTTGTCGTCGTGCACAACGCGCAGCAGACAGGCCCCGTCCTTGAACGCCTGATAATACTCGAATTGGGTCGCCATGCGGGTTTGCGGCGTGTCGCCGCTCATCTCCGGCACCCAATCCACGAACGTCCAGGCGTGAGTCAGGTCGGAGAATACCGCGTGGCGGTTGAGATGTAGTCGAGGAACTCGACCAAGCGTGTATGAACGGTCTTCAGTTCCCGCTTCGACCCCGTGTGCAGGTAATAATTGAAAACCGCATTCACCCAGAGCGCCGAGTAGCCCGGGATCCCGTTGACGGCGGTGTGGATCGGTGCCGGACCGATGAGGCGATCGAGCGTGGTCCGCATCAGGAAGTGAGTGCCGAATACGTCGTTGATGACTTCACGCCAGAAATCCAGGATCACCTGCGGCACATTGGCTCGTGCGACATGCTCGACGGGCAAGGTGACGGTGAAGGGCCCACGGTGCGTATCCCCGGTCAGCACCTGGACGTTTTTGAGCGTGCCGAGGCCGGCGTAGACGCGACGAACCTCCATGGCCTTCAGCGGGTACCGGGCGAGAAACGGCGAAATGCCATCGCAACCCGGCCAGGCATACATGCCTGCGTCGGCATTCGCCTGGAACAGGCCGATTGCGCTTTCGATGCCGCCGAGGTCATCGACTTTCCGGCAGGCGGAATCATTGAATCCGGTCTGTAGCCAGCCCGCCGGCGGCGGCGGTGCCGTGGCACGCCAGTCGGCGTCGCTCATCATCAGGGGCGGCGCCTGGATCCCGCGCGTCGCGGGGACGATCATCGTCGCCAGCACTTTCCCGGCGCGCAGATGCCGGCTGATGGCGGACAGCGCCTCGTTGCCGGCCATAGGGCCGCGTATCGCCTCGACGGCAAGCACGTTCTTGCCGCGGCGCAGCCAGTGGCCCACATCATTCGGATACACCCGAATGCCCATGGGAAAGCTCAGGTTCAGCTGGTAGTGCCCTACCTCTTTGCCGTTGAGATAGATCGTCGCTTGCCGTGGACCGGCCAGATAGAGTGTGGCGCGCGCCGGAACCGCCGTGATCTCAAACGAGCCGCGGAAATAGTGCGGGCGCAGACCGTCGTTGCGCACCGAGTGCGGCTGTGTCCAGTCGCCGAGATCTTCGCCAGCGCCGCATTTATCCTGGCCAGCACCGTGTTCGTCAGACGCGACGAATCAAAGGGCTGTACTTCCCTCAGCGTCTCGTCCCGTCCCTTGACGGCGATGCGCGCGGCGCTGAATCCGTGCAAGTATTCGTCCAGGATGGCCCGAGTCCTGGGGGTTGGCCGGCAGCGCCCCGATGGTGAATCGATCGACACTGTAGTGCGGCGTCGGCGCGCCAACCGCTGCGCGCGGCAGGCCGAGCAATGGGGTGGCGACGCTGCGGGCCGCTGGCTGTGCTCAGCAATCGTCGATGGCTTCCCAAAGCCCCCACGAGTCTCATATTGTGGGCTATTATTTCATGAAGTGAAACTCTCTCTTGCTTACGCCGCCGGCGACGGTAGCGGCGGCGCATCCGGAGCAGCTCATGCAAGCGAATCCACAGTCCCCTCGCTCGAGCCCGGCAGCACGCGCGGCGTGGTGGCGCATGCGCCATGTGCTGCTGGGGCTGTACCTGGCCGGCGCGTTCGGTGGGGTGCCGGCGGTCGCGGCGCCTCGCCCCCCGCTGCTGCTCGGCACGGCCTGGTATCCGGAGCAGTGGCTCGAGTCGCGCAGGCCGCTGGTTCCGGCGCTGATGCAGACCGTGCATCTGCATCTGCCGTCGCCGACGAGCCCGATGCTCACCGCCGGACCTGCGCGCCGTACCGTAGCACTGCCGCCCCACCAGGTCAGCGTGCTGTGGGCATCGCGCGCGTGATGCGCCGCAGGCAATCCCGGCTCGCGTGCGCCGCCCTCGCAGCGCTTGCGCTGACGTGTGTCGCGGGGGTGCGGCCCGCAGCCGCACCAGCGCCGGACCCGGCACCGGCGCTGCATACCGCGCTCGGACGCCTGTGGCTCGGCGCGGCCTGGTATCCGGAGCAATGGCCCGAAACACGCTGGCCGAAGGACTTGGCCTTGATGCAGGCCGCCGGCATCAACGTCGTGCGAGTCGGCGAGTTCGCCTGGAGCACGCTCGAGCCGCATCCGGGTGACTATCACTTCGGATGGCTCGAGCGCGCCATCGCGGAAGCGGCCCGTCACCATATCCGTGTCGTGATCGGGACGCCGACGGACGCCCCACCGGTTTGGCTGACGAGCCGCTACCCGCAAGTACTGCGAATCCATGCCGACGGGCGGCCGGCCCAGCACGGCAATCGCCGCCAGTTCTCGTACGCGAGCCCCCTGTATCGCAGGTTCTGCCGCGATATCGTGACGCGCCTGGCAGAGCGCTTCGGGCACGACCCCGACGTCATCGGCTGGCAGATCGACAACGAGTACACCAACGAGTCGTTCGGGGCCGCGGCGCGCCGGCAGTTCCATCAGTGGCTCGAGCGGCGCTTCGGATCCCTGGCGGCGCTCAATCGGGATTGGACCACGGCGTACTGGAGCCAGACGTACACCGCCTGGAATCAGATCCCGCTCAATGACCGGCCGGGCAACCCGGGCCTGATGCTGGCGCACCGCCAGTTCGTCACCGCCACCTGGCTCGGGTATCAGCGCAACCAGCTCGAGGCCTTGCGCGCGCACATCGCGCCGTGGCAGTTCGTCACCACCAACATCGGCGGCCTCGGCTGGAGTGCCCACTGGAATCACTACACGATCACCCGGCCGCTCGATATCGCCGCGTGGGACGATTATGTCGGCGAAGGTCAGCTCGACTTCTACCGCAATGGTGCCATGAGCGATTTCATACGCGGCCTGAAGCGGCAGGACTACTGGGTCATGGAAACGCAGCCGGGTTTCGTCGATTGGGCGCCGATCAGCAACTCCCTCGTCAAAGGCGGGGTACGCGCCATGACCTGGGAGTCGATCGGCCATGGGGCCGACGCGGTGCTGTTCTGGCAGTGGCGCAGCGCCCTCGGCGGCCAGGAGCAGTATCACGGCACGCTGGTGGGACCGGACGGGAAACCCGAGCCGCTGTACGCCGAGGTCGCGCGGATCGGCCGGGAATTCAAGCGCGCCTCACCGATCATCGCCGGTACCACGCCACGCTCGCGGGTGGCGCTGCTGCTGTCCTACGCCAGCCGGTGGGCGATCGATTTTCAGCGCCAGACGGTTCGTTACCGCCAGCTGCGCGTGCTGCTCGATTATTACCGGCCGCTGGAGAACCTGACCCACTCGGTCGACATCGTCTCGGCGCGCGCGCCGCTGACGCGCTACAAGATCGTGTTCGCGCCCAGCCTGAATGTCATCTCCAAGAGGCTCGCCCGGCACCTGCGCCACTACGTGCTCGGCGGCGGGGTACTCGTGCTCGGGCCGCGCAGCGGCATGAAGGATCGGTACAACCGTCTGAACGTGCAGAGCCAGCCGGGTCCGCTGGCGCCGTTGCTCGGCGGCCGGGTCCAACAATACTACGCGCTCGCTGCGCCAGTCGCCGTCTCCGGGGCCGCGGGGCATGGTACCGGGCGTATCTGGGCCGAAGCGCTGACGCCGCACTCGAGCGCGACGCGCGTGCTGCTGCGCTACGGAGCGGGCAACGCCTGGCTCACCGGCAGGCCCGCCGCCCTCGAGCACCGCTACGGGCGCGGCGCAATCGTCTATCTCGGCACGATCCTCGATCGGCGCTTGATGCATGCGTTCGTCGCGCACCGGCTCGCCGCCGCCGGCGTGCACTCGCCCTTCGGTCTCCTGCCGCCCGGCGTCGAGCTGATGCGCCGCGTGGGAGACGGTCGCGAGGTCGTCATCATCATCAATCACGGCAAGCGGCGCCGTGCGGTTCGCCTGCCCTATGCGATGCACGATGTTCTGCATCCGGGCCGGATCCTGCGCACGGTCCGGTTGCGTCCGCAGGGCGTCGCCGTGCTGGAGCGCCCGCTCCAGCCGTGAGTACCACATCCGCCACATCACTCGAGAGGCTGACATGCCCGATTGCCCCACCTCCCCCGAGCGCCGTGCGCGCCGCCGTGCCCTGAGTCGCTCCTGCCTGGCGGCGCTGTGGCTCGGCTGCGGCTGGCCGTTCGCCTGCGCCGCGGCGCTCCCCGCCGCCGCGCATCAGGTCTACAGCGTCCACACATTCCCGCCCCTGTGGAACGAGCCGAAGAATTACGAGCAGCTGCTGCACGAGCAGATGCACAAAGTGGCCGCCGGCGCGCGCCGCGGACCGTTCAAGGCGTCCTGGCGCTCGCTCGAGGCCTATCACGCGCCGCGCTGGTTTCGCAACGCCAAGTTCGGCATCTTCATCCATTGGGGCGTGTTCTCGGTGCCGGCGTTTCAGAACGAGTGGTACTCGCGGAACATGTACGTCAAGGACTCGCTCGCCTACGACTACGAGCGCGCGGTGTATGGACCGCAAGCGAAGTTCGGCTACAAGAACTTCATTGCGAAGTTCACCATGGCGAAGTTCAACCCCAAAGCCTGGGCCGCACTGTTCAGGCGCGCCGGGGCGCGCTATGTCGTGCCGGTCGCGGAACATTGCGACGGGTTCGCGGAATACAACTCCAAATTCACGCTGTGGGACGCCGCGCGTATGGGCCCGAAGCAGGACCTGATCGGGGAACTCGAGAAAGCCGTGCATGCCGACGGCATGCGCTTTGGCGTCTCCTCGCACAGAGCCGAGCACTGGTGGTGGTATCACCCGGGGACGAAGTACGACTCCGATGTCGACAACCCGCGCTACGCCGGCCTGTACGGTCCGGCCGAGCCGATGAACTTGCCCGGCGTGCATGGCCGCGGGGAACCCAACCCGAGCCAGCTTCAGGACTGGCTCCCCCCCTCCAAGGCATTCCTGCGCGACTGGCTGGCGCGCAGCACGGAGCTCGTTGATGAGTATCACCCGGACCTGATCTATTTCGACTGGTGGATCAATCAGCCTGCGTTCGCGCCGTATTTGAAGAAAATGGCGGCGTACTATTACAACTCGGCGGCTGCGCGCCATCAGGGTGTGGTGTTGACGTATAAGCTGCATGCCTTCCCGCGGGGCGCGGCAGTGCAGGATATCGAGCGCGGCAAGCGCAATTACCTCAGCCTGCGGCCCTGGCAGACCGACACCTCGGTGAGCCTGGATTCCTGGGGCTACGTGCGTCACGACCACTATCGCACCGCCCGCTCGCTGCTCACCGACCTGATCGACATCGTGAGCAAGAACGGCAACATGCTGCTGAACATCGGACCGCGCGGCAACGGCACGATACCGGCCAAGGTCCGCCGAATTCTGCTACGGATGGGCGCATGGCTGCAGGTGAATGGGCAGGCCATCTACGGCACGCGCCCGTGGGTGCTGTACGGGGAAGGTCCCACCGTCGGGCCGTCGGGCTCGCTGACCGACTACGGACAGCGCTATACCCCGAGGGACATTCGCTTCACCCGCAAGCTCGGCGTGCTCTATGCGCTCGGGCTGGTCCGGCCGGACAACGGGAACGTGTTGATCCGGGTTCTGTATGCGGCGACGCCCTATCTTCACGGACCGATCACGCACGTGAGCCTGCTCGGGGACGCGGCGCCGGTCCGCTGGCGGCAGACCGCCGATGGACTGCTCGTGCGGCTGCCGCCCTCCAAGAGCAAGATGCCGTATGCGCTGAAGATCCTCAGCCGCGGCGCGCCTCGGCAACGACACTAGAGGTCAAGTCATGCTGCTCGAAGGCAAGACGGTCCTGATCACCGGCGCGTCGCGCGGCATCGGCCGCGCGACCGCCATCGAGTGCGCCCGTCAGGGCGCCGATGTCGGCCTGAACTGGTTCAGGGACCGGGAGGGGATCGATGCGACCCTGGCCGAGATCGCCCGGCTGGGACGGCGGGCCGTCGAGGTGGAAGGCGATGTGGCGCGCCCGGAATCGGCCGAGCGCTTCATCACGGCGGCGAGCGCGGCCCTGGGCGGGGTCGACGTGTTCGTGAGCAACGCCGGAATCTGTCCGTTCCACGCCTTCCTCGACACGCCCCTCGAGGTGTTCGAGCGCACCATGGCCATCAATCTGCACGGGGCCTATTACATGACGCAAGCCGCGGCACGCCGGATGAAGCATCAGGGCACCGGCGGCGCGCTGATCGCGATCAGTTCGATCAGTGCCCTGGTCGGCGGCGGGATGCAGGCGCATTACACGCCGACGAAGGCCGGCGTACATTCCCTGATGCAGTCGTGCGCGATCGCGCTCGGACCGTACGGCATCCGCTGCAATTCCCTCATGCCCGGCACCATCGCGACCGACATCAACCGAGAGGACCTGGCCGACCCGGCCAAGCGGGCCCACATGGAAAAGCGCATTCCGCTCGGCCGGCTGGGTGAGCCCGAGGATGTGGCAGGCTGCGTCGTCTTTCTGGCCTCCGATCTGGCGCGGTATGTGACAGGCGCCGCGGTGCTCGTCGACGGCGGACTATTTGTCAACCTGCAGTAGCGCATTGCGGAGAAGAAGGCGCGGCACCGGCCGTCCTGGCACGGCGCCGCGCTGAGGGGGATCTTCGTCAGAGGCCGGAAGGGCTCGCGCCGGGGGAGGGGGTTGGCGCCTCGTCCTCTTGTGCGGCTTTGGGCCAGGGCCTGGAGCGCGCCAGGCTGATCGCGCGATCATCATGGGGCCACTTGCCGCTCACGCAGCAGTAGAACTGATAGAGCGTGTCGTTGGCATAGATGATCGACGGCTTGTGTGCGAAGTCCGCGTCGATGGATCCCGGCGGCCCCACGTTCAGCATGATCTGCGGGACTTTGGTCAAATGATACGGATCGAGCCCGAGCGCGAGCAGATCGCGCGCGTGACCGTCATTGGCGAAGCCGTAATAATACACGCCCCACCACGGTCCCCAGCGCACCACGCACGGATCGCTGGCGAAGCGCGTGTCCCATGACTTCGGGCCGCCGTTGCGAATCACCGGGTTGCCCGGGTAGCGGGTCCAGGTCTTCAGGTCGGGCGAGGTCGCAATGCCGATCTGTTCGTGCCAGTCCGTGGGGTGATCGGTCTTGGCATTGTAGAAGATATAGTAGAGGTCGTCGTTCCTGATCAGGTAGGCCTTGTACAGGCCGCCGGCCTCCCAGGGAAGTGCCGGATCCGGCCGGAGAATCGGCTCGGTGACCTCCCAATGATACAGGTCCTCGCTGAATGCGAGGCCGATCACGCCCGGCCCCTGCTCGTATCCCGGATGCGGGCAGGCGAACCAGGTGGCCACGTAGCGGCCCTCGACCTTGATGAGCGAGCCGCTGGAATGCAGCCCGTCCTCACGCAGGATCGACATCATGGCAATATTGTAACGGATGACCGGATTGTTGGGATGGCGCCGGAGGATGAGTCCGGCGCGCCGCCAATGCTCCAGATCGTCGGATTCGGCGAGTCCGGTCTGATAGCCGATGCCGTCGAAGCCGATGTAGGTCAGATAATAGCGGCCACAGGACTCGAAGACGAACGGACAATCCACCTTCAGCCGGTCGAAGCTGCCGGGCACGCCGGAGCGGGTGAGGATGCGGCGCTGCAACTTGTAGGGCGTGCGAAAGGGCGCAATGCCCGGCAGCGCCAGCCCGTTGCGCGAGGCGCCGCCGGACCGGACGCGCGGCCCGACGGCCGCGCGTCCGGACGTGAGCCCGGCGCCGGCCACGGCCGCCAGCCCGGTCAGAATCGTCCGTCTGTCCAGATCCACCATGACTTTCCCCGTGTACGCTCCTCAGAACTTCACGTTCGCCCCGACCATCACGATCCGATCGTCGATGGTAGCGCCCTGGGGCAGCGTCGGCACACCGTAATAGAAGGTCTGCTTCGTGCCGAGGATGTTCGAGCCGTCGATGTACACCTGGACGTGGTGGTTGACGGTGTATTGCAGCGAAGCGTCCAGCCAGCCGTAGCTCGCGGTGTAGATCGGGTTCGCGGCCAGCTGCGCGTTCGAGCCCGTGTACAGCGAGGTGTAGAACGAGCTGCGCCAGTTGTAGGCCACGCGGAATGAGATCGGGCCCTTCTCGTAGATGCCGATCAGGTTGTAGCTGTCCTTGGAAAGTCCCGGGAGCGTCGTGGTCTGACCCAGCACCGCCGTGGGCGCGGCCGCCGCGATGTAGGTGTAATTGGCGTCGAAACCGAGGCCGCTCAACCAGCCCGGCAGCTGACGAAAAAACTGCTGGTAGTTGAATTCCGCACCCTTGATGGTTGCGGCGCCGCCATCGATCGGACCGGTGAGGTTGTACTTGATCCCATCGATCGCGAAGGCGTCCTGCTTGGTCTCGGAGAGCCAGAAGTTGCTCAGCTTCTTGTAGAAGATGTCGCCGCTGACGACCGCACCCGGCGCGAAGTAGTAGGCCAGCGACGCGTCGAACTGATTGGCCTTCATGGGCTTCAGATACGGGTTGCCGCCGCTCGCGGCGCCCTGCGCCGGCAGCAGTGCGATCGACGGGCGCATCTGACTGAAGTCCGGATAGGCGATCGCCTGTGACGCGGCCAGGCGCAGCTCGAGGTCGTGCGTCAGCTTGAACAGCAGGTTCAGACTCGGCAGGGGATTGGATTCGCCGGTGGCGAAGGTATGCGGGATCAATACCCCGCCGCTGCTCAGCTCGCCATTGAGGAAATCCTCGTGCCGCACGAAGCGGACACCAACGTTGCCGGACATCGGGATGCCAGCGATCCGGTGCGCGAAGTTCAACTGCACGAACCCGGCGTAGTCGCGCTCATCGACGTGGTAATCCTGGGCTCCCGTGTCGAGCGGCAACGGCGCACCGAAGGCCTGGTATACCGAGTTGGGCTCATGGTGCAGGAGATTCGGGTTATATACGGCGTACGGCGGCTCGATGGGCGTCGAGGTGTAGGCCGAGAAGAACGGACTCAGCGGGACGTGGTTGAACCACGGCGCATTGGTCTGGATCTGCGCCGAATCTATGCCGGTGAATGTGGTCCATTGGTGGAAGGCATCCTTGCGGTCGGCGAGGCGGATGCCGGTTTCGACGGAGGTCAGGAAGCCGTGCGCGAACGCATAGGTTGCATTGAGGCTGACCGCGATCTCGCTACCGCGGAAATGCTGCTCGGTATCGTACAGGTAGCTGTGGTAGTTGCTCGCCGTGCTGTCGTTGAAATTGGCGATATTGGTCAGATTGAACCCCGGGACCAGAGACTGTGTGACTCCGGACTCGGAGTTGATCTGGGTCAGCGCGGGCACGGTGGTACCGATGTCCACAGCCGGGTTGTTCAACCGCTCGGTCGCCTTGGTGTAGCTCAGGTCGCCCGCCACGGTCCAAGCGCCCGGTGTCCACACGGCATGCAGGTTGAACTGGCGATTGACGTCCTCGACGGTGCGCCACGCGCCGACGCTGCTGACCAGCGCATTCTGGATAGTGAGGGAGCGGACGTCGTTGGTGCCCGGGAACAGGGAGACGGAGCCGGGCGCAATGGTGCCGGCGCCCTGCTGTGTGTAGAAGCTGTATTGATTTTGCGCCCAGACGAAGTCCTCGCTCGTGGCCTCGGCGTACATCTGGAAGTCCCGCGTGGGCTGCCATTGCAGGACGGCATCGACGCCGATGCGGCGGCGATTGCCGATGAACATGGTGTTGTACACGCCGTTGGTGTAGTCGATGATCTTGCCCGGCACGGCCGTGCTGTTGGTGGCGATGGAACTGTTGGTGATTCCGTCTTCGCGGTAAGCGCGGTCGTGGTAGGAAAAGTCGAGCATCGCGCCGACCTTGCCGATTCCCGTGTGCCAGATATTGCTGCCCAGCACGTTGAAGTTCGGCCTCGCCGTGCCGATCATGCTGCCGTAGGTCTCCCCGGCATTCACGTCGAGCTGCGGGCCGTGGAAGTCGAACGGCTTGTGGGTGATCAGATTGACCGTGCCGGCAAGACCGCCGGCGAGCAAGCTCGCGGTGGGATCCTTGTAGACCTCGATGCCCGCCAACAGCGACGATGGAATATCCTGCAGGTTCAGGACGCGATCTCCCTGCGCGCTGAAGACTGCGCGGCCGTTCAGAGTCGTCTCCGCGTAGGGCAGGCCACGGATCTCGTAGCCGCTCATGATGACCGAGCCGCCGATGTTGACCGTACCGCCGCCCTCGCCGAGTTGCCGGCTGATCTGAATGCCCGGAATGCGCTGCAGGGCGTCGATGGCCGTGACGTCAGGGAGCTTGCCGATCTCGGATGCGACGATCGCATCGACGATGGTGTTTGAGAAGCGCTGGATGTTCAGCGCGCTCTCCATACTGGCACGAATGCCGCTCACGACCACTTCCTGCAGGACCGCGGGCGAATGAGCGGTCTTGGGATCCTTCTGGGCCGCCGCGGCCGTGTTGGTGGACGATGCGGCTTGGGCATCGGGTACGGCCGTTTTGGCCCAAGCGGGAATAGCGCCCGCCATAGCCAGAGCGACGGCTCCGGACACGAGCCTTGACGTAAGCTTCATGGTCAATCCCCCTCAGTCGGTTGGTGCGAATCAGTTGCGCAAATGTCGAACGCCAAGAATGCCGTGGCGCCGCCCCCTGCTTTTTGGTTTACAGGCGGACGTAATCTTCGTATATAAATATAAATACCATTGCCAGGCGGCCCAGCGCAAGGGAAATCTCATAATATGAAACAGGCGACCACATTTCCGAACCTTCGGATCTGTTGCGCGGACGCGACATGAGCTCGCGCCGCGAGCTGCTGCGCATGCTGGCGCTGGGGGTCCCGGCCGCCGCAATCGAGCCGGGGCGGGTGGGGTCCGGGGCGCCGGCCGGGCCGTGCGACCTCGCGCCGGCGGATCTTTGTGTCGAGTGGCGCGCCGCCGCTTCGGGAATTGATGTGCCGCGACCGCGGTTTTCCTGGACATTGAGCGCGCGTGATCCGGACCGGCGAGTACTGGGCCAAAGCGCCTGCCAGGTGATCGTGGGTCGCACCCGCCCAACGGTCCGGGCCGGGCGCGGCGCCCTCTGGGACAGCGGTGTGCAGGCCGGGAGCGAGCTGCGTATCGCGCCCACGCAGGACCTGCCGCTGAACTCGCAGTCCGTCTACTGGTGGGCGGTACGGGTCTGGGATCAGCGCGGCCGCGCCGGACCCTTCAGTGCGCCGGCCCGCTTCGGCACGGGCATCCTGGGCCAGGACGCATGGCGCGCCGATTGGATCTCGAACGGCCCGGATTGGCCGCCGAATCCCCTACCCCCGCCGACGATCTATCGCGGCCCCCCCGAGGTGCCGCACGCGATGCCGCTGTTTCGGCGCGCGTTCACGATCGACAGGCCTTTGGCGCGCGCGATCGTGTCGGTCTGCGGCCTGGGCCAGTACGCGCTCTCGGTCAACGGCCGGCCTGCGACGCACAGTGTGCTCGATCCGGGCTGGACGGATTACCGCAAGACGATTCTGTACGACACCTTCGATGTGACCGCGCTCTTGACCAAAGGGGAGAACGTGCTCGGGATGATGCTGGGCAACGGCTTCTTCAACGTGCAGAAATACCCTGGACGGTACACCAAGTTCGTCGGGAGCTTTGGCCGCCCCAAGCTGATCCTGCAATTGCGCCTGCT
>JAJZMI010000077.1 GCA_021798335.1 Pseudomonadota bacterium | reverse complement strand
GTGCCGCGAGCGTGGCGCTTGCCCGGCCGCCGGCCATGCAGATGTCCCATCCCGGCTGGAGCGCCACCTCGAGCAACGCCCAGGTCAGGATGCGGATGCACCGCCTGGAGCGCTGGCGGCTGCACCAGCTCACCGTGTTGCTCGACCTAACCAGCGCACAGCGCCAGCAGGTCAAGGCGATTCTCCGGCAGCAGCGCGTCGCCATGCGCCAGAACTTCCGGGCGATGCGCCGGAACATGCGGCCGATCCGGCGTGCCATGCGCAAGGCCATGCGGCAGATGCGCGCGGCGCAACGCTCGGCTCACACGGCGATGATGAATAAAATGGCTCACGTGTTGAGCGCCGAGCAGATGGCCAAGTTCAGGGTACTGATTCCGCCCCCGGGGTTGATGCCGAGGATGATGCGCCGGAGGATGATGATGATGATGCGGGGACACGGCTGGCAGGGTCCGCCGCCTGCGCACGCGCCGGGTCCGCCGCCGCAGCACTGATTGCCGCGGTCAGCACGTCAAAATTCGCGCAACGCATACAGCCCATCCTGGTAGCGCAGGACACTGCCCTGCTCATACCAGGCGCCGAGCACGATGCGCTGGACGGCCTGTCCCCCCGCCAGCGCATCGTGAACGGCGGGCCGGTGGGTGTGACCGTGGATCATGCGACGCACCTGCGTTGCGCGGAACGCTGCGTCCACGGCCTGCGGATTCACGTCCATGATGCGGGGCGGTATGCGGGCGATGTGGGACTTGCTGCCGGCGCGCGCCTGATTTGCGAGCAGCTCGCGTGTGGTCAGAGGAAGGGACAGAAACCGCCGTTGCCAGCGGGTTGCCCTGACGATGGTGCGCAACTCCTGGTAGGCATGGTCGTCCGTGCACAGCGCATCGCCGTGAGTCAGCAGCACCGGTTCGTCCCCGAACCGGGTGATGACCGGATCGGGCAGCAGCCGGCAGCCCGTGCGGGCGCAAAAGTCCTCGCCGAGGAGAAAGTCGCGATTGCCGTGCAGCAGGAAGCAGTTCACCCCGTGTCCGCTCAGCTCGGCCAGCGCCCCGATCACCTCGCCATGGCCGGGGTCGTCATCGCCCACCCACGACTCGAACAGATCGCCGAGGATGTACAAGGCTTGCGTCTGC
The DNA here is from genome assembly GCA_021798335.1 of Pseudomonadota bacterium. GTDB lineage: Bacteria > Pseudomonadota > Gammaproteobacteria > Steroidobacterales > Steroidobacteraceae > 13-2-20CM-66-19. The sequence goes on along the minus strand of JAJZMI010000077.1, from coordinate 5,166 downwards.
ACCGCCTCGGTGCGCAGGAACTGCAGGAACTGCCGCTCAGCCGCGCCGCCGGAGGCCTCCAGATGAACGTCGGATACGAAGAGGCAGTGCCGAGGTCCGGATGGCTCCTCGATCGGCGCGGGCGCTTGGGTGCTCACGACTTCGGCGGCGGTGTAGCGCCGGAGGCCGGTGATTCGGGCTTGGGGGCCGAGGTCTTGGTCGCGGAGGCATCGCCCGCACGAGCCGCGGGGGCCGCGGCGGCCGGCTTGTTGGCGGTGCTGGCCGGGGGGGCGGTCTTGCCGGGGGCCGGGCCTGCCGCTGAAGCCGCGTGCGGCTTCGCCGGGGTGATGAGCTGGATGCTCTTGATTACGACGGGTTTGAGCGGCGCATAGGATTTGAAGGGACCGAATGCGCCGGTGGGCACCATGCCGATGCGCTCCACGACGTTCATGCCGCGGATGACCTTGCCGAAGACCGTGTAGCCCCAGCGGGTGGGGAGCGGGTCGAGCTCGGGATTGTCGACCAGATTGACGTAGAACTGTGCGGTGCCGCTATCGGGATTGGGGCCGCGCGCCAGCCCGACGGTGCCGGCCCGGTTCTCCAGCCCGTTGCCGGACTCATTGACCACCGGCGGTCCGGTGGGCTTGAGCGCATAAGGGGGCGTGGCCTCGTGACCGCCGCCTTGGATGATGAAGTTGGCCACTACTCGGTGGAACAGGGTGTTGGTGTAGAACCCCGAGCGCACATAGTGCAGGAAGTCCTGCACGGTGAGCGGCGCGCGGCGGGGCCGCAGCTCGATCACGAACGAGCCCATGCTCGTGTTGACGCGCACCTCGGGATTCGGCTGGGCGCTGCGCGCGGCGGGTGGCGCGGCGAGCAGGCCCAGGCCGGCGATCAGCGCGAGTGCGGCCTGCGGCGCCCCGCGGCGCGTGAATCTCCAGTTCCGGTCGTGCATCGGTACTCCCAACGAACTCCCCCAGGCCGGTCATCTTAGCAGCGCCGTGCCAAACCCCGTACTATGCGCACCCATGGCACAAATGGACAGCGCAACCGGCCGGACGTTCAGTCGCGGTGCGACCCGCTTCGCCCCGAGTCCCACCGGCGAACTGCACCTGGGCAATGCGCGCACTGCGCTGTTCAACTACCTGCTCGCGCGCCGCGGCGGCGAGCGCTTCGTGCTGCGGATCGAGGATACGGATTGCGGCCGCACCCGGCCGGAGTATGTCGAGGGGCTGCTCGCCGACCTGCGCTGGCTGGGTCTCGAATGGGATGCCGGTCCGGAGCGGGAGGATGCGCACGGCCCGTATTTCCAGTCGCAGCGCGCGGCGTACTATGCGGGCTTGTTGGCTCGGCTCGAGGCGCTCGATGCGGTCTATCCCTGTTTCTGCACGGCGCTGGAGCTGGAGGCTTCGCGGCGCGCGCAGCGCGCCTCGGGACGTCCGCCCCGCTATGCCGGCACCTGCCGGCACCTGACGGCGCGGGAGCGGGAGCGCAAGCGGGCCGAGGGGCTGGCGGCGACGCTGCGCTTCCGCGTGCCCTCGGGCCGGCGCATCGAGTTCACCGATCTGGTGCACGGGCCGCAGAGCTTTCTTTCGGATGACATCGGGGATTTCGTGATCCGGCGGGCCGATGGCTCGGCCGCGTTCTTCTTCTGCAATGCCGTGGACGATGCGAGCATGGGCGTCTCGCAGGTGCTGCGCGGTGAGGATCACCTGAGCAACACGCCGCGCCAGCTGCTGATTCTCGCGGCGCTCGGCTTGCCTGTCCCGCGCTATGGGCACGTCTCGCTCATCATCGGTCCCGATGGTGCGCCGCTCTCGAAGCGACACGGAGCGACGAGCGTGCGCGAGTTCCGCGAGCGCGGCTACCGGCCCGAGGCGCTGGTGAATTATCTGTTCCGCCTGGGCCACTCGAGTGCCGAGCACGCGCTGCTCGATCTGCCGGAGCTCGCGCGCGCGTTCGAGACCGGCCATCTGGGGCGATCGAGCGCGCATTATGACGAGCAGCAGCTGCGCGTCTGGCAGAAGTCCGCGGTGCACCAATTGACGCCGGAGCAGGCGCGCGGGTGGCTCGCGGGAGTGCTGCCGGAAGGGCTCGCCGCCGAATCAGCCGATGCGTTCCTCGCCGCGGTGCTGCCGAACGTGGTGCTGCCGCAGGACGCCGCGCCCTGGGTGCGCATCGTATTCGGCGGACCGCCCGCGCTCGAGCCGCCCGATGAGCAGATGGTCCGCGAGGCGGGTCCGGGGTTCTTTGCCGCGGCGGCGCGGGCCGCCGCGGCGAGCGCGAGCGATCCGGCGGCCATTACGGCCGCGGTACGCACCGCGAGCGGCCGCAGGGGGGAGCGCCTGTACCTGCCTCTGCGGCTGGCGCTGACCGGATGCCGGCACGGGCCGGAGTTGGGGCCGCTGCTGAAGGCGCTGCCGCCCGGGGAGGCCGAGCGGCGCCTGGCGCGGTTTGCATAACATGCGGCCCTCGGCCGAGCGGCCGGAGGGCGGTTCGCGGCATGATATCGAGACCATGATGATTCGGATTCACAACTCCCTCACCGGCGACAAGCAGCCGCTCACGCCCATCGTCCCGGGTGAAGTGCGCATGTATGTCTGCGGCATGACGGTATACGATTTCCTGCACATCGGTCATGCACGCATGATGATCGTGTTCGACGTGGTCACCCGGTATCTGCGCCATCGGGGCTATCGCGTGACGTACGTGCGCAACATCACGGACATCGACGACAAGATCATCAAGCGCGCCGCCGAGAACGGCGAGGCGATCGCGGCGCTCACGGGCCGATACATCGATGCCATGCACGCCGATTGCGCCGCGCTCGGCGTCCTGCCGCCGGATTTCGAGCCGCGCGCCACCGCTCACGTGCCCGGGATCCTCGCCATGGTGGCGAAGCTCATCGAGCGCGGCTATGCGTACGTGGCGGCGAATGGCGATGTCATGTACGCGGTGGCGAAATTCGAGGGCTACGGCCGCCTCTCGGGCAAGCGCCTGGCGGATCTGCGCGCCGGAGCGCGTGTGGAGATCGACGCGGGCAAGCGCGATCCGCTCGATTTCGTGCTCTGGAAGCACGCCAAGCCGGGCGAGCCGTCGTGGGACTCGCCGTGGGGGGCGGGTCGACCCGGCTGGCACATCGAGTGCTCGGCGATGTCCGTGGCGCTGCTTGGGGCGCATTTCGACATCCACGGCGGCGGCATGGACCTGAAGTTTCCGCATCACGAGAACGAGATCGCCCAGTCGTGCGCCGCGACCGGCGGGCGTTTCGCCGAGATCTGGATGCACAACGGCTTCGTCAACGTCGACAACGAGAAGATGTCGAAGTCGCTCGGCAATTTCTTCACCGTGCGCGAAGTGCTGCCGAAGCTGCGCCATCCCGAGGTGCTGCGCTACTTCGTGCTCGCGAGCCACTATCGCGGCCCCATCAACTACTCGCCGGAGCAGCTCGAGCAGGCCGATGCGGCGCTGCAGCGGCTGTATCTGGCCCTGCGCGGACCCGCAGAGGCTGCGCCGGCCGACTCGCCTCATGTGCGGCGCTTCCATGAGGCGATGGACGATGATTTCAATACGCCGGAGGCGCTGGCCGTCCTGCAAACGCTGGCGCGGGAGATCAATACGGCGCGGGATGTCGGTGATGCGCCGCGGGCCGCCGCGCGGGCGGGCGAGCTGCGTATGCTCGGCGGGCTACTCGGCCTGTTCGGTGAGCCTGCCGAACAGTGGCTGCGGCGCACCAGGCCCGGCGCGGTTGCGGCCTCGAGATCCGCCACGGCGCCGGTGAGCGGGAATCCGGGCGAAACGCTCAGCGACAGCGCGATCGAGGCGCAAATCGCCGCCCGCGCGGCGGCCCGCAAGGCGAAGAACTGGGCCGAGTCGGACCGGATCCGTGATGTTCTCGAGCGCGCCGGGGTCGTCCTGGAGGACAAGCCCGGCGGGGTGACCGACTGGCGGCGAGCGTAGTCGGTGCCCGGGTTCCGGACCGGGGGGGACTGTAAGACGACTCAGTGCGCCTGCTCGAGGCGGCGGTGGAACGTCTCCAGCGTATTGTGCATCAGCATCGCCACGGTCATGGGACCGACGCCGCCCGGCACCGGCGTGATCCAGCCGGCGCGCTCGCGCGCCGCCTCGAACTGCACATCGCCGACGAGACGACCGTCCTCGAGGCGATTCATGCCGACGTCGATCACGATGCATCCGGGCTTTATCCACTCTCCGGGCACCAGGGCGGGCTTGCCCGCCGCGACCACCAGAATATCGGCCTGGCGAACGAACGTCGCGAGATCGCTCGTGAAGCGGTGGCAGACGGTGGTGGTCGCCCCCATGAGCAGCAGCTCGAGCGCCATGGGGCGTCCGACGATGTTCGAGGCGCCGACCATCACGGCATGCTGTCCCTTCAGCGGGGCACCGACGTGCTCCAGGAGTCTGATGATCCCGTAGGGCGTGCAGGGCCGAATCAGCGGTATGCGCTGCGCCAGGCGCCCCACATTGTACGGATGGAAGCCGTCGACATCCTTGGCCGGGTCGATGTGCTCGATCACGATGGTGGAGCGGATGTGATCGGGCAGCGGCAGCTGCACCAGGATGCCGTCGATCTGCGGATCCCGATTGAGTTCGTCGATGAGCGTGAGCAGCGCGATTTCGGAGCACGAACGAGGCAGGTCGTGCGCCACCGAACGGATGCCGACCTCTTCGCAAGCCCTGCGCTTGTTGCGCACATACACGTCCGAGGCCGGATTATCGCCGATCTTGACGACAGCGAGCGCCGGCTGCCGGTGGCCGCGCGACACCGCGGCCTTGATGGCCGTTCGGACCTGAGCCTTGACTTCGCCGGCAAGCTCTCGTCCGTCGATTACTACTGCCGTCATGCGCTGCTTCTCGACCTGCACTTCCGCGGACCCCGAATTCTCGCATATCATGCCCGGCCACCTGCGGAATGTGCCGCGGGCGGCACCGGTCGGGGCATGGCGCAGTCTGGTAGCGCATCTGCTTTGGGAGCAGAGGGTCGGGGGTTCGAATCCCTCTGCCCCGACCAATATTTACGAGGGGTCCTGCAGAGCATTGCACACGGGTCTCGGCGCTGGTGCCGGTCCGCTGTACCGCAGGATCCACTACAGACGCAATGACGGCAGTCGGCCGGCACGTGCAGCTCTGCGGCCCGGCGCGTCGTGCAGTTCCCTGTGTCTTGCG
>JAJZMI010000073.1 GCA_021798335.1 Pseudomonadota bacterium | reverse complement strand
GCGCTGTTCCTCGATGCGGGACTCGCGAGCACCGATGCCAAGGTCAGGGCGCTCCTGGCCCCGCGCATTGCGCTGCTGCCGCCGCCGGAGGCGCTGAAGGATCCCAAGACTCGCCTGCAGGAGTATCTGCAGTCCCGCTCCCTGGCATTGCCGCTCTATAGTGTCGAGCGCGTGGACGGCGAGCCGCATGCGCAGACCTTCGAAGTGAGCTGCGCCGTGAGCGCGCTCGGATTGACGGCGCGCGGGCGCGGCTCGAGCCGCCGCCGGGCGGAGCAGGAGGCCGCCGAGCGCATTCTCGCCGGCCTCGAGGGCGATGATCCTGGCCACTGAGTTGCACTGCGGTTTCGCGGCGCTCATCGGCCGCCCGAACGTCGGCAAGTCGACGCTGCTCAACGCGCTGGTCGGCGCGAAGCTGAGCATCGTGACCCCGCGGCCCCAGACCACCCGGCACCGCATCCTCGGGCTTGCCCAGCTGCCGGATGCGCAGATCGCGTTTCTCGACACGCCCGGGCTGCACCGCCAGGCGAACCGCGCGCTGAACAAGGTGATGAATCGCACCGCCGCCGCGGCGCTGAGCGAAGCGGATCTGGTGGTGCTGGTCGTGGAGGCCTTGACGTGGATGCACGATGACGCGCTCGCTCTGCAGCGCATCGAGCGCGCGGGCCGCCCGGCGATCGCCGTGATCAACAAGGTCGATCGGGTGCGCCCGCGCGAGCGGTTGCTGCCGTATCTGGCCGAGCTCGCCGCGCGCCATCCCTTCCTCGCGCTCGTGCCGGTCTCGGCGCTCAAGGCGCAGGGTGTCGCGGATCTGTTGCGTACCATCGCGGGCCACCTGCCCAAATCCCCGCCGCTGTTCGATCGCGACACGCTGACCGACCGGGGCCTTGCCTTCCGTATTGCCGAGACGGTGCGCGAGAAGTTGACGCTCGAGGTGAATCAGGAGCTGCCCTACGGCATTGCCGTGCAGGTCGAGCGGCTCGAGGAACTCGAGGGCCGCCTGGTGGTGGATGCGGTGATCTGGGTGGAACGCGAGGGGCAGAAGCCGATCGTGATCGGCGCCGGCGGAGAGCGCCTCAAGCGCGTCGGCAGCGCGGCCCGGCGCGCGCTCAATGCGCAGCTCGAGCGGCGCTTGCACCTCAATCTGTGGGTCAAGGTGCGCGAGAACTGGGCGGACAACGCGCGCGCGCTGAAGGACCTCGGACTCGAGTCTTGAGCGCGCCGGTCCACCGGGTGGCGCTCGCGCCGGGCTACCTGCTGCACCACCGGCCGTATCGGGAAACGGGACGGATCCTGGAGGTGCTGGTGCGGGATCTGGGCCGTCTGACGCTGTTCGCGCGCGGGGTGAGCGGCGCGAAATCATCGCTGGCGGCGGTGCTGCAGCCGTTCCAGCCGCTGCTGCTGTCGTTCTCGCTCGGGCGCGAGGCCGGCCAGCTCACCGGCGCGGAGATTGCCGCGCCCACCGCGGCGCTGCCGGCCCCGAGCGTGATGCCCGCGTTCTATCTGAACGAGCTGCTGCTGAGGCTCACGCTGCGGCACGATGCGGCGCCGGAGCTGTTCGATGCCTATGGCCTCGCGCTCGAGCGGCTGCGCGCGGGGCGACAGATCGAGGCGGCGCTGCGGCTGTTCGAGCTCGAGCTGCTGCGCGGGGCCGGCTACGGACTCGACCTCGGCGCGGAGGCCGGCGGTCGCGCGCTCGAGCCGGGCGGCTTCTATCGCTTCCGTCCCGCGCAGGGCCTGTATCGGGTCGGCGCCGATGGGCCCGGGGTGCTCGCGGGCGACTCGCTCGCGCAGCTCGCTCGCGGGGAGCTCGGCGCGGCGCGCACGCTTGCCGATGCGCGCCTGCTGCTCGCGGCGGCGCTCGCCGAATGCCTCGAGGGCCGGGAGCTCGCCACCCGGCGCGTGGCGCGCTCGGTGCGGCGGGGGTCGCGCCGGGGCGCGGAGTAGGCAAGAATACGCGCTCGGCCACCGCCGGCTCGCGTGCGCGGCGATCGCGTATCGTTCAGGTCAGGACACACTCGTGAATTCCAACCCCATCACGTTGGGAATCAACATCGACCACGTCGCGACGCTGCGCCAGGCGCGCCGCGGCCGGGATCCGGATCCGGTGCATGCGGCGCTCGCGGTCGAGATGGCCGGCGCGGACTCGATCACGCTGCATCTGCGCGAGGACCGTCGCCACATTCAGGATGGCGACGTGCGCACCCTGCGCGCGCTGCTGAAGACGCCGATGAACCTGGAGATGGCCGTCACCGAGGAGATGCTCGGGATCGCCTGCGATGTGCGGCCGGCGTACGCGTGCCTGGTGCCCGAGAAGCGCCAGGAGCTGACCACCGAGGGCGGTCTCGATGTCCTCGGGCATCGCTCGCGCATCAGCGAGGCGCTCGCGCGGCTCGCCGCGAGCGCGGTGCGCGCCTCACTGTTCATCGACCCGCAGCCCCGTCAGCTCGAGTGCGCCGCCGAGCTCGGGGCTCCGGCGGTCGAGCTGCACACCGGCGCCTATGCCGAAGCGGCCGGCGCCGATCGGGCCCGCGAGCTCGAGCGGCTCGTCAACTGCGCGCGGCTCGGCGCACGGCTCGGGCTGGCGGTGCACGCCGGGCACGGACTCGATTACCACAACGTGCAGCCGGTGGCGGCGATTGCCGAGGTCATCGAGCTCAACATCGGCCATGCGGTGATCGCGCGCGCGCTGTTCACCGGACTGGCCGCGGCGGTGCGCGAGATGCAGGCGCTGATGCGGGCCGCGCGCGCATGATTTTCGGCATCGGCGTCGATGTGCTCGAGGCCGCGCGGATCGACGGGGTGCTGGCGCGGCGCGGCGAGCGCTTCATCGAGCGGCTGCTGCTGCCGCAGGAGCGCTTGCAGCTGGCGCGCACGCAGCGACCGAGCCGCTTCCTCGCCATGCGCTTTGCGGCCAAGGAAGCCATCGTCAAGGCGATGGGCACCGGTTTCGCCCACGGCGTGTGGATCCGGGATGTGGGTATCGTCCAGAACCCCATGGGCCGGCCCGAGGTGGTCTATTCCGAGCGGGGCGAGCGCGTGCGCCGCGCGCTCGGCATCGGCGAGGGTCACGTGACGCTCACCGACGAGGCGGGTCTGGTTGTGGCGGTGGCGGTGTTGTTGCGCGCGTGAATCCCATGAATTGTCTGGTCTTCGACATCGAGACGGTGCCGGATGTGGCGCTCGGGCGCCGGCTGTACGGGCTCGAGGGGCTGCCGGACGAGTCCGTCGCCAAGGCCATGTTCGCCCTGCGGCGCCAGCAGACCGGCACGGACTTCCTGTCGCACGAGCAGCACCGGGTCGTTGCCGTTTCCTGCCTGCTGCGCAGCCGCGATCAGCTCAGGGTGTGGAGTCTCGGGGAGGAGCACTCCGGCGAGCGCGAGCTCATCGAGCGCTTCTTCGAGGGCATCGAGCGGTTCTGCCCGGAGCTGGTCTCCTGGAACGGCTCGGGCTTCGACTTGCCGGTGCTGTCGTATCGGGCGCTCGCCGCCGGTGTCCAGGCGCCGCGCTTCTGGGAGACGGGCGATTCGGACCCGGCCTTCCGCTACAACAATTATCTCAACCGCTTCCACTGGCGCCACCTCGATCTGATGGACGTGCTGGCGGGCTTCCAGGGCCGCGGCCGCGTCTCGCTCGAGCACGTTGCGGCGCTGCTCGGTCTGCCCGGCAAGCTCGGCTTCTCCGGCGCCCAGGTGTGGGATGCCTACCGGGCCGGGGACATCGGCGGCATCCGCCGCTATTGCGAGACCGACGTGCTCAACACCTATCTGGTGTATCTGCGTTTCGAGCTGCTGCGCGGGCGGCTGACGCGCGCCGAGCATGCCGCCGAGCTCGAGCGCGTGCGCGCGCTGCTGCGCTCGGGACAGGGGCCGCATTGGGCGCAATTCCTGCGGGCCTGGGAGAGCGGGGCATGAGTCGCACGAATGGCGCGCGCGTGCCGGCGCGCGAGCCCGAGTGCGGGCGCGTTGAGGCGCTGACGCACGCGGGCGAGGGCATCGTGCGCGGCGGCAAGACGGTGTTCATTCCCGGGGCGCTGCCGGGCGAGACGGTGCGCTTCGTGCGCGCGCATCGCCGGCGCCAACATGACGAGGGGCGTCTGCTCGAGGTGCTCGAGCCGAGCGCCGAGCGCCTCGCCCCGCGCTGCGAGCATTTCGGGGTCTGCGGCGGCTGCTGCCTGCAGCACCTGCGGCCCGAGGCGCAGCTGGCCGCCAAGCAACGGGAGCTGGCCGACAATCTGCAGCGCCTGGCGCAGGTCCAGTGCCGGCGCTGGCTCGCGCCGCTGACCGCCCCGGCATGGGGCTATCGGCGCCGCGCGCGGCTCGGCGTGAAATACGTCGCGAAGAAGGACAAGGTGGTGGTTGGTTTTCGGGAGCGCAACGCGCCCTACGTCGCCGACCTGCAGCGCTGCCCCGTGCTGAGCGAGCCGATCGGGGAATTGCTCGGGCCGCTCGGGGCGCTGGTCGGCTCGCTCGGCATCCGCGCGCAGCTGCCGCAGATCGAGGTGGCGGTGGCGGACAATGCCACCGCGCTGGTGCTGCGCGTGCTCGCGGCGCCCTCGCCGGCGGATCTGGAGCGCCTGCGCGCCTTCGGCGAGCGCCATCGGCTGCGCCTTTATCTGCAGCCCGGTGGACTCGGGACCCTCGCGCCGCTCGATGCGGCGGACGGGCACGAGCCGCTCTACTACGCGTTGCCGCAGTTCGGCCTGCGGCTGCAGTTCGCGCCGAGCGACTTCGTACAGATCAACGGCGCGATCAATCAAGCCCTGGTGGCGCGTGCCGTGGAGCTGCTCGCCCCCGGGGCGGGTGATGCCGTGCTCGATCTGTACTGCGGGCTCGGCAACTTCACCCTGCCGCTGGCGCGCTCGGGCGCACAAGTGGTCGGGGTGGAGGGGGAGCGAGCGCTGATCGAGCGTGCGCGCCACAACGCGGCGATCAACGACATCGCCAATGCCGAGTTCCACCTCGCCGATCTTGCCAACGCACCGGAGCCGACCGCACCCTGGCTGCGCCGAACCTACAGCCACGTGTTGCTCGATCCGCCGCGCGTCGGTGCGCGCGCGCTGCTCGCCACGGTGGCCGCGCTGCGGCCGCGCCGCGTGCTCTACGTGTCCTGCCACCCCGGCAGTCTGGCGCGCGATCTCGGGATTCTGGTGCACGAGCATGGTTTCGTGCTCGATGCGGCCGGGGTGATCGACATGTTTCCCCATACCGCGCATGTCGAGTCCCTGGCGCTGCTGCGCGCGGGCTGAGGGGGCCGCGTGACGCTCGGGCCGCTGATGATCGATCTGTCGGGCCCGACGCTCGAGGCCCAAGAGCGCGAGCTGCTGCGCCATCGGCTGGTCGGGGGAGTCATCCTCTTCAGCCGCAACTATCGCGAGCCGGCCGAGCTTACCGAGCTGGTGGCGCAGATCCACGCGGTGCGCCAGCCGCCGCTGCTGGTGGCGGTCGATCACGAGGGCGGACGCGTGCAGCGCTTCCGCGCGGGATTCTCGGCGCTGCCCGCGGCGCGGCGCATCGGCCGCGAGTTCGATCTCGAGGCGCGCCGGGGCCTGGCGCTGGCGCGCTCCATGGGCTGGCTGATGGCCGCGGAGCTGCGCGCGCATGGGGTGGATTTGTCGTTTGCGCCGTGCGTCGACATCGATTACGGCGTGAGCTTCATCGGCGATCGGGCATTGCACAGCCGGCCCGAAGCGGTCAGTCAACTCGCGCTCGCCTACATGCAGGGCATGCGCGCGGCGGGCATGGCGGCCACCGCCAAGCATTTCCCCGGCCACGGCGCGGTCACGGCGGACTCGCATACGGCCCTGCCGACCGATCGGCGCGCGCTCGAGGATCTCGAGGGCGACTTGCTGCCCTACCGGCGCCTGATTGCCAACGGCTTGCCGGCGGTGATGGTCGGACATCTGCTGTTTCCGGCGCTCGATGCGGCGCCGGCGAGCTTCTCGCACCGCTGGGTGAGTCAGTTGCTGCGCGCCACGCTGCGCTTCGAGGGCGCGGTGTTCACCGACGATCTGTCCATGGGCGGGGCGGCGGTGCATGGCGAGATGCTCGTGCGCGCCGAGCGCGCGCTGGCGGCCGGGTGCGACATGCTGCTGGTGTGCAATGATCGCCCCGGGGTGCTGCAGCTGCTCGAGCGGCTGAGGGTCGAGCCCCGGGCGGCCTCGGGGGTGCGGCTGGCGCGCCTGCACGGACGGGAGCGTTTCGACCCCGTCGCGCTGCGTGATCGGCCCGAGTGGCGCGCGGCCCGCGCGCAGCTCGATGCCTGTGCGCAGGTACCCCCGCTCGATCTGGATCCGCGGCGC
>JAJZMI010000231.1 GCA_021798335.1 Pseudomonadota bacterium | reverse complement strand
CGGCGGCAGATGCACGCGGGCAAGATGCCCCTCGATTGGGGTTGCGCGGAGCTGCTCGCCTATGCATCGCTGGTCGAGGACGGCTATTCGCTGCGTCTGTGCGGCCAGGACAGCGGGCGCGGCACGTTCTTCCATCGTCACGCCGTGCTGCACGATCAGAACGGCCCGCGGCAGTTCATCCCGCTGCAGCACCTGGCCGAGCGCCAGCCGCGCGTGCAGATCATCGACTCGGTGCTTTCCGAGGAGGCCGTTCTCGGGTTCGAGTACGGTTATTCCACCACCGAGCCGGCATGCCTGACGATCTGGGAGGCGCAGTTTGGCGATTTCGCCAACGGTGCGCAGGTCATCATCGATCAGTTCATCAGCTCCGGGGAGGCGAAGTGGGAGCGCTACTGCGGCCTGGTGCTGTTTCTGCCGCATGGCTACGAGGGGCAGGGACCGGAGCATTCCTCGGCGCGCCTGGAGCGGTTCCTGCAGCTGTGCGCCGAATCGAACATGCAGGTGTGTGTACCGTCGACGCCGGCGCAGATGTTTCACATGCTGCGCCGGCAGATGCTGCAGACGTTCCGCAAGCCGCTGATCGTGATGACTCCGAAGAGTCTGCTGCGGCACGACTTGTCGGTCTCGGCGCTGGAGGATCTGGCCGGCGGCGCGTTCGAGTGCGTGATCGACGAGGTCGACGAGCTCACTGCCGCCGAGGTGCGCCGCGCGGTCTTCTGCAGCGGCAAGGTGTATTTCGATTTGCTCAAGGAGCGGCGCAAATCGGGCATCCGCGATGTGGCGCTGGTGCGTATCGAGCAGCTCTATCCGTTTCCAAGCGAGGAGTATCGCTCGACGCTGGGGCGCTACCGGAATCTTCGCGAAGTGGTGTGGTGTCAGGAGGAGCCCCAGAACCAGGGTGCCTGGTATCAAATCCGCCACCGGCTCGCCGAGCCGCTAAAGCCCGGCGTGGAACTTCTGTATGCCGGGCGCGCCCCGGCGGCCGCGCCCGCGACCGGCATCGGTCCGGCGCATGCGCGCGAGCAGCAGACGCTGGTGGACGCGGCGCTGCATTCGACGACGACCGAGAACTCCGCGCGCAAGACGGCGCGCCTGACCTCGGACGGTCAGACCCGTGGACGCAAGACGACCGCGACGCCGATGAGAAAGAGCTCATAACGAATGACAATAGAAATCAAAGTCCCGCAGCTCCCGGAGTCCATCACGGACGCCACGCTCGTCGCGTGGCACAAGCAGCCCGGCGACGCCGTGCAACGCGATGAGAACCTCGCGGACCTCGAGACGGACAAAGTGGTGCTCGAGGTGCCCGCGCCGGCCGACGGTGTGCTGCGCGAGGTGAGCGTGGCGGCCGGCACGGTGGTCAAGGCCGGGCAGCTGCTGGCGTTGATCGAGCCGGGCGCGCAGGCGCCGGCCCCGCCGGCTGCGGCCCCCGCGGGGAGCGAGTCCGGCAAGGCGAAGGCCGGGGAGAAGGAGCCGGCGGCGGACAAGGACAAGTTGAGCCCGTCGGTGCGCCGCCTGGTGCAGGAGAACCGTCTGGACCCGGGCACGATTCCGGCAAGTGGCCGCGACGGGCGGCTGACCAAGTCGGACGTGGTCGGCTTTCTCGACAAGCAGTCCTCCGCCGCACAACCCGCGGCGGCGGCGGGCGGGGCGCTCGCCAAGCCCGCGGTGCCCGCCGGTGCGCGCGCCGAGCATCGCGTCGCGATGACCCGGTTGCGCCAGCGCATTGCCCAGCGCATGGTCGAAGCGCAATCAACGCAGGCGCTGCTCACATCGTTCAATGAAGTCGATCTGACGTCCGTCAATCAGCTGCGCGCCCGCCACAAGGAGCGCTTCGAGAAGGAGCACGGCGTAAAGCTCGGCTTCATGTCGTTTTTCGTCAAGGCGTGCATCGAAGGGTTGAAGCGGTTTCCCGTGGTCAACGCCTCCATTGACGGCACCGATATCGTCTATCACGAGTTCTACGACATCGGCGTGGCGGTTTCGACCGACCGGGGTCTGGTGGTGCCGATCGTGCGCGACGCGGACGCAAAGGGTTTCGCGGCCATCGAGAAGGAAATCGCCGAATATGCCAAGAAGGCGCGCGCCGGCGCACTCGCCATCGAGGATCTCACGGGCGGTACCTTCACCATCACCAACGGCGGGGTGTTCGGGTCGCTGATGTCCACGCCCATCGTCAATGCCCCGCAAAGCGCGATTCTGGGCATGCACAAGATTCAGGAGCGGCCGATGGCCCTCGACGGGCAGATCCTCATCCGCCCGATGATGTATATCGCCATCACCTACGATCACCGTCTGATCGATGGGCGCGACGCGGTGCAATTCCTGGTGACCGTCAAGGACTGCCTGGAGGATCCGGGCCGCATGCTGCTGGGAGTCTGATCATGGCGGACTCATTCGACGTCATCGTGATCGGCGGCGGTCCGGCGGGTTATCCGGCGGCGATCCGCGCCGGCCAGAACAAGCTCAGCGTGGCGTGCATCGACGAGTGGCGCAACCGCGACGGCAATTACGCCTTCGGCGGCACTTGTCTGAACGCCGGGTGCATTCCGTCCAAGGCGCTGCTCGAGTCGAGCGAGCTGTATCATCGCGCCCGCGAGGAGTTCGCGGTTCACGGCATCAAGCTGACCGAGGTCGCAATCGATGTCGCGCAGATGCAGAAGCGCAAGGCCGCAATCGTCAAGGCCAGCACGCAGGGCATCAATGCGCTGTTCAAGTCGGCCGGCGTCACGGGCTTGCACGGGCACGGGAAGCTCCTGAGCGGACGGCGCGTGGCTTACACGGGCGCGGACGGCTCGCAGCGCGAGCTGACGGCCAAACACGTCGTGCTCGCCTGCGGTTCGGCGCCCGCGGAATTGAAATCCGTGGCGTTCTCGCCACCGCACATCATTGATTCCTGGGGCGCGCTCGATCTGGAGGCGGTGCCGAAACGCCTCGGCGTGATCGGCGCCGGGGTGATCGGCCTGGAGCTCGGCAGCGTCTGGCGGCGCCTGGGAAGTGAGGTGACCGTGCTCGAGGCGCTGGCGGACCTGTTGCCCATGGCCGATCAGCAGCTGGCCAAGGAGGCCGCCCGCCATTTCAAGAAGCAGGGCCTGGATATCCGCCTCGGCGCCAAGGTGCGCGGGGCGAAGCTCGCGGGTGATGCCGTCGAGCTGAGCTACGAGGATGCCAAGGGAGGCCACACGCTCATCGTTGATCGCTTGATCGTGGCGGCGGGACGGCGCCCTTATACCGGGGATCTGCTCGGCGCGGGCACCGGCGTCGAGCTCGACGAGCGCGGCTTCATCAAGGTCGACGAGCACTGCCGTACCGGCGCCGAGGGCGTCTGGGCGGTCGGGGACTGCGTGCGCGGCCCGATGCTGGCGCACAAGGGCAAAGAGGAAGGCGTGATGGTTGCGGACCTGATCGCCGGGCACTACGGCGAGGTCAACTACAAGGTGATCCCGGCGGTGATTTACACCGCCCCGGAGATCGCCTGGGTGGGACAGACCGAGGAGCAGGTCAAGGCCAGCGGCCGGCCGTACAAGATCGGGGTGTTTCCCTTTTCGGCCAATGGCCGCGCGCGCGCCATGGAACAGGCGCAGGGCTTTGCCAAGATCGTGGCGGCCAAGGACGACGATGAGATCCTCGGTGTGCATATCATCGGACCGATGGCCGGAGAGCTGATCGCCGAAGCGGTGCTCGCCATGGAATACGCCGCGAGCAGCGAGGATCTGCAGCGCACCATCCATGCACATCCGACCCTCTCGGAAGCGGTGCATGAGGCGGCGCTGGCCGCGGACAAGCGCGCCATCGATTCGATCAATCGCTGAAAGCTCTCAATGCGCCCGCCGTGCCGAGGTCACGTTTGGCACGGCGGCGAGGCGCTGGAGCAACCGCTGCAGTTGCCCGCCGTCCTCGATCCTCACGTTGAGCAGGACCTCGGCCGTGCCGTTGGCCGGATCGGTGGTGGTGGTCATGGCCTGGATGCTCAGTCGCTCGAGGGCGAGCACATCGGTCAGGTCCCGCACCAGGCCGCGCCGGTCATAGGCGTGAACCTCGATTCGCACCGGCAGAGCGGCCGGCTCGCTCGTACTCCACTCGACCTGCAGAACCCGCTCCGGTCGCACGGCGCGCATGCGCTCGAAGCCCGGGCAGCCGCGACGATGGATGGTGACGCCGCGCCCGACCGTGATGTAGCCGACGATTGGCTGAGGTCGTAGCGGCGCGCAGCAGCGCGCCAAAGTGATCGGCAGGTCGCCTACCCCCTCGATGTCCACCGGCGAGCCGCGCGCCGCTCGGGTGCGAGCCGGCGCGGCCACCGCCGGCTCGCCGCGGCCCCGGAGCCGCTCGAGCGCGCGGGTGAGCTGCGCCACGGTGATCGCACCCTCGCCGAGCAGTTGATGGAATCGGTCATTGTCACCGGCATGAAGGGCGCCGATGAGTTCGGGCAGTCGTTCGGGCGTGACACCGAGGCGGGACAGCTCCCGCTCGGCGATGACACGGCCGGCGCCGCGATTGTCGGCGGCATCGAGCTTGCGGAACCACGCGCGCACCTTGGCGCGGTTGCGCGCCGAGACGAGGAATCCGAGTTCCGGGGCCAGCCAGTCGCGGCTCGGTCCATCCTGCTTGGCGGTGATGATCTCCACGACTTCCCCGTTGGTCAACACGTGCGTCAGTGGCACGATGCGGCCGTTGACCTTTGCGCCCCGGCAGCGGTGCCCGAGCGAGGTGTGCACGCTGTAGGCGTAGTCGAGCGGCGTGGCGCCATGGGGCAGGTCGATCACCTCGCCCTTGGGTGTCAGCACGTAGACCCGGTCGCGGAACAATTCGGCGCCGACCTGCTCGAGGAACTCCCCGTCGATCGCGGGCGGCCCGCCGCTTCGCGGCGCCAGCATCCGGCGTACCGCCTCGATCTTGCGTTGATACTGCACGTCGGCCGTGGTGCCTTCCTTGTACGTCCAGTGCGCCGCAACGCCGAGTTCGGCATGCTCATGCATCTGGCGCGTGCGGATCTGCACTTCGACGCTCTTGCCCTGCGGGCCGATGACCGCGGTATGGATAGAGCGATAATCGTTGTCCTTCGGAGTGGCGATGTAGTCGTCGAACTCGCCGGGGATGTACCGCCACTGGCTGTGCACGACACCCAGGGCGCCGTAGCAGTCCGGAATCGAGGCGACGATGATCCGCACCGCGCGCACGTCGAACAACTGCTCGAAGGCGAGGTGCTTGCGCTGCATCTTGCGGTAGATGCTGTAGATGTGTTTGGGACGGCCATAGACTTCGGCAGCGATGTCGGCCTGGGCGAGCGCGGCGCGCAGCTCGGCGCAGAAGGCCTCGATGTACTGCTCGCGATCGCTGCGCCGCTCATTCAGCGCCGCGGCAATGCGCCGATAGTGCTCGGGCTCGAGATAGCGGAACGAGAGGTCCTCGAGCTCCCACTTCAGCTGCCAGATCCCCAGGCGGTTGGCGAGCGGCGCGAAGACGGCGCGGGCCTCGAGGGCGAGCCGCTCACGGACCGGGGCCTGCGTATCGCGCGCGTGGCGCAGCGCGACCAGTTGCTCGGCGAGGCGCGCGAGGATCAGCCGCGGATCGCTTACCACCGCAAGCAGCATCTTGCGCAAGGTTTCCGCTTGGCGGCTGTCGAGGCCCTGAGACGGTGACCACCGCGACGGCAGCCGGATTTCCCCGAGCTTCTCGAGCGCCTCGGCCGTCGCGCACGCCTCTCGGTCGGTCAGGCCCAGCAGCACCTCGGGCGCGAGGGCGGTCCGCGCTCCGGCAACCTTGATCAGGACGGCGCGGGCGAGCGTGGCGTCCTCGGTGAGGGCTGCGACGATCTCGGCGGCCTCGGCGCCGCTGGCGAGCGCAATCGGATCGAATGCTCCGCTCGATTCGAGCCCATGCCGTGTGGCCTCGATCGACTCGAGCAGGGCGGTCGGGCAATGGTGAGTCGTCTCCACGAGAGATCGGTGCCTGGGGCTATGCCCCCCGGCTATCATATCGATGTGCCCGCCGGTGAACGAACCGGGGCGCTGCGCACCGATGGTTGTGCGGCGAGGCTGTAGGGCTGTATATTTCCCCATGCGCGTGAATCCGTCCAGTGTCCAGGCGCTGCGACTCGAGGGCTATGGTCCCGAGGGGGCTGCGATCGTGCTCGAGTGCGCCACAGTCGATGCCGAGGGTCTGCGTGCGCTGGTGCGCGCTACGTTCCGTCATCACGGCGGGCACCTCGGCGCGGAGGGGTCGGTGAGCTATCTGTTCGACCGCGTGGGCCGCCTGCGCTTTGGCCCCGACCTCGACGCTCGCCGCCTGGCGCAGTTGGCGCTTGAGGCCGGCGCGGAGGAGGTG
>JAJZMI010000202.1 GCA_021798335.1 Pseudomonadota bacterium | reverse complement strand
CCTTCAGCTCCCGCAGCACGCCGTTGGTGGGTGCCGGCACTTCGAGCATCACCTTGTCGGTCTCGAGGTCGGCGAGGTTCTCGTCACGGCGCACGGCCTCGCCGGGCTGTTTGTGCCAGGCGACGAGAGTGGCGTCCGACACGGACTCCGGAAGCTGGGGAACCTTGATTTCGGTCGTCATGATCGCTTTCTCAGGGGGGTCGCGGCGGCCTTGCGGGCACGCGAGGCGGCGGCGTCCGGCTTCAGCCGGCTCGTCCTGCGCGCGGATCCTTCCGCTGCCGTGGCGTGCAGCGCCGCATCGACCAGCGCGTGCTGCTCGCTGTCGTGGATCATGCCGATGCCCGTGGCGGGCGCCGCTGCCGGCGCGCGACCCGCATACAGCAGCGGGCAGCGGCCTTCCACCGGCTCCTGCAGGCGGTGGCGGATCTGATACCAGGCGCCCTGATTCTGCGGCTCCTCCTGACACCAGACGACCTCGCGCAGGTTCGGATAGCGCGCGAGCGTCGCTCCGTACTCTTCCGCGGGGAAAGGATAAAGCTGCTCGATGCGCACCAGCGCGACATCGCCGATGCCGTCCTTGCGCCGCGCCTTGAGCAGATCGAAGTACACCTTGCCGCTGCAGAACACCACGCGGCGAACCTCGCCCGCATCGATTGGATCGAGCTCGTCGATCACACGTGCAAAGCCATCGCGACTCAGATCCTCCAGCTTCGACACCGACAGCTCGTGGCGCAGCAGGCTCTTCGGCGTCATGACGATGAGCGGCTTGCGGAAGGGCTGCAGCATCTGGCGGCGCAGCATATGGAACATCTGCGCCGGGGTCGAAGGCACGCACACCTGCATGTTGTTCTCGGCGCACAGCTGCAGAAAACGCTCGAGGCGGGCCGAGGAGTGCTCGGGGCCCTGCCCCTCGAAGCCATGCGGCAGGAAAAGCGTCAGGCCGCAGTAGCGCTCCCACTTCGCCTCGCCGGAGCTGATGAACTGGTCGATGATCACCTGGGCACCATTGGCGAAATCCCCGAACTGGGCCTCCCAGATCGTCAGGCACCCGGGCTCGGTGGTCGAGTAGCCGTACTCGAAGCCCATCACCGCTTCCTCGGACAGCACCGAATCGATGATCTGCACGCGCGGCTGACCTTCGGCGAGGTGCTGCAGCGGAACGTAGACGCGCGTGGAGCCTTGATCGTGCAGCGCTGCGTGCCGATGAAAGAAGGTGCCGCGGCCGCTGTCCTGCCCGGAAAGACGCACCGAAAAGCCGTCTTCGACCAGCGAGCCATAGGCCAGCGTTTCGGCAGCGCCCCAGTCAAGCGGCAGCTCCCCGGCGAACATTCTGCTGCGGCCGGAGATCACCTGCGCCACCCTGGGATGGAGCGTGAAGTCCGCCGGCAGGCGGCTCAAGCGCTCGCCAAGGGAGCGCAGGCGCGCGAGTTCGACGCCGGTGCTCACGCTCTCGGTCCAATCTGCCTTGGCGTAGCGGGTCCAGTCGACGGTGTACTGATTGCCGATCATGCCGAGGGCGGCGCGCGCGAGCGGTTTGCCCTGATCGAGTCCATCGCGGTAGCGCTCGACCAGCGCTGCGGGCTCGGACTCGGCGATGACTCCCTCGGCCACGAGCCGCTCGGCGTAGAGCGCCCGCGTGGTCGGGTGCTGGCGGATGACCTGGTACATTTGCGGCTGGGTGGCCGCCGGCTCATCGGCTTCGTTGTGTCCGAGGCGCCGGTAGCACACGAGGTCGATCACCACGTCCTTGTGGTATCGCTCGCGGTATGCGAGCGCGAGGCGCATCACGAACACCGCCGCTTCCGGGTCATCGCCGTTGACGTGGAAGATCGGCGCTTCGAGCATCTTGGCGATGTCGCTGCAGTAGAGCGTCGAGCGGGCGTCGCTCGGCTCCGAGGTGGTGAAGCCGACCTGGTTGTTGACCACGATGTGCAGCGTGCCGCCGGTGAAGTAGCCGCGGGCCTGCGAGAGCTGCAGCGTCTCCATCACTACGCCCTGCCCGGCGAAGGCCGCATCGCCGTGCACCAGAACGGGCAGCACGTGCTCGCCGTGCACGTCGTTGCGGCGCTCCTGACGAGCACGCACCGAGCCCTCCACCACCGGGTCGACGACCTCGAGGTGCGAAGGGTTGAAGGCGAGTACGGCGTGCACGTTGCCCGCCGGGGTGCGCAGGTCGGCGGAGAAGCCTTTGTGATACTTCACATCGCCCGAGCCTTTCAGATGACTCAGGTCGTAGTTGCCCTCGAACTCGGAAAAAAGGAGCGAGGGCGGCTTGCCAAGCAAGTTCACCAGCACATTCAGGCGCCCGCGGTGGGCCATGCCGATCACGACCTCCTCCACCGCGGAGGGTCCGCAGCACTGGATCAGGTCATCGAGCATGGGGATCAACGTCTCGCCGCCTTCCAGCGAGAACCGTTTCTGTCCGACGTACTTGGTGTGCAGGTAGCGCTCATGTCCCTCGGCGGCCGTAAGCTGCCAAAGGATGTTGCGTTTCTCATCCGGCGTGAAGCGGTGCTCGAGCCGTCCGTCCTGGAAGCGGTCCTGCAGCCACAGCCGCTCGTCCGAGTTTGACACGTGCGCGAACTCCGCGCCGACCGAGCCGCCATAGATCGCCTCGAGCTGGCGCAGGATCTCGCGAAGCTTCATGCGCTGCGGCACCGCCCGGGTGCGGCTGCCGGTGAAAAACTCCGTCTCCAGATCCGCCGCGGAAAGCCCGAAGTAATCGAGATCGAGCACGTGCGGCCGCGGTCGCTGCGTGAGACCGAGCGGATCGAGCCGGGCGATGAGGTGACCGCGGTTTATCCAGATCTGAATCAGGCGCGAGACGGCCGCTTGGCGCGCACCGCCCTCGACGGGGCCCGCAGCGGCCGCGGGCAGGCGCGGATCACGGGCGCGCGCGGCGAGCTCCGCCTCGATCGGACCCTGCGCCCGCTCGTTGCGCCTCTCGCCCGGCAGCTGCTCGAAGTAGGTGCGCCAATGCTCCTCTACGCTCGCCGGATCGCGCAGGTATTGCTCGTAAAGAGTATCGAGAAAGGCGGCGTTGCCGCCGAAGAGGGGGGTAGGTGCAAGCATGCTGGATCGGTAACAGCGAACGTACTAGTGTAGCGGAAAGGAAGCTGGCGCGGAATATCGGATTCGCGCATCACGCCTTGAAAATTAACGGGAATTCGGCCCGAGCGCCATGACCCATTCGAGAGACGCACGAACCGGCGCTCACCGCACATCGAGCAACTTCAGCTCATAGACGATTAGTACGACGTATCCGAGCAGAACCGCATAGAGCAGCAGCTGTGCCGGCAGGCGCCCGAAGACCTTCAGCCTTGCCAGCAGCGTAAGGCACACGAGTCCGACACCGGTGAGACCAACCTTCACCAGCACGAACGCCACCGGCGAGCCATGCACGAGAGGCGCGAGCAGCGGGTTGATCTCTGAGGCGCCGCGCCCGATCAACAGCAAGGTGAGCGCGGCGTCGACGCACGAGAGCAGAAGGATCAGTATCGCCAGGGCGAGCCACCACGGATGGTGCCAGTCGACCGCGCCGAGTTGATGCTCCCCGGCACGCCGCGGACCCTGCCGCCGGGGGCGAAGGCTCCCATGCAGCAGTGCCCGCACGACCTCCGAGCGGCGCTCCGTCCCCAGGCGGCGCTCGGGCCCGGGGTAGGCCACGGGGCGCGATCTGCGGCGGCGGAATAATCGGGTCACGATGCGCGAGCTTCGGCTCCGGGGAAAGGGCGGATTCTAGGGCGCGGCAGGCAAGCGGCCCGGCGGCCGCGGCCGAACTGTGATGCCCTTCGCATCGGGCTGCGGCACTCCGCAACCCCACGATGCCCTGCCGTGCGGGCACCTGCGGGGGAACATCTGCCGATGGCGCCCCCGGCAGGAGTTGAACCTGCGACCTACCGCTTAGGAGGCGGTCGCTCTATCCACTGAGCTACGGGGGCGCCGGGCGGGCGGCAGTTTACCGGGCCGCCGACCGGCATGCTCGGCCGTTTCGGCCCCTGCCGCGCCGGCCGGTACCCGTGCGCAGATCCCGCCACGGCGCCGCTCGCGCCGACCTCAACTGCCAGCCGCTCGGCGAGCGCAGAGCGACATCACCGATTGCCGTGCCCGGGCGGTGTGCGAAGCGGGCCGCTTGCCCGATGCAGAAGCAAGTCAGTTGCCCGCGCACCCGAGGGGCGCAAATTCTTCCTTGGTGAACACGCCGGTGTCCAGCAGCCGATGCGCTCCCTCGTCCAGCAGCTCGACGCGATTGCGTCCCTTGGCCTTCGCGTGATAGAGCGCCTCGTCCGCGAGCTGCAGCGCGCCCGAGGCGTTGCGCTCTGCCGTGGGCGCGACCACCGCAACACCGACGCTGATGGTCAAGATGGCCCCGGACGGTGATCCCCGATGCTTGATCGCGAGCTCCTCGACCGCCCGCCGCATGCGCTCGGCCGTGAGCCGGGCACCGGCACGGTCCGCATCGTAGAGGATCACCCCGAATTCCTCGCCACCATAGCGCGCAATGAGATCCAGCGGACGGCGCACCTCTCGTTGGATGGCGAGCGCCACCTGCCGCAGCACGACATCGCCGGCCTGGTGTCCGTAGCAGTCGTTGTACGCCTTGAAGTGATCGACGTCGATCACCAGGATCGCAAGCGAGCGGGCATCGCCGGCGGCCTGCCGCCAGAGCCGCGGCAGATACTCATCGAACACACGCCGGTTCTTGGTCCAGGTAAGCGCGTCCTGCTGCGCGAGCTCGGCCACGATGTGAGTCTCGAGAAACGAGCGCCGGGAGCGCCTCTCGACCTGCAGGGCCGCGAAGCCCAAGGTGAGCGCCGAGACGATGAGCAGCGCGCCGCCGCGCAGTGCCGTCGGCGGCGGCAGATGAAACACCACGGCCGCCGCAGCCATGCTCGCCACGGTAAGCACAGCGGTGGTGAGCGCGACGCGATACTGAAGGCCCAGAAAATAGAACGGGCCGATCAGCAACATCGGCAGCACCATCAGGTTCTCGATTTGCCCGCCGACGACGACGTGGGTCACCTGCACGGCGACCAGACAGTTTCGCAACGGCACCAGCACTTCGGCCCAGGGCAGGTAGTGACGCTCGAACCCCCGGCTCCAGGCGAGCCAGGCGAGCGCCGCAGAGCTCAACAGCACCACGGCAGACAGCACGAGCGAACCGGCAGCGGCGACGCCCGCGAGTACCTCCCCTGCATGCAGCCCGAACAGCAGCAGTGCGAGAGTGCACACAAGGCGCACCAGAGCCCGGTTCTCGAGCAGGTTGCTGCGCCGGTATTCCGCCTCCACGGGGGCCGCGAAACGCCGGCTCCCGGGCTGCTTGCGCAGCTCCGCCGCGTAGTGCGAGTCCGGCAAAGCCTCAAGACCCGGCCATGGTGCAATCATGCAGCAACCATAGGGCCTTCAGTCCCTCCGCCGCTGTGACCGGGTGCAAGGTCTGCCGCGTTTTTCGCCCCCGACGGACCCGGGGGACGCCGCGCAGCGCGCCGGGCTCAGGGGCCGGCCGGCGGCAGCGGCGGCGGGTCGCGCAGCGTCACGGCCATGCCCGTCGGCAGAGTGCTCACGCCCTCGGCATAAGCGGCACTGTTCCAGGCCCTCACCCGCCTCAGCACCTGCCGGTCATAGCGCATTAACAACCGCTCGATCTGCGCGCGGTCGGCGCCGATGAGCGCCTCGAGCTGGGCACGCGGCTTCTCGCCCCAAAGGCCGGCAGCCATCTCGTATAAGCTCGCGACGCGCCGATGCAGGTGCGAGAAGTGACGCAGAAAGTCTTCCCCGGCGAGGTGTTGCGTGTGCGGGTTCCATAGCGCCTCCTGGTAGCCGGCAAGCTGCCTCTCGAGCACCTTGCCCTGCTTGAGCAACGCCCCGTGCCGCCTCGCCCAGGCGCCCTCGCGGCCCCGGGCGAGCACCGCGCCGAGCGCCTTGCGCATCGCGGCGAGGTGATCGAGCAGGCGGTTAAGCGCCGAGAGCTCGCTGCGCGCGGCAAGACCCGCCGCGGTATCGGCGCGGTAGATTGCCACCGGCACCGGGTAGCGCGGATCCGGCCGCACTTGCAGCACCACTTTTTGCGTGAACTTTCCCGCGTGCACCGTCGCCGTGTAGGTGCCGGGCACCACCGATGGGCCGCTCCCGCGCGCATGCGGACCGGACTTGCCAAGGGGCGGATCGAGTCTGGCCGGCGGGTTGTAGGAAAGATTCCACACCACTTCGTCGATTCCGGCTTTGCCCGGCGCATGCAGGTTCGCAATTCTCGCGCCGCCGGCGGCGCGGATCTCGATGCGCACCGGCCCGTGATGCGCGGCTTTCTCGGCGGCGGTCGGCTGGATGGCCTTCGCCAAGCGGTAGCTGATCACCGCCCCGAGCGGCGC
>JAJZMI010000022.1 GCA_021798335.1 Pseudomonadota bacterium | reverse complement strand
CTCGGCCACGATGCGCGCCTCGAAGTGGGTCTGGTCTTGCGACTGCACCCGGACCTCGGCTCCGGGCAGGCCGGCGCGGATCAACCGCGCGACTTCCTCTGGGTTCATTGCAGCATATTACCCTGAACCACTCGCCGAACGCGGCATGGCCACCTCGGAGCAGGCTCCGTCGGGCGGTGGGTCCCGTTCACCCCCGCCGGTCTGCGGCTGAGCCGCCTCCTTGCACGGTCTCGAACCCGCCCCGCCCGCGCGCGGCGCGACCCGCACGTGCCCGTTCACCCCATGCGCCGGTTCTTGGGACACGGATCCGGCCTGCGCGAGCGTGCGCCGAGAGCGCCGGGAGAGCACCATGGAATTGCTACAATTCCCAGAATGAATGCCGCCCCCGTCCCCGCCGACGCCGCCGACCAGGGCCTGCTCTCGGCCGCGCGGCGCGCCCTCGCGATCGAAGCCCGCGCGGTCGAGGCGTTGCTCGCGCGTCTCGACGGGCGCTTCGCGGCCGCCTGCCGGCTGTGCCTCGAGTGCCAGGGGCGCGTCGTGGTCACGGGCATCGGCAAGTCCGGGCATGTGGCCCGAAAAATCGCCGCGACGCTCGCCAGCACGGGCAGCCCCGCGTTCTTTCTGCACCCGGCCGAGGCCAGTCACGGCGACCTCGGCATGATCACGCGCGCCGACCTCGTGCTGGCCCTGTCCAATTCCGGCGAGACGCCCGAGGTTCTGCTGCTTCTACCCCATCTGACGCGCCTGGCCGTGCCGCTCATCGCCATGGTGGGCAAGTCCGACTCGACCCTCGGCCGCTCGGCCACCGTCGTGCTCGACGTCAGTGTGCCGGAGGAGGCCTGCCCGTTGAATCTCGCGCCGACGGCCAGCACCACCGCGGCACTGGCGATGGGCGACGCGCTCGCCGTGGCCGTGCTCGAGGCGCGCGGCTTCACCGAGCTGGACTTCGCGCGCTCGCACCCCGGCGGCATGCTCGGCCGACAGCTGCTGCTGCGCGTCGAGCAGCTGATGCGCACCGGGCAGGCGGCGCCGGTGGTTCGCCCCGAGGCGACGCTGGCCGAGGGGCTGCTCGAGATGTCGCGCAAAGGCCTCGGCATGACGGTGATCACCGGCGCCGATGACGTTGTGATCGGGGTCTTCACCGACGGCGATCTGCGCCGCGCGCTCGATCGCCAGATCGACGTCCACCGTGTCACCATGCGCGAGGTCATGACGACACCATGCAAAACGATCGGCCCGCAGGAGCTGGCCGCCGAGGCGGTGCACCGCATGGAGCTGTACCGCATCACGGCTCTGCCGGTCGCCGATGCCGCGGGACGCCTGGTCGGCGCGCTGAACGTACACGATCTGTTCCGGGCCGGTGTCGTGTGAGCACCGATATTGCGCGCATCCGGCTGTTGGTGCTCGATGTCGATGGAGTCCTGACGGACGGCCGCCTGTACTACGGTCCGCGGGGCGAGGCGTTGAAGGTATTTCACGCCCGCGATGGCGCGGGGCTGCAGCAGCTGCGCGCGGCGGGACTGGTGGCAGCGGTGATCTCCGGGAGACGCTCGCCGATGACACGCCGGCGCTGCCGCGAGCTTGGCATACGGCATGTGATCCAGGGCGTGGCGGACAAGCAGGCCGCATTGCAGCGGCTGTGCGCGCGCCTGGCCATCGAGCCCGCCGAATGCGCCTGCATCGGCGATGACACGCCCGACGTGCCGATGATGCGCGCGGCGGGCTTGGCCTTTGCGGTGGCCGACGCGCACGAAGCGGCCCGGCGCGCCGCCCACGTCGTGACGGTTCTGCCGGGTGGATGCGGAGCGGTGCGCGAGGTCTGCGACCGGCTGCTCGCCGCCCGGCACCCGACTTGAGACGGCGTCGACCGCGTGATCTACCGGATATTCGCGTTCCTGACGGTGGTGGCGGTGATCATCGGCTCGCTGCTGCTGTCGCGCCAGGAGGGCGCGCCCGAGACCACGACCGTTGCGCAAAGCGATGTGAACGAGGGATATTCGGCGCGCGATGCGCAGCTGTGGGAAACCGGCGCGAACGGCCGGCCGCTCTACACCGTCGATGCCGCCCTGATCCGCGAGCTGCCGCGCCACGACACCGTGCGGCTGACCCGGGTGAGCCTGAGCTTCCTCGATCCGAGCGGCAACAAATGGCTCGCGACCGCCGACCGGGGCGAGATCGTGCGCGGCAGCGGCCAGGTGCAGCTGGCGGGCCACGTCCACGTCACCGCCGCGGTGCAGAAGGGGCGGGCTCCCATCCTGATCCACACCGACGCGCTGACCTTCGACAGCCACACCGACCGGGTGAGCACCGCCGACCCGGTGACCCTGCTGTGGGCGGGGCAGCAGCTCGACGCCAAGGGTCTGATCGTGAGCTTGAAGACGCATCGCCTCCAGTTAGAATCGCAGATCCATGCCATCGTCACGCCCTCGCACTAGATTCGCGCTGCTCGCTGCGGCACTGGCGGGGCTCGGCGCCGCGCGGCCGCCGACTCTGCCGCGCCGCACGTACACGTTCGATGCGGCCTCCTCGGAGATCAACTACAAGGCGCAGACGGGCGTGTTCCAGAACATCAAGATCTCGCAAGGCAAGGTCACGGTGTTCGCCGACCGGGCACATGCGATCGGCATCGGCAGGCCCGACGGCCAGTGGACTCTGATCGGCAAGGTACGCGTGCACGCGCCTCCGCATGGCAACTTGAGCTCCGAGCGAGCCGTCGTGCAGGTGCGCAATCAGCGGATCACGAAGGTCACCGTCACCGGAAGTCCGGCGCATTTCAGCCAGCGGGGCAAGGCCCCGCGCAAACTCACCGAAGGTCACGCCGACCAGATCGTCTACAACGTGACGGCCGGTACCGTGGAGCTGAATCGCGACGCATGGCTCAGCGACGGTCGCAACCAGATCAGCGGCCCGCAGATCCGATACAACATCCTCGAGGACCGCATCGAAGCGACCTCCGAGGGACCAGGCAAGCGCGTCCATATCTCCATCGGACCGCGGACCGTCTCGGGGAACAAGCAGGCGCCCCCCCCGGGAAGCACGGCGCCTCCCCCGGGAAACACGGGACGCGCCCCCGGGAAACCCGCCCCGAAGCCGCCCGGACGCTCGCCCTGATGTCGCTCAAGGCCGCCGGTCTGGAAAAGCGCTACCGCTCCCGGAAAGTCGTCCGTGGCATGAGCCTCGAGGTGGCCCCCGGAGAGGTCGTCGGACTGCTCGGCCCGAATGGCGCCGGCAAAACCACCGCCTTTTACATGATGGTGGGACTGGTGCGCTGCGACGCCGGGCGGATCCATCTCGGGGAGCGGGACATCACTGCCCTGCCGATGCATCGGCGGGCCGAACTCGGCCTGGGATACTTGCCCCAGGAAGCGTCCGTCTTCCGCCGCCTGTCGGTGGAAAACAACGTGCTCGCGATCCTCGAGAGACGAGCCGATCTGGACCGGGCGGCGCGCGAGCAACGTCTGGAGGAGTTGCTCGAGGAGCTGCGCATCGGACACGTACGGCGCAGCCTCGGTCTGTCCCTCTCCGGAGGTGAGCGCCGGCGCGTGGAAATTGCCCGCGCGCTCGCGGCCGAGCCGCGCTTCATGCTCCTCGACGAGCCGTTCGCCGGGGTCGATCCGCTGTCAGTGCTCGACATCCAGCGCATCATCGGCGAACTCACCAGCCGCGGGATCGGCGTGCTCATCACGGATCACAACGTGCGCGAGACCCTCGGGGTCTGCAGCCGCGCGTATATCGTCAATCAGGGAACTGTGATCGCCGCCGGAAACGCCGAAGAAATTCTTGCCAATCCCCAGGTCCGTGAGGTGTACTTGGGCGAGTCGTTCCGTCTTTGAGGGGCCGCAGGGCGCTCGGGCCGGGCGGCTGCGCAAGCGATCGATCCACCCTATTTGCCGCCGGGACAAGAGCGCCGCGACCGTCACCGATGCCACCATGCTGAAACCCTCTCTGCAGCTCAAGCTGGGTCAGCAACTGACCATGACCCCGCAGCTGCAGCAGGCGATCCGGCTTCTGCAGCTGCCTGCGCTGGAGCTGCAGGCGCACATCCGCGAGCTGCTCGAAACCAACGTCATGCTCGAGCCGGTCGAAGACGGCGAGAGCGATTCCGGCGAGGCGCTCGAGGCGGGTGAATCGAGCGCACCGGCCGAGGAGGCGGCCGAAGAAGGGACCGAGGCCGCCGAGAGTCGCGAGAGCGTCGAAGTCATCGAGGACGACTGGGGCGGACAGAGCGCCGGGCCGGCTGAGTCCACCTGGAACGGGGACGACCCGGATCGGGTCCAGGAGTTCGCCGACGCCTCGGGGCAATCCCTGCAAGACTATCTGCTCTGGCAGCTCGAGCTGGCGCGGCTCGAGCCTCGCGAACTCGCCATCGCACGCGCCATCGTCGATGCCATCAATGACGACGGCTACGTGACCGAGTCGATGGAGGAGATCGCCGAGACGCTCAAACCGGAAGTGCACTGCACGGCGAGCGAGGTCGCATCGGTCCTCGGCGGCGTGCAGGCCCTCGATCCGCCGGGTGTCGGCGCACGCGGCATCGGCGAGTGCATCGAGCTGCAATTGCGCCAGCTCGACCCGGACACCCCGGGCCTGGCCACCGCGCTCGAGATCGCCCGGCGCCATCTCGAGCGCCTAGCGTGCCGGGAGCTGTCCGCGCTGAAGCGCGAGCTGCGCGCCAGCGACGAGGAACTCACCGAGGCCCTGGCGCTGGTGCGCTCATGCCACCCGCGACCGGGCTCCACCGTGAGCACCGGCGCCCCCGAGTACGTCGTACCGGACGTATTCGTGCGGCGTACCGAGCACGGCTGGAGCGTGGAGATCAACTCGGCCACTTTGCCACGAATTCGTCTCAATCACAGCTATGCAAGCCTGCTCGGCCGCAGCGCCAGCCACGCCACGCTGCGGGCGCAGCTGCAGGAGGCGCGCTGGCTGCTGAAGAGCCTGGAGATCCGCCACGAGACGCTGATCAAGGTCGCCCGCTCGATCGTCGAGCGGCAGGTCGCATTCCTCGAGCATGGCGAGGAGCACATGCGTCCGATGATCCTCAAGGACATTGCCGAGGCGATCGGCATGCACGAGTCGACCATCTCGCGGGTGACCTCCGGCAAGTACATGCACACCCCTCGCGGGGTATTCGAACTTCGTTACTTCTTCTCGAGTCAGATTGAAGGCGCCGATGGTTCGGGCACCTCCTCGACGGCAATACGCGCCAAGATCAGGAAGCTGGTCAAGGACGAGGATCCGCTCGCGCCGCTCAGCGACGGGCGCATCGCCGCGCTGCTCTCCGCCGAGGGCATCCCGGTGGCGCGCCGCACCGTCGCGAAGTACCGCGAGGCGATGGGCATCGCCGCCTCGAGCGAGCGCAAGCGCTCCGGATCGGCGCAGATCTGAGCGCTCTTCGATCGACAACCGGTCTTGCACGCGATAGGAGATGATCATGCAGCTGAATGTCACCGGCCAGAACATCGAGATCACCCCGGCCCTGCGCGGATACGTGGAGAAGAAGCTCGAGCGCATCGAGCGACACTTCGACCAGGTCATCAACGTGCACTGCGTGCTGAGCGTGGAGAAGCTGCGCCAGAAGGCCGAGGCCACGGTGCTGGTGAGCGGCAATTCCATTCACGCCGATTCGATCGAAGAGGACATGTACGCGGCCATCGATCTGCTGGCCGACAAGCTCGACCGGTGCGTCAAGAAACACAAGGAGAAGCTGACCGACCACCACGCGCTCGAGGGACGAGCGCTGCGCGCCTGAGCGCGCCGGCAACGGACAGCCCGTGCGCATCATAGTCTTGAGCGGGATGTCCGGCTCGGGCAAGAGCGTGGCGCTGCGCATGCTCGAGGACCTCGATTTCTACTGCATCGACAACATCCCGGCGGCGCTGCTGACACCCTTCATCGCCCACGCCGTGCGCAATCCCGCAGAGACGTATGGGCGTGCGGCGGTGGGGGTCGATGCGCGCAACACGGCCGCGGAGATCGCCACCGTGCCGCGGCTGATCGACGAGCTGCGCCGCAGCGGTATCGATTGCGAGCTGATTTTCCTCACCGCGACCGACGAGGTGCTGCTGCGGCGCTTCGCCGAAACACGGCGTACGCACCCCATGGGCCGCGGCAGTCTCGATCTGCGCACGGCGCTGTCGCTCGAGCGCGACCTGCTCGAGCCGATTGCCCATGCGGCGGATCTGCTCATCGATACCTCGCACCTGGGCATGCATGCGCTTCGCGATGTGATCGCCGAGCGGGTCGGCGTGCCGCGCACCGAGCGGCTCTCGATCACGTTCGAGTCGTTCGGGTTCAAGCACGGGATCCCGGGCGACGCGGATTTCGTGTTCGACGCCCGGTCACTGCCGAATCCGTACTGGGAGCCGCGCCTGCGGCCACTCAGCGGACGCGATCCGCAAGTCATCGCCTTTCTCGAGGCCCATGCCGGCACAGCCCGGCTCAGCGAGGACATCGAGGGATTCGTGCGCGCGCGCATCCCTGAATTCGAGGCCAGCCATCGCGGCTACTTGACCGTCGCGGTGGGCTGCACCGGAGGTCAACACCGCTCGGTGTACATCGTCGAGCGGCTGGCCGGGCGGCTGCGGCCGACACACCCGCAGGTCAGGGTGCGCCACACGGCGCTCGCGAGCGCGGCCGGCGCGCTCAGGTGAGCTGGGTCATGCCCGGCGTGCCGGTTGCCGGTTGCAGACGCTCGCCGGCGACGAACGCGCGCAAGTTTGTGCGCGAGCGTATCGCATCCTGATAGCCGAGCTCGATCAGCGCGCGGGTGTACGGCGCCTCGAAGGCCAGATAGCTGGTCAGCTGATGACCGGGCACTTCCGGCCGGCCGCCAAGCACCCGCAGCAGCGCGCGCAAGCCGGACGGAATGTCGGCGGCGTGGCGGGCCGCGATCTCGCTCGGATCGACGCTCGGGGCGATCATGAGCGTCTCGATGGCGCGCAGCCCGCGCGCCTGCGGCGCGGCGCGCACCAGCTGGTTCATGCGGTCGATATGCTCCAGATCGCCGTAGATCTGATCGGTGAACAGAGTATCGAGCATGAAGCCGAGCACCTCACCCGGACTCGGCATCGCGGCCCGCCGAGCGCCATCGACTCCGGAGCCGTGCGGCGAGCGCACGCCGAGAATGAGCAGCCGGTCCGCGCCGAGATGAACGGCCGGGCTCAGCGGGTTCAACTGGCGCATCGAGCCGTCGCCGAAGTACTCCGCACCGAGCTTCACGGGCGTGAACAGCAACGGGATGGCGATGCTCGCCCGGATGGTCTCCTGCGACAGCTCGCTGCGGCGGCCCATGTGCTGCGCGCGGGTCCACTCGGACAACTCCGGCACGCCGTCGAAGAATGCCACCGACTGGCCCGTGGCGTAGCTCGTGGCGCACAGCGCGCAGGCGCGCAGATGGCCGCGCGCAATGCTGCGACGGATGCCGCTGCAATCGATCTCCCGTGCCAGCAGCGCCTTCAGCGGCCCGGTCTCGAGCAGCGATTTCGGCGGCGAGAGGATCAGGCCGCCGGAGATCAGCGACAGTGCCCAGTGCAGGCCCGAGCGCACCACGTGCGGCGCATCGACGTGAAAGACCTGGCCAGTGCGGAAGTTCGACCACACCCGCAGCAGACCCGCGACACCCTCGCGCCACACGTGCGCCTCGGCGGCGAGCACGCTCGCCGCCACCGCTCCGGCGGAAGTTCCGACGATGATCTGGAAGGGGTTGCGTGCGCGCGGCAGTATCTCCGCCAGCGCGCGCAGCACGCCCACCTGGTATGCGGACCGCGCTCCGCCGCCCGTCAGGACCAGGGCCACGACCGGACGGCGCCGCGGGCCGAGCGGCTCGCGGGATGCGATATCGGTTGCTGGCTCCATAATCTCGGGCGCAGACCGGCCGCTACGCGAACCGCCGCCGGCGCCGCATCGCTCCGCCAGCCTCCTAGGCCACCTCGAGGATCTGCAGGGAGTTCGTGCCGCCCTGCACGCCCGACTGCTCGCCCTTGGTGAGAATCACCAGATCCTTGCGCTCGACCAACTTCAGCTCCAGAAGCCGGGTGAACAGCGTGTCGTAGAGCTGGCCGGTGGACTTCGCGTCGGTCACGTCGAAGATGACCGGATATACACCGCGAAACAGCGTCACCCGGCGGCGCGTCGACTCGTGGCGGGTGAAGGCGTAAATCGGTATGTCGGAGCGGATGCGCGACATCCACAGCGGCGTCGAGCCCGACTCGGTCAGCGCCACGATGGCGCGCACCTTCATGTGGTTGGCGGCATACATCACCGCCATGGCGATGGCCTCCTCGCTGTCGCTGAACAGCCCCTCGGTACGGTGCTGCTGGAAGCCGAGCGACAGCTCGTACTTCTCGGCGCCCTCGATGACCCGCGCCATCGCCTCCACGGCGCGCACCGGGTAGCGTCCGGTGGCCGATTCCGCCGACAGCATGACCGCATCGGTCCCGTCCATCACGGCATTGGCGACGTCGCTGACCTCGGCGCGCGTGGGGATCGGGTTCTGGATCATCGATTCCATCATCTGCGTGGCGGTGATCACCACCCGGTTCTTCAACCGCGACTGGCGAATGATGGTCTTCTGCAAGCCCGCAAGCTCGGCATAGCCCATCTCGACACCGAGGTCCCCGCGCGCCACCATCACGACGTCGGAGGCCTCGACCAGGGAAGGTAGATTGGTGATTGCCTCGTGACGCTCGACCTTGGCGACGATGCGCGCGTCGCGCCCGGCGCGACGCGCCAGGGTTCGGGCCTGCTCGATGTCGGCCGCGTCGCGGGCGAAGGACACCGCGATGTAATCGATGTTCTCCTCGGCGGCGAAGCGGATGTCTTCCTTGTCCTTGTCGGAGAGGGCCGGAGCAGATATGCCCCCGCCCTGTCGATTGAGGCCTTTGCGATCGGACAGCTCACCGCCGATGCGCACGTGGGTGTGGATGCGCGTGTCCTCGACGCGCGCGACGTCGAGGACGATCTGCCCGTCGGCCAGCAGCAGCGCGTCACCGGCCCGCACGTCCTTCGGCAGATCCTTGTAGGCGACGCCCACGCCCTCCACGGTGCCGGCCTTGGGATCGAGCGCGGTGTCGAGCACGAACGGCCGGCCCTCCTCGAGCAGCACCTTGCCGGTGCGGAACCCCTCGATGCGGATCTTCGGTCCCGCCAGATCGAGCAGCACCCCCACGCACTTGTTGGCACGATTGGCCGCCTCACGCACCAGCGCCAGCCGGCGCCGCCGGTCCTCGACGGTGCCGTGCGAGGCGTTCAGCCGCGCCACATCGAGACCGGCGCGCACCATGTCGGTGAGCACCCCCACATCGTCCGTGGCCGGCCCGAGCGTTGCCACGATTTTCGTTCGTCTGTGCATGATGTCAGTCGCCTGCGCGCTCCTCGAGGGCCGCCACGGCGGGCAGCGTCTTGCCTTCTACGAATTCCAGGAATGCTCCACCGCCGGTCGAGATGTACGAGATGCCGTCCTCGATCCGGTATTTCTCGATCGCGGCCAGCGTGTCGCCGCCGCCGGCCAGAGAGAACGCCTTGCTGCGGGCGATCGCCTGGGCGATGGCGCGCGTGCCCTCGCCGAACTGCTCGAACTCGAACACACCCACCGGGCCGTTCCAGATGATGGTTCCGGCCGACTGCAGCAGCGCGCTCAGCCGGTCCGCGGTGTCCGGTCCGATGTCGAGGATCATCTCATCGGCACCGACATCGTGAATGGAGCGCACATCGGCGTGGGCCGTCGCCGCGACTTCCTTAGCCACCACGACGTCGGTCGGCAGCGGAATCTCCGCCCCCCGCGCGCGCGCCTGTTCCATCAGCCGCCGCGCCACCTCGAGCAGTTCCGCCTCGTAGAGCGACTTGCCGACCGGCAGGCCGGTCGCGGCGAGGAAGGTGTTGGCGATCCCGCCGCCGACGATGAGCTTGTCGACCTTGGCGAGCAGGGACTCGAGCACGGTCAGCTTGGTCGAGACCTTCGAGCCGGCGACGATCGCCACCAGCGGCCGCGCCGGGCGCTCGAGCGCCCGTTCCAGCGCCTCGAGCTCCCCAACCAGCAGCGGGCCGGCGCAGGCGACCTTGGCGTGGCGCACGATGCCGTGGGTGCTGGCCTCGGCGCGGTGCGCGGTCCCGAACGCGTCCATGACGAACACGTCGCACAGCGCCGCCATCCTGCGCGAGAGCGCCTCGTCGTCCTTCTTCTCGCCCTTGTTGAAGCGCACGTTCTCGCACAGCACCGCGCTGCCCGGGGCGCACTCCAGGCCATCGAGCCAGTCGCCGCGCAAGGGCACGGGCTTGCCCAGCAGCTCCGAGAGGCGCGCGGCCACCGGCTGCAACGACAGCTTCGCGTCGAACTCGCCCTCCTTGGGGCGGCCGAGGTGCGAGAGGATGAACACCTGGGCATGCTGATCGAGCGCGTAACGGATGGTGGGCAGCGCGGCGCGGATGCGCGCATCGCTCGAGATCACCCCGTCCTTGACCGGCACATTGAGGTCTTCACGGATCAGGACCCGTTTGCCGCGCAGGTCCGTGTCCGCCATGCGCCGGATTTTCATGATGCCTTCGACCAGGCGAGCGCGGTGTCGATCATCCGGTTGGAGAATCCCCACTCGTTGTCGTACCACGCACACACCTTGACCAGCGTGCCGGCGATCACCTTGGTGAGGGTTGCATCGAAGATGGAGGAATGCGCGTCGTGGTTGAAGTCGATCGACACCAGCGGCGCGGTGTTGTAGGCCAGCACCCCGTTCAGGCCGCTGACGGCGGCATCACGCACCGCGGTATTGATCTCTTCGACGGTGGTGGCGCGCTTGGCCGTGAACGTCAGATCCACGAGCGAGACGTTGATGGTCGGCACGCGCACCGCGAATCCGTCCAGCAGTCCCTTCAGCTCCGGCAGCACCAGCCCGACGGCCGCCGCCGCGCCGGTCTTGGTCGGGATCTGCGACTGGGTGGCCGAGCGCGCCCGGCGCAGGTCCTTGTGATAGACGTCGGTGAGCACCTGGTCGTTGGTATAGGAATGTATCGTGGTCATGATGCCGGCGCTGATGCCGACCGCGTCGTTGAGCACTTTCGCGACCGGCGCCAGGCAGTTGGTCGTGCACGAGGCGTTGGAGATCACGGTGTGCTTGCTCGAGAGCACGCCGTGATTGACACCGTACACCACGGTCGCATCGACATCATCGCCGCCGGGGGCGGAGATCACGACCCGCTTGGCGCCGCCGGCTAGGTGCGCCGCGGCCTTGGCCTTGCTCGTGAACAATCCCGTGCACTCGAACACGTAATCCACCCCGAGGCTGCCCCAGGGGAGCTTGGCCGGATCGCGCTCGGCGAGCACGCGGATCCGATCGCCGTTGACCACCAGCGAATCCCCGTCCACCTTCACCTCACCGGGGAAGCGCCCGTGCACCGAGTCGTGCTGCGTCAGGTGCGCATTGATCTTGGCATCGCCCAGATCATTTACCGCGACGATCTGCACCTCGCCGGTGCGCTTGCCCTCGTACACGGCACGCAGCACGTTGCGGCCGATGCGACCGTAGCCGTTGATTCCCACTTTGATTGCCATGAGCCGATCCCCTTAGCGATTTTCAATTGACCGTATCGAGCAAATCACCGCCCCCGCGCCCGATGCGCCCGGCGGTGAATCAAAACCGTGCCATCGCGCCGGCGCCTGGCCGGCGGCGCCGACATCGCGCCGCCACGATAGCGTAGCGCCGGCCTGCACCGCCACTGGGCGGCGTCCCGCGCGCGGCCGCACGCATTCCCGGCAGGCCTCATCCTGCGCCTCGAACACCTCGGCGCCGACACCCGCCGCACGCGGGGCGCGCCGCAGCCGCCCGACACAAAAAAAGGGGGGGCATTGTCCCCCAGCGGCCCACAATGCTCAATCGCCGCATCCTCAGCCGCGCCGAGGCGCCGCTGAGCGGGATCGCGCCCGAGGCCGACCGCCGGCCCGGATGCTTTGCATATTTCGGCCGCCTCTTGCATATTGACGGCGGGCGCGCCGCCGCCGGGCGCGCCGGCGCTTCACCTCGCGACCCAGTTCACTGCGGGTTAAGGAGGTTCTGCTACGCTTTCCCAGGTGAGCAGTGTACGTCTCGTTCAATTGACCGATCTGCACCTGTTCGGCGCCGAAACCGGCCGTTTGCGCGGGGTGCGCACGCTCGCATCCGCCACCGCCGCACTCGCGCAGGCGCGCGGGGAGGATTGGCCGCCCGATGCGCTGCTGGTCACGGGCGACGTCGTGCATGACGATCCGGCCGGTTACACCCAGTTCCATCGCCTGTTTGCAACGCTCGGAATACCGGTGCTGTGTCTGCCGGGCAATCATGACGATCCGCGAGCAATGCGCCGCGCGCTCGCCAAGCCCCCGTTCGTGATGGGCGGGCACGTCGATATCGGCCGCTGGCGCATCGTGCTGCTCGACAGCGTACAGGCCGGCCAAGCCGGCGGCGCACTGAGCCCCGCGAGCCTGACAGCGCTCGCCGCGGCGCTCGAGCAGGCCGGCGAGCGACACGTATTGGTCTGCTTGCATCATCATCCGGTGCCGCTCGGCAGCCGGTGGCTCGATCAGGTGGCGCTCGCCAACCCCGAAGCCTTCTTCGCCGTCATCGACGGACACCCGGGCGTTCGGGGCATCCTCTGGGGTCACGTTCACCAGAGCTTCGATGCGCTGCGCAACGGCGTTCGCCTGCTCGCCACGCCATCGACGTGCGTGCAATTCCGGCCGCGCACCGAGCGGTTCGGGCTCGACTCGCTCCCGCCGGCGTACCGCACGCTCGAGCTGCGCGCCGACGGCTCTATCGCCACCGAGCTGGTGTGGGTCGAGGACAGCGCGCGCCGCGGCTCGATCGGCGCCGCCTGACCGGCGCGACCCACGGCCCGGCCAGACCCCGCGCAGGGCGCACACCGGCCCACCGTCGAGCGTTCCTCGCATCACCTCGCCGCCGGGCATGGCCGCGCCCGCGCCGATCCGCGCACCCGGGCGCCGGGACGCGACCTCGGAGCCATTGATCTTTCCCCCGGCGCTGGTTACTTTGCGCGGCCTGGACGAAGTAAGCACAAGCGCGAGAACGGAATGATCCGCCGACCGTTGATGTGGGGGCTGTCGCTGCTGGGCGTCATGTTGCTGTACGGCAGCGCATTGGCGAGCGGCGTCTCGCCCTACCTGCCTCTGAACCTGGACCCCGCCGTCCAGAACGCGATCGACCGGGTGCTGATCCTCGGCGACCAGCCGGTGTTGGTGCGACCGATTCCGGCGGCGCTGGTGCTGCGGGCACTGCCCAAGGCGTGCCGCGTCGACCGGCCGCTGTGCGAGCGGGTGCGCAAGTATCTGCGCCGCTACATGCAGGGCACCGGCGTCGAGTTCACCAGCGTGACGCTGGCCGCGACCGGCGGAAAATCCAACATCACGCTGCCGAACCAGCACGGGCGGCGGGCCCAGAGCCCCTATCAGGTCTCGGGCGCGGCCTACATCCAACCCAACCCCTACATGCTGCTCAACGTCGGCGGGGTGGGTTACCAGGGCCGCTTCACCCCGACCGGCACGATGCTCAGTCTCGGCTTCGACTGGGCGCAGCTCGATATCGGCTGGCGCGACCATTGGTGGTCGCCGCTGACCGACAGCTCGATGCTGATCAGCACCGAAGCGCCGACCATGCCGTCGATCACGCTGTCGAACACCCTGCCGCTGACGCGGCTCGGCCTGCAGTACCAGGTGTTCGTCGCGCGCATGTCCGAGCAGCGGCACATCGAGCTGACCAACGGCACGTTCACGCACGGCTATCCCAAGATGGGCGGCATCATGGTCGGCATCCAGCCGGTGAGCGGCTGGTCGCTCGGCGTGCAGCGGGTGATGATCTGGGGCGGCGGCGCGGCCGGCGGCGAATCGCTGACCAACATCATGCAGGCGTTCATCAATCCCGCCAAGGCGCAGAGCACCGGCTTCAACGCCGGCACGCACGTGGTCGCCAAGCAGGAGGCATCCGTCACCAGCGACTTCATCTTTCCCGGCCCCGAGCCGTTCTCGGTGTACTTCGAGTACGCCGCCAACGACACCTCGATGGGCAGAAGCTACCTGTTCGGCAAGCCCGACATCTCCGCCGGCATCGACTTCGCGCGCCTCGGGCCCTTCGACCTGACGTACGAGTTCGACTCGTGGTCGCCCACCTGGTACGTGCACGGCGCGACCAGCGTGCAGACCGGCTATCAATACGGGATCACCAACGACTATCAGAGCATCGGCAACTGGTTCGGCGACCAGCGCGTGCCCGCCACCGCCACCACGTTCGCCGACCAGGTCGGCGGCCAGAGCAACATGCTGCGCATCGGCTGGACGCCGCCGTTCGGCGGCTACCTGCAGCTGCGGCTGCGCGAGCTGGCCAACGAGGCGCAGAGCGTGTACGCCTCCTACCCCTACAAGACCGAGTACATGGGGGCGCTCAGCTACTCCTTCCCCTGGAACGGCTACGCGGTCGGCGCCGAGATCGGCGGCGGCCAGGATGTCTTCGGGCACCACTACATCGCGGTCGAGGGCTTCCTGCGCGACGGGGAGGCGCTGTTCAGGCACTACGATCCGGTGTCCGCCTTCAGCGGCAAACGCCCCAAGGGCGACGATCTGTTCGTCAACGTGGGCGTCAACTACTACGACGTGCTGGTGTACAGGCCCAACGGCGCGGCCACCATCCGCTTCTACAGGCCTTGGGCGGGCAGCCCCGCCTTGACCCTCGGCGCGCGGCGGCGCATCTCGGCGCATCAGGACATCGGCGTCGGGCTCGATCTGGACGCCTACAGCGGCCGGCTGCTGCTCGGGCTGCGGATGGTCGATTATCGCTATCGTTTCGACTGGCCGATCGCCATTCATGCCTTCGTCGGGGCGGCGCGCTACTCCGGTCCCACTCCGGCCTACGGCCTGTACCTCGGCACCGGCCTGGAGTGGCTGCACGCGTATCGCGGCTGGAACGTCGGACTCGATTTCCGCAGCGTGGTTTCGGCCCAGCGTCTGGGTGATCTGCGTACCGAGCGTTATCGCCTGGCCACGTACTACACCATCGACAGCTGGTCGCTGTATCTATCGCACGACTTCTGAGCCGTCCCCCGCCGGCTCAGACGGGGTGGCGGGCCGGCAGCGCACACCAGGCCGCAAACACCGCCTCGGCCGGGATCTGGTCGGCTCGGGTCGTGGCCGGCGGTCCGCCGATGCCGATCACCCTGGACTGCGCCGCGGCGCGCGGCAGTACGCGCCACTGGGGCATCGCCCCCATGATCACGGCCACCGGCAGGCCGCAGGCCGCGGCGGCGTGCGCCATGCCCGTATCCATGGTGATCATGCTCTCGGCCACCTCCATCAGCGCGAAGCTGGCCCGCAGGCCGAGCCCGAGGACTTCCAGGCCCGCCAGGCCGATGGCGGCGTGCATCTGGCGCAGCAGCGGCAGCTCGCTCACCGCACCGCGCAGGATGAGCACCGCCTGCGGCTGGCGCGCGCGCACCGCATGCAACAGCTCGCGCCAGCGTCCGACGGGCCAGGAGCGGTCGTTGTCCCGCCGCCATCGCCTGCGGCTGCGGGCGCTGAGGGTGCGCGCCGTGCCCGGCTGGATCAGCACGAGCGGCCGGCCGTTCCAGCCGCGCTCGCGCAGCAGAGCATCCCGCTGTGAGCGCTCCGCTTCGAGCGTGAACAGCCGCGGCGCCCCGGCCGGGCCCGGCAATGGATAGTCCGCCGCCGCCAGCATCGGTGGTGTCCGTACGGCGAGCCGCAACAGCGCATCGATGTAGTGCTCACCGTCGGCGGGGCCTCCCTCGAGGAACTCGCAGCGCCGGGCGTCGATGCCGCCAAACCGCAGCAGGCGGCGGATGCGCGCGGCTTGCCGCGGCATCGTCTCGGCAACGTATACCGGACCTGGCGCACTGCGCCGCAGCACGCCGAGCACCGCCAACCACGCTCCGGTCACCGGCAAGGGCAGATGCCGCGGCAGCGTCCAGCAGCGCTCCACATCGGGACTCCCCCGGTAGAGTTCGCGATTCCAGGGCCCCGCGCCAACCACCTGGCACGGCCGCCCGAAGCGCTCGTGCAGCAGGCGCAACGCCGAGGTCAGCATGATCATGTCGCCCACCCGGCCGAACAGAATCACCACCGGCTGCAGCGCTCGCGCGGGAGTGCTCACGCGGACCTCGCTTGCAACGTGCCCGGCGCGCGCTCGCCCGGCAGCGAGCGCCAGGCATCCAGCACGGCCTGCGGGCCGATCCGCTCGACACGCTCGGCCTCGAGCGCAAGCACCGGGGAGTCTGTGCCGCTGCGCGGCAGCCAGACCCGGGCCGACTGGATCCCGTAGAGCACCACGAGCGGCGTGCCGAGCGCCGCGGCGGCATGCGCCGGCCCGGTATCGATCGAGACCATGCTGTGGGCCAGCTCACACAGGGCGAACAGCCGCCGCAACCCGCACGGGGCCGCCGCCACCCGGGACACGCGCGCCGCCGCCCGGATGTGCTCGAGCATGCTCGACTCGGCCGGCGCGCCGCGCAGCACGATCAGCGCCTCGGGCATGGCGGCTCGCATTGCGCGCAACAGCTCGATCCAGTGCTCGAGCGGCCAGACTTTGTCGTCCCGACTGGCCCAGTAGCGCATGCGCCGCCGGCCCATGGTGCGATGGTTGCCCGGTTGCACCAGCACGAGCGGCTCGCCGTGCCAGCCGCAACGAGCAAGCCAATCGCAGGCCGCGCGGCGCTCGGTCTGCGCCACGTGCAGGCGCGGGCGCCAGAGGCCCGGCGCCGCGGGCTCGGGATAATCGGCCGCCCGTATCGACTCCGGGGTGCGCGCGGCGAACTCCAACAGGCACTCGAGCCACAGCCGCTCGGTGCCGGGCTCCTCGTCGATGAACAGGCACCGCCGCGGATCGATTCCGCCGAGGGCCAACAGGCGCCTGATCCGCGGCACCTGCCGGCGATGGTGCTCGAACACGTACACCGGTCCCGGCGCGCTGCGGCGCAACGCCCGCAGCACCGCCGGCCAGGCGAGACCGAACAACAAGGGCGCCTTGCGTGGAACGTGCCAGCACGCCGCCACGTCCGCATGTCCCGCGTACATGTCGTGTATCCACGCATCCATTCCAACGACATGACAGGGAGCGCCGAAACGGCAATGTAGCGCCCGCAGCACGGCCGTCAACATCACCATGTCGCCGATCCGGCCGAACCGGAACACGAAGGGACTGAGCGGCGCGCGCGCTGCGGCGGACAACGTCACGTCGGTCATCGGCTGGAGTACGGCAGGCGCCTCTGCACGGGAGCCGGCATTGTGGCCCACGCCCGCGGCTTGGAGCAAGGCGGCCTCGCGAGCCGCGCGCTCAGAGCGCGAGCTCCGCGCGCCAGCGCTCGAGCACGGCCGACAGGCGAAAGCGCGGATCCGGCGCCGTCACCGGCCGCTCGCCGGCCCGCCAAGCGCCGATGCGCTGCGCGTAGGCATCGAACAGACCCAGCATTGCCGCCACCTGCGCGGGCAACGCGCGCCAGCGCGGCGCGCAGCCCCCGAGCAGCCCCTCATAGAGCCGCTGCGCGCCGCTGACCGCAACGACCTGGCGCGCATCGCCGATGATCTCGCGCGCCGCGCCGCAGTCGCAGGTCAGCACCGGGGTGCCGAGCGCGTTGGATTCGGCGAAGACCAGCCCGAAGGTCTCCGGCACCACGAAATTCGGACAGAAGGTGCACAGCGCCGTGCGCACCTGCGCATGCATGCGCGCTTGCGGCAGCGGCCCGAGATCGCGCACCCCCTCGATGGGCGCCCAATCGCGCGTCTTGTAGCCCGGATTGCCCACCAGCAGCTCGAGGTCCGGCATCCGGCGGCGCAGCGCGCGAAACGCATCGAGCGTGAACTTCAGCCCTTTGTTGGGCGAGGAGAGGAACACGAGCTTGCGCTCATCGATCGGCGAGCCATCCGGCTGCAACGTCTCGTCGATCGGGTTGTATATCGTGCGGGCG
Organism: Pseudomonadota bacterium; assembly: GCA_021798335.1. Lineage (GTDB taxonomy): Bacteria > Pseudomonadota > Gammaproteobacteria > Steroidobacterales > Steroidobacteraceae > 13-2-20CM-66-19. The sequence goes on along the minus strand of JAJZMI010000022.1, from coordinate 15,764 downwards.
TGCAGCCCCCCCTCCACACCCATCCAGCGCAGGGTCGCCTCGACCGCGGCGCGCTGCGTGTCGGAAACACAGATGAGGCGGACATCGAGCGAGCGCAGCAGCTCGCGGGTCGAGGCGAGCCAGCGGGCCCGCCGCGATCCCGGCCGCATCCGGTCGTGCAGCCAGAGAAACACTCGCGCGTTTGGGTACAGGTGGCGCACGGACTCGAGCGCGCGCGAATCGCGGTTGACGATCACGCAGCCGACGGTCGGGTCGCGCTCGGGCGGCCGATAAGAACCGCTCGACTCGGTGCGATTGTGCTGCACGACGCACGCCCCGAGCCCCGCGGCGATGCGCACCACGGTCGCCTCGGTACCGCCCATCGCCTCGCGGTGCGGCGTGTCGCCGTCGTACGGCCGCGCACACACCGGATCGTAGATGACGATTGCGCTCATGAGGGCGCCGCGCACGGCGTCAGCGCGCGCCGGCGCGCGCGCCGATCAGGTAGAAGTTGTTGTGGAAGATGGGACATTCGGCGTGCAGCCAGCGCATCCGCGGCAGCCGCCGCGCAAGAGTGGCGAAGTACTCGGTGTTATCGATGCCGCCGAAGGCGCGCTGGTAGGCGCACAACACGTAATCGAAATCCTCGAGCATCGGCGCGACGGCATCGCGCACCGCCAGCGGCGTCTCGCTGAGCGACCAGGTCGCCACGAACAGCGAGGGTCCGCGCTCGGCCACGCGGGCGCGGACCGGCACCGGCGCGGCACCGGAGAGGAGCCAGGACAGATTGCGCGGCGGCTCGAACGAGTCGCCCTGCGGAAAGACGTTGCGCAAATAGAAGCGCTGCAATGCGCACATCACCGGGATATCCCAGATCACGTAGGCGTCGCGGTAGCCCATATTGCGCAGCAGCCGGAAGAAGCTGCCGTACCCGGCGCCGAAATCCACCACCAGCCGCAGCGCCGCCAGATCGATGTCGGTCGCCTCGAGCAGCCGGATCAGGTGATAGCCATGCTGCACCAGCAGCGGACTGCTCAGCGGGTAATACGGATGGACCAGCGGCTGACCGACCGGCGACTCGGTCAACGCCCGGCGCAACGCCGGCGAGCAGCGCGCGGAGGCGAGCACGTGCCGCAGATACTCGCCCGAGTGACTGCGGATGCGCGGATGGACGGTCTTGGCGATCGGCGGCAGACGCAGGAAGCGGTCCGAGCCGCCGCCGCGCAAGGCCGCGGCGATCGACGCGGCGAGCGGGCCCCATTCTCCGGCGGCCGCCTCGGCGGCGCCCAGCCCGGCGAGCAACTCATCGGCATGACGCAGGCGCGGCGGCGGATACTCGCCGAGGATCTTGGCCGCGATCCGTCGCACCCCCGTACGCATCTTGCCGCGCAGCTTGCTCATCACTCGTTGTGACAATCCGAATTGAGATCGTCGCGCACCATCGATCGATTGTTCCCGGCACCGCCGTTGCGCGAGCTTACCAGAAGCCGCCCCCGTGAAATCCGGCACGATGGGGAAATTGGCACGATTCACCGGACTCTCATGGGCGCTTGCGCCGGCCCGCGCGCCCCACGGCCGCTCGCGGACGGCAAGCGAGCGCAGTGCGGCGCGGCGGCGGGGCGTCCGACACGCCGGTGAAGCCGCCACGCGTGCGCCGCTGGTCCGGCCGCAGCAATCCCATGCGCTCTAGCCGGGCCTCGATCGCCCGCAGGGTGCGCCGGTGCTTCTCGGCGAGTGCCGCGGGCGGCTCGCCTGCGCGGAAGTCGGCGGCGAGCCGCGCCTGCTCGTCCTCGCTCCAGGGACGTCCGACATTGGCTGGCAGCTGCGCGCGCCGCTGCGCACGGACCGTCGACTCCTCCAGCGCCGCGGCCGCGGCCAGCAGCGCACGCAGGACCTCGGCGCGGTGCAGCGCAGAGTCCGGCGCCAGCGGCTCGCCGGTGTGCGGATCGAGCCCCTGAATGAGCGCATTCAGAATGTCGATCGGTCGCGATGGCATCATGAGACCTTCCTTCGGCGGCGGTGGCGTCGGCGGCAGTATCCGGCCTCGCGCGCGAGTCGACCAGCCGATTTGCCTGCGCATTGCGCCGGATTTGCCCACCAGGCGCACCGACCGTACAGTGCAACCTCCGCCCTCGAGGATGACCGCACAATGCGCGTTTTTGCCTGGTTCATGCTCCTGATCGCCTTCAGCCTCGCTTGCATGGCCGTCTTCACCTATCCGGCGTGGCTATTGCTGCATCCGCACTTCAACTTTCCCTTCCAGCGCATCGGCGAGCGGATCGGGATGTTGGGGTTCCTCATCGGCTTTCTGCTGATCGCGCGCCGCCTGCGGCTCGGGGACCGGGTCAGTCTGGGCTTCGGCGCTGCGCGCAGGGTCTACCTGCGCGAGTACGGCATCGCGCTGGTGATCGGCACGCTTACGATGTCGCTGGTCGTGGCGAGCATGGCCGCGCTCGGCCTGCTCGACTGGCAGCCGGCCGCGCGCTACGGCGCGGGGGCGCTCGCGGCCCTGATCGCCAAGCGGCTGCTGAGCGGCGTGGCGGTCGGGCTGATCGAGGAGACCGCGCTGCGCGGAGTGATGTTCGCCGGCATTCAACGCGAATCCGGCACGCTGATCGCGATCGCGCTGACCTCGATCATCTTCGCGGCGACGCACTTCCTCGGCGTGGCGCACATCCCGGCGGATGCGGTCACGCCGTGGAGCGGCGTGACGGTGCTGCACGGCACGCTGCGCGCCTTCGAGGACCCGCTCGGTAATGCCGACGCGTTCCTGTGCCTGACCGCCGTCGGCGTCGTGCTCGCGATCGTCCGGTCGATCACCGGCAACACCGCCGCGAGCATGGGGCTGCACGCCGGATGGGTCTGGGTGATGCTGGTGGTGCATGGCCTGTCCCGCCCCAACATCGCCTCGCCGCTGAGCTTCCTGCTCAGCCACCACGACGGGTTCACCGGTTGGCTGGTGCTCGCCTGGGCCGTGGTGTTGGGCTGGGGACTGGCACGCTTTTACTCTGCCCGCACGCGCGCCCAGGACGGCGCGCCCGCCTAGCCGCGCCGGCAGTGCTCAGGTCCGCGCCAGCCGGACCGACCCGCCCGGTGGGCTCCGCAGCTCGCGCAGCAGCTGCTCGTGCAGGCCGCCGAAGCCGCCGTTGCTCATGATGAGCACGTGATCGCCCGGCCGGGCGGCGGCTGCCAGATCCCTCGCCAGCGCACCCACCTCGGCGCGACCCTGGGCCCGGCCCTGCAGGGCGGCCAGCACCGGCGCCGCATCCCAGCCCAGGTCCGGCGGTAGGTACAGCCAGACCTCGTCGGCCTTGGCGAGCGACCCGGCGAGCGCGGCGCGATGCACGCCCATGCGCATCGTGTTCGAGCGCGGCTCGAGCACTGCGACGATGCGTGCGGTGCCGACACGCCGGCGCAGACCATCGAGGGTGGTGGCGATGGCCGTGGGGTGATGCGCGAAGTCATCGTATACGCGCACCCCGTTGACCTCGCCGCGCAGTTGCATGCGCCGCGCCACTCCATGGAACGACCCGAGGGCATCGATCGCGCGGGCCACCGGCACGCCGGCATGACGCGCCGCGGCAATCGCCGCCAGCGCATTTTCCATGTTGTGCGCCCCGAACAGGTCCCATTGCACGGTGCCGCAGGGCTCGCCCCGCTCGAGGACCTCGAAGGCCGAGTCGTCGGCCGCCGAACTAGTCGGGCGCGCGCACCAACAAACGTCGGGCCCAGCGTCGCGCGCGAAGCCCTCGGTCGGCGTCCAGCATCCCATCTGCAGCGCCGCGCGCAGATTCGCATCACCGGCGTTCCACACGATGCGCCCGATGCCGGGCACGGTACGGACGAGTTGGTGAAACTGGCGTTGGATTGCGGCCACATCGGGATAGATATCCGCGTGGTCGTACTCGAGGTTGTTGAGGATCGCCGTGCGCGGCCGGTAATGGACGAACTTGGCGCGCTTGTCGAAAAACGCGGTGTCATATTCGTCGGCCTCGATCACGAAGAACGCACCCGTGCCGAGCCGCGCGCTCGTCCCGAAATCCGCCGGCACGCCGCCGATGAGAAAGCCCGGCGCGAGCCCGGCATGCTCGAGGATCCACGCGAGCATCGCGGTGGTGGAGGTCTTGCCGTGCGTGCCGGCCACGGCCAGCACCCAGCGCGCGCGCAGCAACTCGTGCGCGAGCCATTCCGGACCCGACACATAGGGGATACCTGCATCGAGCAGCGCCTCGATCACCGGCATGCCGCGGCGCATCACGTTGCCGACCACCACCACGTCCGGTCGCGGCTCGAGCTGCTCGGCCCCGTAGCCTTCGATGAGCTCGATGCCGAGCGCAGCGAGCTGCGTGCTCATCGGCGGATAGACGTTGCGGTCCGAGCCGGTCACGCGATGGCCGGCCGAGCACGCCAGCGCCGCCACACCGCCCATGAACGTACCGCAGGCACCGAGAACGTGAACGTGCATAATAAGACCCATTGTACCGATCGTCGTACCGTGCACCCAGTCACCACACCCGAACAGCTCGCCGGGATCGCCGGCCGGCTCGCATCACAAGCGCTCATCGGACTCGATACCGAATTCCTGCGCGAGCGCACCTACCACGCGCAGCTGTGTCTGCTGCAGCTCGCGTGGAGCGACGGCGCCGCGTGCATCGATCCGCTGGCGCTGACGGACCTCGGGGCGCTGCGCGGCACGCTGAGCGCGCCACCGGCCGTGAAGGTTGTGCATGCCTCGCGCCAGGATCTCGAGGTGCTGCTGCCGGCCGTGGGACCGATACGGCCGCTGTTCGACACGCAGATCGCCGCCGCGCTGGCCGGAGAGAGCGCCCAGATCGGCTATGCCGAGCTGGTCCGGCGCCTGCTCGGTGTCGAGCTCGCCAAGGCGCACACGCGCACGGACTGGTCGCGCCGGCCGCTGTCGGCCGAGCAGATCGAGTACGCGCTGGATGACGTACGACATCTGTTGGCGCTCAAAGAGACGCTGCAGGAGCGGCTCGACCGTCTCGGCCGCCTCTCCTGGCTCGCAGAGGAACTCGCCGCGCTCGAGGACCCCGCCCTCCTCACGGTCGATCCCGATCAGGCGTGGCGGCGATTGAAGGGCCTGAGCGGCCTCGATGCGGGACGGCAGCGCCTGCTGCGCTCACTCGCCGCCTGGCGCGAGCGGCGGGCGCTCGAGCGCAATCGGCCGCGGGGCTGGATTCTCGAGGATGGGCTGGTGCGGGAGATCGTGCTGCGCGTACCGCGCACGCCGACAGCGCTCGGCGCCCTGCCCGGGATGCCGGCCGGCCTGATCGAGCGGTGCGGCTCGCAGATACTCGCGCGCGTAGAGGCGGCGGAGATTCCCGATCCGCCCCCGCCGGTGAGCCGCCCGAGGCCCGACCCGGTGCGAAACGCCCGGTTGAAGCAACTCGCGGCGGTGCTGCGCGAGGCGGCGGCCGAGCTCGGTCTGAGTCCGGAAGTGCTGGCGACCCGTCACGACCTCGAGCAGCTGGTCGAAGGCCGGGACGACACCGCGGTGCTGCGCGGCTGGCGGCGCGAGGTGCTCGGGGAGCGGCTGCTCGCAGCGCGTTGAGGCCGCCCCCCTACCGGGGCAGCACGGCCGTCAGCCGGCGAGACACCTCCGCCACGTCCCCCTGGGCGTCGATGCTGCACAGCAAGCCCTGCCCGGCGTAGTACTCGATCAGCGGCGAGGTCTGCTGCTCGTAGACCCGCAGGCGCTGCGCCACGGTCGCTTCGTTGTCATCCGGCCGTTGAAACAGCCGATGCGGCTTGCCGGTCATCGGACAGCGCTCCTGCTCGAGCGACTCGCGCGGCGTCGTCAGCAGATTGACCACCCGGTCACAATCGCTGCACGTGCGCCGACCGGCGATGCGCCGGGACAGCTCCGCGTAGTCCACTTTCAGTTGCACGACCACATCGAGCGGCTGGCCGATCCGCTCGAGCAGCATATCGAGCGCGCGGGCCTGGGCGATGTTGCGCGGAAATCCATCGAGAATGAATCCACGCCCCGTGTCAGGCTCGCCCAGGCGCTCGCGGATCATCTCCAGCACGATCGAGTCCTCGACCAGCCGGCCCGCGGTCATGGCTTCCTTGGCCTGAACGCCGAGCGGCGTGCCCTGAGCCACGGCGGCGCGCAGCAGATCACCGGTGGATATCTGCGGAATACGCTGTTGCTCGACCAGCCGCTGCGATTGTGTACCCTTGCCCGAGCCTGGGGCCCCCAACAGGACGATGCGCATGAGCAGGACAGTTTTCAGTGTGAAAGGTTTTGCACCATACCGGGGCGCTACGGACCGGTCAAACGGAGCGCACGCGGCCTGGCGCTGCGCTATCCTTGGCGCCGACTCAGCCTTTGACGAGTGCGGGGCCCCGTCATGAACAATTCCGGAAAGAGAACTGCCTTCTACGCCCAGTCGGGCGGCGTCTCGGCCGTGATCAATGCCTCGGCGTGCGGGGTCATCGAGACCGCGCTGCGCCGAACCCGGCAGATCGGCAAAGTGTACGCCGGGCGCGACGGCATCATCGGCGCGCTCACCGAGGATCTGATCGACCTCGGGCGCGAGAGCGCCGCCGCGATCCGCGGCCTGCGGCACACGCCCGGCGGAGCGTTCGGCTCGGCGCGCTTCAAGTTGAAAAGCATCGAGCAGAATCGCGCCGAGTACGAGCGGCTGATCGAGGTGTTCCGCGCCCACGACATCGGCTACTTCTTCTACAACGGCGGCAATGATTCGATGGACACCGCCCTGAAGGTCTCGCAGATCGGCCAATCGCTCGGGTATCCGGTGATCTGCGTCGGGGTACCCAAGACCGTCGACAACGACCTGCCGCACACCGACTGCTGTCCCGGCTTCGGCTCGGTGGCGAAGTACGTAGCCGTCTCGACCCGCGAGGCGGGCCTCGACGTGGCCTCCATGGCGCGCACCTCGACCCGCGTGTTCGTGCTCGAGGTGATGGGCCGGCACGCCGGCTGGATCGCCGCGGCCACCGGACTCGCCGGCCGCAAACCGGGCGAGCCGCCGCACATCATCCTGTTCCCCGAGATCCCCTTCGAGCCGGAGCGCTTCCTCGAGCGGGTCAAACAGTGCGTCACGGACTACGGCTACTGCGTCATAGCGGTGTCCGAGGGTGCCGCATATCCCGATGGGCGATTTCTCGCGCAAGCCGGCACCCGCGATGCGTTCGGCCATGCGCAGCTCGGCGGCGCCGCTCCAGTCGTCGCGGACATGATCCGCCAGCGGCACGGCTACAAGTATCACTGGGCCGTGGCCGACTACCTGCAGCGCGCGGCACGTCACGTGGCATCCAAAGTCGACGTCGAGCAGGCGTACGCGGTCGGCAAGGCGGCCGTGGAGCTCGCCCTCCAGGGTCACAACGCGGTAATGCCCACCATCGTGCGCAAGCGCTCCAAGCCCTACCAGTGGACCGTCGGCCAGGTGCCGCTCGCCGAGGTGGCGAACCGCGAGAAGAAGGTTCCGCGCGAATACATCACGGCGGACGGATTCGGCATCACCGCCGCGTGCCGGCGCTACCTGGAGCCGTTGATCGCCGGAGAGGCCTATCCACCCTACCGGGATGGGCTGCCAGATTATGTTCACATCAAGGGCGCGCCGGTGCGCCGCAAGCTGAAGACGACCTACCAGGTCTGAGGGTGCGGCGGGCGGCACTCGAGCGGCCGTCGTGCCCACGTGATTTGCTATAGTTTCCGGTCTTTGCACGCTTTTTTGGGGGAGACGAGCTGATGAGTGTCAACCTGTGGCTCTGGACCGCGATCGCGGCCGGAGTGCTTGCCGTGGTGTACGGCGTGATCTCGACCGCGGCCATCATTCGCCTGCCGGCGGGCAATGCGCGCATGCAGGAGATCGCGGCCGCCGTTCACACCGGTGCCAAGGCCTATCTGAATCGTCAGTACACCACCATCCTGCTGGTGGGCATCGTGGTGTTCGTGATCCTCGGGGTCTTCCTCGGCTGGCCCACCGCCGGTGGATTCGCCGTGGGCGCGCTGCTGTCCGGCGCGGCCGGCTACATCGGCATGAACATCTCGGTGCGGGCGAACGTGCGCACGGCGCAGGCCGCCACCCAGGGCCTCAACGCCGCTCTGGCGGTTGCCTTCCGCGGCGGCGCCGTCACCGGAATGCTGGTCGCCGGCCTGGGGCTGCTCGGGGTCTCGGGCTACTTCATGGTGCTGCGCCATCTCATCGGCGAGCAGCACGCGCTGCACGCCATCGTCGGGGTCGCATTCGGGGGCTCGCTGATCTCGATCTTCGCGCGCCTGGGCGGCGGCATCTTCACCAAGGGGGCCGACGTCGGCGCCGACCTGGTCGGCAAAGTGGAGGCCGGCATTCCCGAGGACGACCCGCGCAACCCCGCCGTCATCGCCGACAACGTGGGCGACAATGTCGGTGACTGTGCCGGCATGGCCGCCGACCTGTTCGAGACCTATGCGGTGATCGTGGTGGCCACGATGGTGCTCGGCGGCCTGCTGTTCGGCAACAAGGGGGCCGGCGGCATCAACGCCGTGGTGTATCCGCTCGCCCTCGGCGCGATGTCGATCGTCTCGTCCATCCTCGGCACCTTCTTCGTCTCGACCGGCGAGGGCGGCAAGATCATGACGGCCCTGTACAAGGGTGTCGTCGTGGCCGGCCTCGCCTCGGCGGTCGGCTTCTACTTCATCACCCGCGCCCTGATGCCCGCCGGCGGGCTGGCGCTCTACGGCTGCTCGCTCATCGGCCTCGCCCTGACCGGCGCCCTGATCGTGATCACCGAGTACTACACGTCCACGGAATTCAGCCCGGTGCGCAAGGTAGCCGCGGCGTCCCAGACCGGCCATGCGACCAACATCATCGCCGGCCTCGGGGTGTCGATGAAGGCGACGGCCGCGCCGGTGGTGGCGATCTGCCTGGCCATCTGGGGTTCCTACCAGCTCGGCGCGGCGCACGGCGTGGGCTTGTACGGCATTGCCGTGGCCGCAACCGCCATGCTGTCGATGACCGGAATGATCGTGGCGCTCGATGCCTATGGCCCGATCACCGACAACGCCGGCGGCATCGCCGAGATGGCCGGGCTGCCGAAGGAAGTGCGCGACATCACCGACCCGCTCGATGCGGTCGGCAACACCACCAAGGCGGTGACCAAGGGTTATGCCATCGGCTCGGCGGCGCTCGCCGCGCTGGTGCTGTTTGCCGACTACACCCACTACCTGAAGGCCGCCGGCAAGCTCGTCGCCTTCTCGCTGTCGGATCCCGCGGTGATCATCGGCCTGTTCATCGGCGGACTGGTGCCGTATCTGTTCGGCGCGCTCGCCATGGAGGCGGTGGGCCGCGCCGCCGGCGCGGTGGTCAACGAAGTGCGCCGGCAGTTCCGCGAGATCAAGGGGATCATGGAGGGAACCGCGAAGCCGGACTATTCGCGCGCGGTCGACCTGCTCACGCGGGCCGCGATCCGCGAGATGATCATCCCGTCGCTGCTGCCGATCCTGATGCCCATCGTCCTGGTGGTGATCATGAACCACCTGATGGGACCCGGCGCCGGAATCCGGGCACTCGGCGGGCTGCTGATCGGCACCATCGTGACGGGTCTGTTCGTGGCGGTGTCCATGACCACCGGCGGTGGCGCCTGGGACAACGCCAAGAAATACATCGAGGAAGGCAACTTCGGCGGCAAAGGCTCGGATGCCCACAAGGCGGCGGTCACCGGCGATACGGTCGGCGACCCCTACAAGGACACCGCCGGACCGGCGATCAACCCGCTGATCAAGATCATCAACATCGTCGCCCTGCTGATGGTCCCGCTGTTGTAAGGGTCCGCGACCGCGGCTCAGGCACGGCCGGCGCGGGTCCGAGTCAACACCGCGCTGACCAGGCGGTTGAGGCGCTCGCAGTAAGCGGCGACCGGCGCGTCCGCCTCGGCCTGTTTACCGATCAGCGCCTGGTGGATCTCGCACAGGCGCCGCTCGATGCGCTCATCGACCGTCATCGAACAGCCGATGAGCGCGCTGACGCAGGCGCTGATCTCGGCATCCAGCGCGCGCGCATCGCTGCCCGCGATCTTGACTCCGGTGAGCTCGCGGGGACAGCCGGCGGCCAGATGTTCGCACCAAAGACGGGCAAGCTGCATGGGCTCGTGGCATCCCTGCCGCTCGTTCTCATAATGTAGTGGACTCGGCGCTCTTCATACCACGCCCGAAATCAAGATGCACCGGGCATTTTGACCGCGATACGTTGGCTCTCACCAACAGAATGCTCGACGGAGCGATGTTCCGCGTGGTAACCGATTGATGCGCAAGCCGCAATTTTCCGGACCGGATCGTTGTATTTCGGTCAATCCGGGCCAGCGCGCCAACCGCCCGGACTCGACGAAACAGTCACAGACTGTTACTGTTCGCCGGTGCGGCTGCGGCCGCCCCGGAGGCGAGATTCGTGCAATCGGCCGAGCAGTTTCCCATCGTCAAGAGCGACGACGAGTGGCGGCGCGAGCTCACCGGCGAGCAGTACCGCGTGCTGCGCCGCCATGGCACCGAGCGCGCCGCCACCAGCGAACTCAACACCGAACACCGCGCGGGCGTGTTCCGCTGCGCCGGCTGTGCTCAGGAGTTGTTCTCCTCGTCCGACAAGTTCGACAGCGGCACCGGCTGGCCCAGCTTCTTCGCGCCGCTGCCCGGCGCGCTCGCCACACGACAGGACCGCAGCCTGTTGATGCGGCGTACCGAAGTGCATTGCGCCAGCTGCGGCGGCCATCTCGGCCACGTGTTCCCCGACGGCCCGCCACCGACCGGTCAACGTTACTGCATCAACGGCGTGGCGCTGCGCTTCGAGCCGCGGTAACGCGGCCCGCGGCTCAGGCCGCCAGCGGCAGCAAGGGCGTCGGGCGGGCGATGGCGTAGCCCTGCATGTAGTCGATTCCCATGCGCCGCGCGACCTCCAGGGCGGCGCTGTCCTCGACCTGCTCGGCAATCACCTTGAAGTTCAGCTTGCGCGCCAGCTCGATCATCGCCGTGACCATTGCCTGATTGACGGTGTCGACCGCCAGGTTGCGGATGAACGAGCCGTCGATCTTCAGGTAATCCATCGGCAGGCTCCGCAGATTGGAAAACGAGCCGACGCCGGAACCGAAATCGTCGAGTGCGAACCGGCAACCCATGCCGTGCAGCACGCCGACGAACCGCCGCGCTTGCTCGATGTTGGCCACCACCGCCGTCTCACTGAGCTCGAAGCACACCTGCCCGGGCGCCACGCCGGTGCTGTCGAGGCATTCGACCACGAACTCGAGGAAATCCGGATCGGCGAGCGTCTGGCTGGAGACGTTGATCGCCACGCAGCGGTTCGACGGCACCGGCAACGCTCCGCGCCCGAGAGCCGTCAGCGTCGTCTGCACCACCCAGCGGTCGACGAGTCCCATCAGCCGATAGCGCTCCGCCGCGCGCACGAATTCCCCGGGCGCGATGCCGTGGCCCTCCTCGTCGCGCAGGTGCACGAACACCTCCATCGCCGGGCCGCCCGCATCGTTGCCGTAGGCCGGCACGATCGGCTGCTGATACAACTGGAAGCGATTCTCTTTCAGGGAGGTCTGCAGCATCTGCAGCCACTGAATCTCACCGCTGTGGCGCGCGAACGCCTCATCGCGCGCCGAATAGATCGCCACCCGGCCCGAGCCGCGCTTTTTGGCGACGTAACAGGCCGAGTCGGCCGCCGCGAGCAGCTCCTCGGACAGGCCGCTGCCGCGCGAAATCTCCACCAGACCCACGGATACGCCCAGACTGAAGATCTTCTCGCGCCACACGAAGCGGTGATCGGCGATCGCGCTGCATACATCGTCGGCGATCTGGCGCGCCTTCTCCAAAGGACAGCCGATCAGCAGCATGCCGAACTCATCGCCCCCGATCCGCGCCACGGTGTCGCTGTCGCGCACCGCATCGCGCAACACCTTGGCCACCTCGCGCAACACGCTGTCGCCGGCAACGTGGCCGCTGGTATCGTTGACGACTTTGAAGCGATCCAGATCCAGACAGCACAGCACGTGCTGTCCGTCGCCGCGCTGGCCGCTCTCGACCGCCTCCTGCAGCCGCCGCTCGAACTCGTGCCGGTTGACCAGGCCCGTGAGGGCATCGTGCGTGGCCTGATAGGACATCTGGCGCGCGATCCCGCGCAGCTCCGACACGTCGTGCAGCAGCACGAGCGCGCCGATGAGCGGCCCATCGGCAGTGCGGATCGGGGAGGCGGACAGCTCGATCGAGCGCTCGCTGCCGTCGTTGCGGGCGACCAGCAGCGCGCGCCGGCCGAGATTGACCGCGGTGCCGCTGGCGAGGGTCTGGCGCAGCGGCTCGGTCAATAGCCGGCGGTCGCCCTCCTCCACCAGGTTCACCACGTCCTCGAAGGCCCTGCCGACGGCCTGTCCGGGCGGCATCGGCGCCAGACGCGCGGCCGCGGCGTTGAGATAGGTGACTCGACCGTCGCGGTCCGTGGCGACGACCGCCTCGGAAAGCAGGTCGAGCGCGGTCAGATGCCCGACAGCGCCTTCCCCGCGCGCGCCAGCCCCGGGCTGCGCGCCGAGCCCCTCCGGCAGCACCTCCGTGCCGGTCACCAACAGCGCCGGACCGTCGTACTCGAAGGGGGAGATGAGCAGCTCCAGCCGAGCCATGCCGCCGGGCAACGGCAGGTCCACTTCGTAGCGATCGGCCACCGCCTCGCCGGCAAGGTGGCGGCGGATGTTGTCGGCCACGAGCTCCGCGTACTCCGGGGCCACCCAAGCGGCGAGCGGCCGGCCCGTGATCTGCCCGGGATCGGCCCCGAGCAGCCGGGCGAACCGATGATTGGCGTATACGATGACGTCCCGATGCACCAGCACCGGCTGCTCCACGCGCTCGGCGAGCGCCGCGAAGCGACCGTCTTCGGCCGAGGCCGCTCGCGTCTCGGGCGAGGATGGCGCTGCACTCATCAACCGATTGACCGCGTCGATCAGCTCACCGAGCTCCGGGCCGCCGTGACGAGCGGCGTCGATCCGCTCGGCGGGACACCCGGACGGCAACTGCTCGAGCCGGTGCGCCAGCTGTCCGAGGGTGCGCCGCTCGAGGCGCCGCGACCGTTGCGCACGCAACAGGAGCAACGCGACGGCAAGAAGCGCCAGGAACAGGCACAGAGCCCATACGATCGACATTCAGCTCAGCTTCCCTCGGGCGGCTGCATCCAGGCGGCTGCGCACCTTATTGATTATTTCCATACCGGGCACTGCCGGGCAGCATAGCGCACCACCCCGGGGGTTCCAGCCCTATTTCACCATATCTCGTCGCAAATTCGCTTGGCACGCGGGCCGAAAACCCGTAATTTTCCCCCACCCTCGGGAACCCCTCCCCGGGCAACCCATTGATTCAACCGGAGCCCTCACGACCATGCCGGCCGCCGACGCCCGCGAGCAGATGATCGAGCAACAAGTACGCGCCTGGGACGTTCTCGATCCGCGCGTCCTCGAGACCTTGCGCAAGGTGCCTCGCGAGGCCTACGTGCCGGCGCGATACCGCTCGCTTGCGTACGCCGACATGGAAGTGCCCCTGCCCGCGGGCCAGCACATGCTCCGGCCAAGCGTCGTCGGCAGATTGCTGGCGGCGCTGCGCCTGGCCGGCGGCGAGCGCATCCTCGAGGTCGGCACCGGCTCGGGATTCCTCAGCGCGTGCCTGCGGGCCGCCGGCGGCCCGGTGCTCTCGCTGGAGATCGTGCCGGAACTCGCCGACATGGCGCGCGAGAACCTCGGCAAGCAGCGCGTGCGCGACATCGAGGTCATCAACGCCGACGCGCTGCGCCATGAGCTGAGGGACCGGTTCGACGCCATTGCCCTGACCGCATCGATGCCGCGCTACGATGCCCGCTTCCAGGAACACCTTGCCGTGGGCGGACGGCTCTTCGTCGTGGTTGGAGAGCCCCCGGTGATGGACGCGCGTCTGGTGCGCCGCGTCGCGAACGACGCCTGGACCACGGAGAGCCTGTTCGAGACCGTCATCGATCCGCTGGCGCGCCTGGTGCCTACGGAAGAGTTCGTCTTCTGATCAGGCCCGAGTCTGCGGCCTGGCGCGGTGGACTCGGGTCGGAGCGCACAATTCATCCCCCAGGCGTGCAACCTTGCGACGCCGGCTGTGTTCTTAGGGACGCACATGCATACCACTAAACGTCATCGCATCCTGGCGCTGTGCGGCACGGTGCTCGCGCTCGGCCTCCCGGCCGCCGCCTCGGCCACGAACTTCCTCAAGGTCTACCAGCAGGCGCTGCTGAACGACCCGGCCTATCTGCAGGCGCACGCCACCTACATGGCCGCCCGCGAGGCGCGCCCCGAGGCCTTCGCGGTCCTGCTGCCGCAGATCAATGCCTCTGCCGGGGAGACCTGGGATCACACCAGCGGGGTGTCGTACAGCCTCGGCAGCCGCTCGAGCGGCGCCCTGTACTCGCTGCACGAGCCTTCCACCTCGAACACCACCGGCCAGAGTTGGAGCCTGAACCTCAGCGAGAATCTGTTCTCCTGGGCGGACTGGATGAACTTCAAGGCCGCCGACCGCCAGGTGGCCGAAGCGCAGGCCAACTACGAGGCCGCGCAGCAGGGACTGATTCTGACCACGGCGCAGGCTTACTTCGGCGTCCTCGCGGCGGTCGACACCCTGCATGCGCAGCAGTCCTCGCTGAAGGCTCTGACGCTGGCGCTCGAGCAGGCCCGGGAAGAATTCAAGGTTGGCCTGATCCCGATCACCGACGTCGAGCAGGCGCGCGCTGCGCGCGACGCCTCCGCCGCGCAGGTGATCACCGACGAGCAGGCGCTCGCGGCCGCAGAGGATCAGCTGCAGGTGATCACCGGCCGGCTGTACACCACGCTCGCGGAGCCCGGCAAGAACTTGCCGCTCGCCACACCCCAGCCGGCCAACCAGCACGCGTGGGTGCAGACCTCGCTGCGGCAGAACCTGACTCTGATCGCGACCCGCTTCGCGGCCGACGCCGCCGATTACAACGTGCGCGCCGCCTACGGGAGCGATTTGCCCTCGATCAGCCTGGTGGCGAGCCGAACCTACAACGGGAACGACGTCAATCAGACGGTGTTCGGCCAGGTGTTCCGCGGCCTCCCCAACAACAGCACCAACCGGCAGATCGGCATCGAGTTCTCCCTGCCGCTGTTCAGCGGCGGCGGCGACGAGGCGCGCATCCATCAGGCCGAGTACCAGTCGATCGCGGCCGAGGACGCGGTGGAGCAGGCCTCCCGCTCCACCGTGCAGCAGGCGCGCGACGCCTATCTCGGGGTAATCTCGGGAATCGCCAACGTGCGCGCGCTGCGCCAGGCGCTCGCCTCGAGCCGGATCTCCTACGTGGCGACGATGGCCGGCTACAAGGTGGGCACTCAGACGGAAGTCGACGTGCTCAATGCGTTGAGCACGCTGGTCGCGGCCCAAACCAATTACGCCGCGAGCCGCTACAACTACATCGACAGCATCGTGGCGCTGCAGTATGCCGCCGGCACGCTCCGTCCCCCCGAGGTGGCCACCATCAACTCCTGGCTGACCAAGACGGTGCGGGTCGCCCCGGGACGGATCACGCCATCGGGAATGACGCCGCCGCCGACACCGCGCAATCCGCCCATGCCGCGGAAGTGACGCGCAGCCTACCGGCGGTACGGCCGGTAGGACTTCTCCTCGACCAGGCGCGAGCCGAGCGCGAGGTTGACGCGCCGCTTCACGGCCGCGCGCTCGTCGTTGGCGAGGTAGACCGAGCGGGCGAGCTCGATGAATTCCTGATCGAAGCACCCGCCGGCCTCCTTGTCGC
>JAJZMI010000016.1 GCA_021798335.1 Pseudomonadota bacterium | reverse complement strand
ACCTCGCTCTCCGGCGCCTACGACTTCGCCCTCATGCTCGAGTGGATTCCGTGGCCGGCCTCGTACCTGATGCCCTACAGCTCGGTTTTCTACGCCATCGCGGTGGGCTGGGCGCTCATCGACAGGTTCGTCAGGACGCACAACGAGTACGAGCAGCTCAACGTGGCGCTCGATGCCCGCGTGCGCGACCGCGAGAGCGCGCTGCGCGCGCAGTACGACAGGGCAGCCGAACTCGAGCGCGAGCGGGTGGTCGCGGCCGAGCGCGATCGCATCCTGCGCGACATGCACGACGGGCTCGGCCTGCAGCTCATCACCGCCCGCCGGCTCACCGAGACAGCGGCGAATCCGCGGCAGGACGTCGCCGCTGCGCTCGACGACGCGATCGACGAATTGCGCATCGCGATCGATTCCATGAAGCCCACCGTGCACGATCTGCTGGTCATGCTCGGGAACCTCCGCTACCGGCTCGAGCCGCGGCTCAATGCCGCCGGCATCAGCGTGCATTGGAACGTCGCCGCCGCGCCCGATGCGATCCGGCTCGGACCGGTCGAGATCACCGAGATCACGCGGATCGTGCAGGAGATTTTCACCAACGTCCTGAAGCACTCCGGCGCCACGGACATATCGCTGTCGGTACACTGCCCGGACGCGGATTGGGTGGGCATTGTGATCACCGACAATGGCTGCGGCTTCGATGTCGGCGCGGCCGGCAACGGGGAAGGCCTCGCGAGCATGAGGCGGCGCGCCCGCAACATCGGAGTTCGGCTCGAGATCGACTCGAGCGCACAAGGGACGCGGATCGGGCTCACGCTGCCCGCGCGGCAGCTGCTCGAGCCAGCGGGCGGCCCGGCGGCGGTCTGACTCCGTCTGGAATGCGGAAGCGGACTTGCGCCGGCAGGCATGCCGACACGCCGGAGCGCGCCGCGTCGCGCGAGAGTTCAGTGCAACGTGTGGCGGGGCTGCGCGGGGGCAGCAGCATGCCGACGATCAATTCCCTGCCTGGCTGCCAAGCGTGCAGGTCCATCCGCAGGATGAATTCGCGCAACGTCATGCACCTCCAGCCGTCGAGGTCGTCGTCCGCGAGACGCCGCAGCAGGATGATCGCGTTCGGCATGTTCCTGTCGGATTCGCGGGGTGCGGGTCGCCCCTTGGCAGGTATCACAGGCACTGTCGGGTCTCCGGGCATGCGGGGGGACTGATCCTTACCGCCCGGTCCGTGTCGGATGGGCATCGGATCGGCTTTGCGAGCAGGTAGCGGTAGCGCGAGCATGGGCTGCGGAGAGCATGATCGGATCGGCATCGAGGCCGGTCACCGCAGCCTGCGTCAAGAACAGCTGTGACATCAACGGCGCCGAAGAGTTCGAGGATCAGGCGTTGTTCAATCGACTCGGAGATGGCACCGAGCGAGGTTGCGACCGAGTCTGATAGGCGGCGGGTCCGATTCGGGTCGGTAGAGCTGCCTTGCTCACACGCGACACAATCGCCGGACCACGCGCTCCATGACGGCGTCCAAGAGGAAGCGACGTGCAGCCAGCGCTTCCGCCACCCATGTTCCCGGCTCTTCGGGGGACATGGACGCTTCCCGAACGCTCAGTGTCTCTTGGTACAAAACTGTTGGTAGAGTGTCTTCATCAGTGCGGCGACTTCCTTGCTTGCCAGGACATAGCAGACGGATTGTCCACTACGATGGGCCTCGACGACGTGGCTCTCGCGCAGCACCGCCAGCTGCTGCGAGACGGCTGATTGGCTGATGCCCACGCTCGATTGAAGCTGGTTCACCGACTTCGCACCCTCAGCCAACTGGCACAAGAGTATCAACCTCGTTCCGTTGGCGATCACCTTCAGAACCTCACTCGCCCGATGCGCATTGGCCTGCAGCGCGGCGAGTTCCCGGGGCCGCAAGGTTGCCGCGAGCTTCGCAGGAACCGCCGCGGCACTTGCGCATGCTTTCATCCACCCCACCCCTGAAAAGCTTCAGCGATCATCCTGATCCGGCAGAAAACCGGGGCATCGGTTCCGACCACGAGCGTTGCCCTCATCGCAGCTCCGCATGGCATGATCGAGTTTTGACTCCGGGAGATAGGCAATGGCGTCACAGCCAGAGCGACTGCGCAGTGCGCTCTATTTCGTGCTTCTCGAGGCGATAGCGCGGTGACGGGGGCTCCAAGGTCACGATTGGGGCTGGAATCCCATAAAAATTGCCGGCCCCATAGGCGGCCATATTGTCGCCCACTTCAATGTAGCAAAAGCCGTGGCCATTGAAGCGGCTGGCGGGGGCCTTGCCGGCAACTTCGGCGGCGATGTTCTCGGCAACGACCCGCGCCTCCTCGTCGGCAAAGACGCCGGCCTTCGGCAGGTACATGCCGATGGGCAGGCGGATCGAAGTGACGTCGCCAATGGCATAAACCCCGGGATGACGGGTCTGGAGGGTGTTCGGCTCGACGGACACCCAACCCGAAGCATCGGCGAGCTTCGCTTGGCGGATGACCGTCGGCGCCCGATGAGCCGGAATACCCACAAGGAGGTCAAACTTCGTGTCTTCAAGCTCGAAACGGATGGTCTGAGAAGCCGGCTCGACCCTCATCACGATCTGCTCGGGATGGAATTCGATCCCGCGCGCATCGAGCATCTGCACGAGCGCCGCGCCCACCTCCGCTCCCGCGACGGGCATCGGAAGATCTTCCGGCGTGTAGATGGCGATTTGGCTCTTCTTGCGTACCCCGCGCCCGCGCAACACCATGTCGATCAGGAACGCGGCTTCGTAGGGCGCCGACGGGCAGGAAAATGGCGTACGCGCAACGAGGATCACGACGCGGCCGCCGTCGAAGGTGTCGAGGGCTCGCCGGATGGCAAGTGCCCCCTGCACCTCGTAAAGATCGAGGGCGGCTTCGGCAAAGCCGGGGACCGCCTGCGGCTGACGCTCGGCGCCAAGGGCGATGACGAGATAATCGCCCGTGAAAGCGCCAGCGCGGGTCTTGACCATTCTTGCAACCGGTTCGATGGTTTCGATCTCGGCCTCAACCCATTCGATACCGCGTTCAGGGAGTCGGGAGAGGTTGCGTTCGCCCTGTTCGGGCCTCTCGCGTTCTCCGGTCATGATCCAAAGGTTCGCCATACGCAAAGCGAACGTCGCGTTCTTCTCGATCACGACGACGCGGTGCTCGGGCGCCAACAGGCGGCGCAGGTGGGTTGCCGCGCAGAGACCGCCGATGCCCCCGCCGAGGACGAGGATCGTCTTGTTGCTCATGCTTTCCTCCGCCAAAGGCTAACCAAAGGTGAGGACCCGGTCCGCCTCTTCGGTGAGGCGTGTAAGGTCGTCCATCGACGACATGGGGCAGACTGCGGCAGCATCCATCTTTCGGATGCGCAGGCACGTGGTGCAGCTCAATACGACACCGCCGAGCTCATCGAAACGCAAGAGGAGCTTGCCGACATCGAATCTCTCATTGCCGATGTTCTCGATCTCGACCGCGGAACCCAAGAGGAACATGCTCGCCTCATGGCCTCGCGACAGCACCGCCTGGCCAAAGCGCAACGCGTTCCAGACGGTTTCCGTGTCGTTATTGTTGATGATAATGAGGTATCTCATTGCGGCTCTCGCTTTTCGGGTTCTCGCCGATGCGTGACTTGATAGCCCTCGATCCTGAGGCCACTGTTACTTCCTCGCACGATCTCATGAACCGCGCTGCGCTCCGAGGATAAAAATTGTCGCCACCCTCGAAGCGGCCGAAACGGCTCTTGTTGGGATTGCAATCGGCGCGGCGCCCGGAATTCCCACACCGCCGGCACCGCGAAGATCCCGAGAAGGAACTCGAGGCCGATGGAGTGCTGGTGGGCACGTAGAACGCTGGTGGACATACGATCTGGCTATTGCTCAAGTCCTCATAAGAACATTAGAATACGGGGCAGGAATCGGGAGCGTCAAGCATGGGTTTCAAGCAAGACCTTTTTGAGCATTTCGGTCGCATCGGCCAGGCGCTGAGCAGCGGCAAGCGATTGGAACTGCTCGAATTTCTCGCCCAGGGTGAGCGCAGCGTGGAGGCCCTGGGGACCGCGGCGGGTCTCTCGACAGCTAATGCCTCACATCATTTGCAGCAGCTACGTCGCGCCGGCTTGGTGACAAGCCGCAAGGAAGGACTGAAGGTCTATTACCGACTGAGCGGCGACGAGGTCATAGAACTCCTGGCGAGCCTGCGTGCGGTGGGGGAGCGTTATCTGGCGGAGGTGGACCGACTTGTCGAGAAGGTTCTCGGCACCAAGGACCCTCTCGAACCGCTCACGCGCGAACAGTTCCTGGAGCGACTGCGGCAGGGCACCGTGACCGTCCTGGATGTGCGACCCGCCGAGGAGTACGGGGCCGGTCACTTGCCGGGTGCCATCAACCTGCCTCTGACCGAGATCGAGAAGCGGCTCGCGACGCTCGATCCCGATCGGGAATTCGTCGCGTACTGCCGGGGCCCCTATTGCGTGCTCGCCTTCGAGGCTGTGGCGCTGCTTCGTTCGCGCGGCCTCAACGCGCGCCGTCTCGAGGACGGCTATCCGGAGTGGCGGGCCGCGGGTCTGCCGATCGCCGCTTCGGCCAGTGAGCCGGGATCGGCTCGGGACGCCGGCATCGGTGGTTCACCTCGGAATTGACGGTTCGCGCCATGACCCACGTCATTGCGATCCAACATCACGAGTGCGAGACGCTCGGTGCCATCTCCGATGCGCTCGAGCGCTCGGACATCGACTTTGGTCACGTCATGCTCTGCGAGCGCTCCCCGGATCCGGACATTGCCGCATGGGACGGTTTGATCGTGCTAGGCGGGCCTTACAGCGTGTGTCGGCCCGATCGCCACCCCAGGCTGCTGCGCGAGCTCGCCCTCATCCGGCAGGCATTGGACCTCGGGCGGCCCGTGCTTGGGATCTGTCTCGGCAGTCAATTGGTGGCCACGGCGCTCGGCGGCAGAGTCTATCCCGCCCCGGCACCCGAGATCGGCTGGTTGCCGGTGCGGCTGGAGGCGGCAGGAAAGGCCGATCGGTTGTTTCACGGCCTTCCCCATACGTTCACCACCTGCGTCTGGCATGGTGACGTGTTCGAGCTGCCCGCCGGTGCCGTATCGCTCGCGCGCTCGCAGATGACGGCGTCCCAAGCCTACCGCTACGGCGACAACGTGTATGGCTTTCTGTTCCACCTCGAAATGAAGTTCGCAATGGTCGCGGCCTGCGTCGGTGCCTTCGAACCCGGTCTGCGCGGCGCCGGAATGGATCCGGATGAGTGTCTCATTCAAGCGCAGAGCCACTTGAGTGCGATCGAGCACACCGCCGCCACCGTTTTCGACCGGTGGGCTGCGCTGGTGAAGGGTTCCGCCTGAACGCACGTTTTCCGCTCGCAGAGGATCCTACGCCGGTCTCTGCTTGCGGTCATCGCGTATTGGCAAGGCGCGCGAGGCACTCTACCCTTTGATGCGGGTGTCAACCAGCGTTTAGTCCTACCTGCGGCTTACCAACTGCGGAGCATGTCATGAAAGTCCTCTTCATTCTGAATGACCCGCCCTACGGAACGGAGCGGTGTTACAACGCGCTGCGCCTGGCACTGGCGCTGCAAAAGAAAGACCCGGCAGCGCAGGTCACCGTCTTCTTGATGGCCGATGCGGTAGCCGCCGCCCATGCCGCCCAGAAGACTCCGGACGGCTATTACAACATCGAGCGGATGCTCAAGCGAGTGCTCGCGGGCAACGGCCAGGTCCTGCTCTGCGGCACCTGCATGGACGCTCGGGGACTTACGGAGGCGCAGCTTATGGAAGGATCCCGGCGAAGCACGATGGATGAGCTCGCCGCCGGGACGCTCGCGGCCGATAAAGTCATCGTCTTTTAGTGCCATGCGCCGCGTCTATCTCGATTACAACGCGAGCACGCCGCTCGATCCGCGTGTCGCCGAGACGATGCGCGCGGCGATCGAGGACGGCTATGGCAATCCCTCGAGCCCGCATTGGGCTGCAACACCTGCGAAGCAGTTCGTGGAAACCGGGCGCGGACAGATCGCCGCCCTCCTCGGGTGCACCCCGCGGGAAGTGGTCTTCACCAGCGGCGGGAGCGAGGCGAACAACCTCGCGCTCAAGGGGGCTTTCTTTGCCGCCGGCGACCGGCCGGTTCACATCATCACGACCGAGATCGAGCATCCCTCGATCCTTGCCCCGTGCGCATTCCTCGAGCGCCAGGGAGCTCGCATCACGCGCCTGCCCGTCGATCGCACAGGCCTGGTCGATCCCGACGATCTGCGACGCGCAATCGGCCCCGACACCCTTCTCGTCACCATCATGCATGCGAACAACGAGGTCGGGACGATCGAGCCGATCGAGGCGTGCGCGCAGATCGCCCGAGAGCACCGCGTGCTCTT
>JAJZMI010000180.1 GCA_021798335.1 Pseudomonadota bacterium | reverse complement strand
TCGATGCTGGCCGGCTCGCTCGGACTGCTCCCCTCGGCCTCCCTCGGTGCCGGACGCCGTGGCCTCTACGAGCCCATTCACGGCTCGGCTCCCGATATCGCCGGGAAGGGCATTGCCAATCCCTACGGCACGCTGCTCAGCGTCGCGCTCCTGCTGCGCCATTCCCTGGGACTGACGGCGCAGGCCGAAGCGCTTGAGCAGGCCGTCTCGGCCGCCATCGACGCCGGCGCGCTCACCCCGGATATCGCCTCGGGAGGCCCCGCCGTCTCGACGCGCGAGGCCGGCGCGGCGGTGCTCGAGAGACTGGCGCGCTGAGGCGCGCGCGTCATCTATCGCACCCGCGCCGCCCGTTCCAAGCCGCCGGCCAGATCCGCGCGCAGATCCTCAAGCGCCTCGATGCCCACCGACAGGCGAATCAGCCCGTCGGTCAGGCCCGCACGCTCGCGTGCGCGGCTGTCCATCGCCGCGTGCGTCATGGTGGCCGGGTGGGCGAGCAGACTCTCCACGCCACCGAGCGATTCAGCGAGCGAGAAGTACCGCAATCCGTCGGTGAAGGCGCGCACCGCCTCCAGGCCCGCGGCGAGCTCCAGCGAGACGATGGCCCCAAAACCGCGCTGCTGGCGGCGCGCCACCTCGTGACCGGGATGATGCGCCAGCCCTGGATAGTAGACCCGGGTGACACCGTCGGCGCCGGCGAGCCACTGCGCGAGCGCCTGGGCGTTGCGGCCGTGATGCTCGAGCCGCACGTGCAACGTGCGCAACCCTCGCAGCGTCAAAAAGCTGTCGAACGGCGCGCCGGTAATTCCGAGGCAGTTCGCCCACCACGCCAACTGCTCGTGCACGTCCTGATCGCGCGCGATGACCGCCCCGCCGACCACGTCGCTGTGCCCATTGAGGTACTTCGTCGTCGAGTGCACGACCAGGTCCGCCCCGAGCGCGAGGGGCTGCTGCCAGACCGGAGAGAGGAACGTGTTATCCACGACCACCTTGGCCCCGCAGGCGTGCCCCAACGCGGCAAATCGCTCGATGTCGGTGATCCGCAGCAACGGGTTGCTCGGGGTCTCGATCCACAGCAGCGCCGCCGGACTTTCGAGCGCGCGGCGCACCGCCTCGGCATCCGCGTAGTCGATGAACTCGACCTGTCGCTCGCCGCGGCGCCGCCAGGCGTCGAACAGCCGGTAGGTTCCTCCATAGCAATCGTGCGGCGCCACGATGCGCGCGCCGGCCGGAACCAGGTAACCGCACAGCGTGATCGCGGCCATGCCGGTGGCGGTGACCACGGCCCCGGCGCCGCCTTCGAGCTCAGCGAGCGCCGCGCCGAGCAGATCGCGCGTGGGGTTGCCGGAGCGGGTGTAGTCATAGCGGCCCTTCTCGCCGAAGCCCTGGAAGGCGAACGTCGAGGTGAGGTGGATCGGCGGCACCACCGCACCGGTGAGGGGATCGGACTCCAGGCCTGCGCGCACGGTCTGGGTGATCGGGGAGGAGCGAGGGACGGATTGATTCATACGACCTTTCGTTGACAGCGGGATTGGAGCGCGCCGGCCCGGGGATTGCGCGCCGCGGCCGCGCATCGATCCAGGCAGAGGTGCATGGCGCGAGTGGCTCGGCTCAGCAACTCTCGAGCACGGTCGCGAACGCGCCACGCAACTGTTGCGATTCCTTGAGAAATGCGTCGTGGCCGTAGATCGAGGAAATCTCGTGCAGCCGGGCCGAGTGCAGCCGCGCAACCATTGCGCGCACTTCGGCCGGCGGGGCGAGCAGATCCTCGCGCACCGCCACCGCCACGGTGGGCACGCAGATGCGGCCCGCCTCGACACGGTGCAGATCGATCGACTCGGACAGACACAGGAACGACTCGGGGCGGTGGCGGGCGGCATAATCGGCCCCGCGCGCCGCAAGATAACGCTCGACCGGGAAACGCGCCCGACCCGCCTCGAACACCGCCGGACCGGCGAACCGGGCCGCGAATTCCTCGCCGCTGCGATAGGTCGACATCGCCAGCGCGCGCGCCAGCGCGAGACCTTGACTCGTCCGCCCCGCATCGATGGCCAGGCGCACGATGTCGCGCTGCACCGTCCGCCAGGCAGTGCCGAGCGGATGCGGCCGATCGGCCGCGCACAGCACCAGCAGCCGCTCCACCCGCTCCGGATAGCGCTCGCCAAAGGCCAGCGCCACCATGCCGCCATACGAGCCGCCGGCAATCGCCCGCAGCGAGTTCAGAGCCAGATGATCGAGCAGGCGCGCGAGCACTTCGGCCTGGTCGTAGGTGGAGACGCTGGGGAAGCACTCCCCGGGCCCCGGTCCCGTGGTCTCACCGCTGCCGCCGAGATAATCGAAACTGAGGATCCGGCAGCGCTCGGTATCGAGCGGCCGCCCCGGACCGGCCATCTCCGACCACCAGCTCTCGCGCGGCTGCTCGGTCAGACACACCCGGCGCGTGGCGGAGATGCCGCCGAGCGCGCAGATCACCGGGCCTTCGGCCGCCCCGACCAGACGCCAGGCGATGCGCACGCGCGCGAGAGTCCCGCCGTGATGCAGCGACAGACCGCCTGGAATATCGACGACCCCTTCGCGCACGGTGTGCGCCGCCGTAGCGCGTACGGGACGGTCCCGCTCGATGGGGCGAACCTCGGCAATGGCGCTCATGAATGACTCCGCATTCCTCAGTGTTCAGCGTCACCGAGAACTCCAGCGGAGCGCCCCGTCAGGGTCCTGACGGGTGGGCTGCGACCATCCCCGCGTTCCACGCGCGAAGCTTCGCAGTTCGCTCATCTGTCGATCGGCCCGGGCCCGCAGGCTCGGCCGCATCGCAGGAGTTGGCACCTTGTCCAGGCTGGTTGGGCCTGGCGGTTGCCCCGGCGTCTAAGGGCCTATTCCCTCAGCCGGTCTCGATGAGTGGGGAAAAGTCTAAGGCTGCGCACGCCCGCACGTCAAGCGCGAGCGGATCGGCCGGCCGGGCCCGGCCGGCGGGCCCGGGCGCGGCCGGCTGGAATCGGCCGCCAGCTCATGATATTGTACTAGCGTGCTATTACAGTAGATTGACATGAAGACTCACCGAAGCCTCACTCCCCGCCAGGAAGCGCTCGCCGAGCGCAAGCTGTACACGGCCATCGCGGCGCTGCGCGATGCCGAGGAGGTCCGCGCCTTCTTTCGCGACCTGTGCACGCCGGCGGAGCTGCAGGCGATGGCCGACCGCTGGTCGGTCGTCGACTACCTTGGCCGCGGCATGCCGTACCGCGAAATCCACTCCCTCACCGGCGTGAGCGTCACAACCATCGGCCGCGTGGCGCGCTTTCTCGCCGCCGGCAACGGTGGCTACGGCCTGGTCGCCCAGCGCCTCGGCAAGTGGCACCTGCACGCCGCGCGTGCGGCCGCCTCCGCCAGCGGCGCGCCCGAGGTGCGCCGGCGCGAGGGCGCGCGTCATGGATGAGCCGCGCCTGAAACTCGCCATCCAGAAGTCCGGCCGGCTGACCGATCCTTCCCTGGACGTGCTGGTGCGCTGCGGGCTGAAGATCTCCCGCGGCAAGGATCAGCTGATGGCCTACGGGGAGAACATGCCGCTCGATGTGCTGTTCGTGCGCGATGACGATATCCCGGATCTGGTTCAAGAGGACGTGTGCGATCTCGGCCTGGTCGGCCTGAATGTCCTGGAGGAGAAGCGCCTCGAGCTTGCCGCCCGCGGCCACCCGGTCCGCTTCCAGTCCCTGCGCACGCTCGATTTCGGGCGCTGCCGCCTCGTGCTCGCGGTGCCGCAGGAGCACCCCTACGAGGGCGTCGCGAGCCTGCAGGGCAAGCGTATTGCCACCACATACCCCTATCTGCTCGAGCAGTATCTGCGCGAGCACGCTGTCAGCGCCGAGATCGTCACCCTCTCCGGGGCGGTCGAGATCGCCCCGCGCCTGGGGCGCGCCGACCTGATCTGCGATCTGGTCTCGACCGGCTCGACGCTTCAGGCCAATCACCTGCGCGAGGTGCAGACCGTGCTCGAGAGCCATGCGGTACTGATCCGCACGCCGCTCGCGCTGGCGCCGCTGAAGAGCGAATGGGTGGAACGTCTGATGATGCGCCTCGACGGCGTACAGCAGGTGCGCGAGAGCAAGTACATCATGCTGCACGCGCCACGCGCGGCGCTCCCCGAGATCCGCCGGCTCCTGCCCGGGAGCGAATTCCCGACCATCATTCCCCTGGAAGGCTCGCCCGACAAGGTGGCCGTCCATGCCGTCTGCCGCGAGAACGTGTTCTGGGAGACGCTCGAGCGGCTGAAGAAGGCCGGCGCCAGCGCGCTGCTCGTGCTGCCGGTGGAAAAGATGCTGAGCTGAGCGCATGCGTATTCTCCATTGGACTCGGCTCGATGCGCGCGAGCGCGCCGCGGCGCTGGAGCGTCCCGTGCAGCAATCCCGCGCGCAAGTGACCGAGGTGGTCCAGGCGATCATCGCCACCGTGCGCGCCCGCGGGGATGAGGCGCTGCGGGAATACACCCGCCGCTTCGATGGGGTCGAGCTGCGCGACGTGCAGGTCGGTGCGGCCGAGTTCGCTGCCGCCCACCGCGCAGTCGGTGCAGCCGAGCGCTCCGCTCTGGAGCGTGCCATCGAGAACGTCGAGCGCTTCCATCGCACGCAGAGCCTGGAGAGCGTCAGCATAGAGACCAGTCCGGGGGTACGCTGCGAGCGTATTTTCCGGCCCATTGGCGCGGTGGGGCTGTACGTCCCGGCCGGCTCCGCGCCGCTCCCCTCGGCCGTGGTGATGCTCGCGGTGCCGGCACGCATTGCCGGCTGCCCGCGCCGGGTGCTGTGCACACCGCCGGATCGCACCGGCCAGGCGCATCCGGCGGTGCTGCTCGCCGCGCAGCTGTGCGGCATCGAGCAGGTCTTCAAGGTCGGCGGCGCGCAGGCCATCGCCGCCCTGGCCTACGGTACCGAGACGGTGCCGAAGGTGGAGAAGATCTTCGGTCCCGGCAACGCCTGGGTCACGGCCGCCAAGCAGACCGCCGCGACCGATCCGCTCGGGGCGGCCTGCGACATGCCGGCCGGCCCCTCGGAGGTCATGGTGATCGCCGACGAGTCCGCGTCGGCGGAATTCGTCACATCGGACCTGCTCGCCCAGGCCGAGCACGACGTCAGCGCCCAGTCGATCCTGGTCACACCGAGCGCGCAACTCGCCCAGGCGGTCAGCAGCGCGATCGTCCAGCAATCCGCCACCCTCTCGCGCCGAGCGATTCTCGACCGGTCGCTCGCCGCCAGCCGCTGCATTGTCGTCGCCGACCTCGCCACGGCGCTCGAGGTCGCCAATGCGTACGCGCCCGAGCATCTGATTCTGCAGGTCCGCGAGCCGCGCGCGCTGCTCGCCGGCGTGGCCAGTGCCGGCTCGGTGTTTCTCGGGGCCTGGTCGCCTGAGCCGATGGGCGATTACTGCTCGGGCACCAATCACGTGCTGCCGACCTACGGCTACGCCCGTACCTACAGCGGCCTGTCGGTGCTCGATTACCTCAAGCGCATCACCGTGCAGGAGCTCACCGCGGCAGGACTGCGCGCGCTCGGACCGACGGCCGTGACGCTGGCGCGCCTGGAAGGGCTCGATGCGCATGCGGCCGCGGTGACCCGCCGCCTCGAGCGGCTCGGCATCGAGCCGCAGCCATGAGCTGGGTCCGCGAGCTCGCGCGCCCCGACATCGCGGCGCTGCAAGCCTACGAGCATGCCGCCTGGCGCCCGCAGCTCGAGCGCCTGCATGCCAACGAACTGCCCTGGAGCCCGCTCGGCGGCGATCCCGGCGCGGGATTGAACCGCTATCCGGAGCCGCAACCGCGTGTGCTGATCGATCGGCTCGCCGCGCTCTACGCGGTGACACCCGAGTCGGTGTTGGTCGGCCGGGGGAGCGATGAGGCCATCGACCTCATCTGTCGCGCGTTCTGCCGTGCCGGGCACGATCAGGTGCTGGTGTGTCCGCCGACTTTCGGCATGTACTCGGTCGCGGCGCGCATTCAGGGTGCGCAGGTGATCGAGGTGCCGCTGCGCGCGGAGCACGGCTTCGCCCTCGATGAGACCGCGGTGCTCGAGCACTGCGGTCCCTCGACCAAAGTCGTGTTTCTGTGCTCCCCGAACAATCCCACCGGCAACCTGCTCGATGCGCAGGCGATGCGCCGCATCGCGCGCGCGCGCGATGCACGCTCGCTGGTCGTGGTCGATGAGGCATACATCGAGTTCGCCGACCGGGCGAGCCTGAGCGCCGCATTGCGCGAGCAGCCGAACCTCGCGGTGCTGCGCACCCTCTCCAAGGCGCACGGCCTCGCCGGGGCGCGCTGCGGGGCGCTGCTCGCCGATCCGCAGGTCATCGCCCTGCTGCGCAAGATCATCCCGCCGTATGCCGTGCCGCGCCTGACGCTCGAGGCGGCGCTCGCGGC
>JAJZMI010000204.1 GCA_021798335.1 Pseudomonadota bacterium | reverse complement strand
TCGAGGCCAGGGTGAACAGCACGATCGCGCCGCAGAACAGGGTCCGGGTCCCGATCCGGTCGGCCAGCCACGCGCTCGAGGGAATGCAGATCGCGGCGGCGAGCGCATATCCGGTGATGCCTTCGCTTACCCGGCTCTCGGTGGTGGCGAAGCTGTGCGCCATGGCCGGCAGCGCCGTGACGATGATCGTCGAGTCGAGATTTTGCATGAACATCGCGCTTGCCACGATGAGCGCAATCTGCATCGAGGGCCGGCGCAGCGCGGCCGTCAGTTCGTTCCATCCGGGCATGGCGCAAGTATAGCCTGCGGGCGCCGTGTCCAATGCGCATCTCGCCGGCCGCGCCGCGCAGAATGGGTCGAAGGCTGGGCGCCCATGCGCGCAGGACGGCGCGGCGAAGCGGGAAAATTGCGCGCAACGAACACGGGTCGCCGGATCATCCGCGGCGTGTCGCGGCCGATCGTCCGGTTGCAGAGGTGCGAACCGGAGACGTTGGGCTCGCACTGCCGCCCGGGCAATTGTTCTTTTGATCCTGAACAGCCGCTCAACGGGGGAGGCAGCGTGCGGAACAAGTCACATCGCTCACGCCGAACTCCGCCAGGATCTGCCCGATGCTGCGGCGGCTCTCGCCCAGGCGCTGCCGCACGGCTTGCATTCGCGTCAACTGCAGGGACTCGCGCACACTGTTGGCGCGCGGCCTCAACGGCGCGCGGTGCGCGCTGTGCCGAAGCGCATCAGGTCGAAGGGCCGCGCATCGAGCGGCGGGGGGCGTCCGGCCACCAGTGCGGCCATCACGTGTGCGCTGGGCACCGCCAGTGTGAGCCCCAGATGTTGGTGGCCGACGGCGTAGAACAGCGGCGCCTCGCCCGGGGCGCGCCCGAGGCCCGGCAGATAGTCCGGCAGCGTGGGACGCGAGCCCACCCATCCGGCATGGGCTGTCGCGCCGGCATAGCCGAACGTGTGCAATCGGGCCCGCAGCCGCGCGATCTTGCGCCGGTCCGGTGGCGCGCCATGGCGCTCGAACTCGAGGTAGCTCGTGGCGCGCAGCCGGCCCTGCATCGGCGTAACGATGATGTTGTGGTCGGCGTGCAGCACCGGCGCGTCGATCAGCGGCGGCGTGCCGGGCATCTCGAGGTGGTAGCCGCGCTCGGCGGTCAGGGGCGCAGGGACGCCGAAGGGCGCGAGCAGTCGTTTCGATTCGACGCCGGCGCACACCACCGCCGCCGCGGCCGGCACGATCTGACCCTCGGCACGCACCCCGATGCGCGCGCCGAGGCGCGTGAGCTCCTGGACCTCGGCCTGGCGGAACCTCGCGCCCGCTCGCAACGCCGCGCCGGCGAGCGCAACGGCGAGCTGGCGCGGGTCGATGACGTGGCCGCTGTCCGGATAGTGCAGTCCGGCCGCATCGCCTTGGCCGCCGCGTGCGCGCGCGGCGTGCAACAGTTCCGGCGGTGCCTGTTCGGTGCGCACGCCGAGGGCGCCGGCGGCGCGCGCCGCGCGGGCGGCGCGCTCGGCCGCATGCGGGCCGCGCCACAGGGCGTAGTGTCCGTGACGCACCAGCAGCTCCGGCCTCGCGATCTCGCGCAACGCCGCCTCCAGCGCCGCCGCGGCTGGCGCCACCAACGCGGCCAGCGCCGGTGTGTTGCGTTTCTGACGGAAGGCGGCGTACACGAATTGCGCCAGCCAGGGCGCGAGGGCTGCCCAGCGGTGCACCGGCAGATCGACCGCGCCGCCGAAGAGCGTCAGCTCCCGCCAGAAGGTGCGCAGCACCGCCGGGCAGGGGAGCGGCTCGAGCTGCTCACAGGCGATGTGGCCGGCATTGCCGAAGGACGCTCCGGCGGTGGCGGGCTCGGCGCGATCGATGAGCAGGACGCGGCGGCCCTCGCGGGCCAGGGCCCACGCGAGCGCACAGCCGATGATGCCGGCACCGATGATCGCGATGTGCTCCCCGGCGGTCTCATGTGGGTGGGTGCTCATGCCGGTGCGGCGCAGCTCAGGCGTATCCCGGCTTGCCGGGGACACGATAGCGCCGAGGTTTGCCTTCGGCGGCCGGGCGCGGTGCAACGGGCTGTTCCTGGCGCGGCCGCCATGTGCCGGGGCGCCGCCGGATAGTGGGCCTCTCGGGATCGATCACGGGCAGCGGATTTCCCTCCCCGGGGCGGGCAGGGCCCGGCTGCCGCGGCAGCCGAGCCCTGAGCGGGGCGGGGATGGCGGTCGGTTGCGCCATAGCGCATAGCGTATACGATGGGCGTCACAATTCGCAGTCGCGCCCTGCGCGTATGCCCGAGGCCTGCGGGCCGTCCTGCGGCCGGGCCGGCGTGCGCGGAGGCAGGCGCTGGCGCTGCGGGGGTGCGCATGAAGTCCATGTTCTTCTGTATCGATGGGCATACCGCCGGCAACCCGGTGCGGCTGGTGGCGGGCGGCGCCCCCTTTCTCGAGGGGCGCACCATGAGCGAGCGGCGCGCCGACTTTCAGCGGCGCTTCGATTGGATCCGCCGCGGCCTGATGTTCGAGCCGCGCGGACACGACATGATGTCCGGTGGCTTCGTGATGCCGCCGCTCGCGAGCGAACACGATGCGTCCATTCTCTTCATCGAGACCAGCGGCTGTCTGCCGATGTGCGGCCACGGCACGATCGGCATGGTGACCTTCGCGATCGAGCATGGGCTGTTGCGGCCGCGTGTCCCCGGACGGCTCGCGCTGGAGGTGCCGGCCGGTATCCTCGGCGTCGAGTATGTGCTCGAGGGCGAGAAGGTCACCCGCGTGTGCGTTCGCAACGTGGCGTCATATCTCGCCAAGGCCGCCCTCGAGATCGAGGTGCCCGATCTCGGCCGCTTGCGAGTGGATGTCGCCTACGGCGGAAACTTCTATGCCATCATCGAGCCGCAGCCGGGATTCGCGGGGATCGATGCGCTCGGCGCCTCGGGGCTGGTGCGCCTGAGTCCCCTGGTGCGCCAGCGCGTGCGTGAGATCTTCGAGCCCGTCCACCCGCTCGATCCGACCATTCGCGGCGTCAGTCATGTCATGTGGACGGATCGGCCGCGCAGCCCCGGCGCGCACGCGCGCAACGCGGTGTTCTACGGGGATCGAGCCATCGACCGTTCGCCCTGCGGAACCGGCACCAGCGCGCGGATGGCGCAGCTCGCTGCGCGCGGGGAGCTTCGCCCGGGCGATACGTTCGTGCACGAGAGCATCATCGGCAGCCGCTTCACCGGGCGGGTGCTCGAGGCGCTCAAGCTCGCCGGCACCGCCGCGATCATTCCCGCGATCGAGGGCTCGGCGTGGGCGACCGGATACAACATGCTATGGATCGATCCGCGCGAGCCCTTTCCCGCGGGCTTTCAAGTGACCTAGCGCGACGATCCGTTCATTCCGAAACAGAATCTCGATGCAGCATCCGATCCGCATCCGCGCTGGTGAATGTGCACGCGATGCCGCACTGCGCGGCGTCGGTTCGACACTGGCACCCTGGCGCAGGGCGAGGGGCGCCACATGAAATACCTGCCCCTGATCTGGGCCGCGCTCACGCGGCATAAAACGCGCACGGTGCTCACTGTGCTGACGGTCGCGGCCGCCTTCGTGCTGTTTGGATTGATCGGCTTGGTAAATCATGCCATGACGCACGCGGCAGATAGCGTCGCGAGTGCGCATCGGTTGATAACGTTCGCACAGCCAAGTCGATCGTCGGGTTTGCCGGTGAGTCTTGAGGCGCAAATCCGCGGCGTGCCCGGCGTGCAGGCGGTCACATTCAACCATCCGTTTTGGGGCGTATATCAGAATCCCAATAACCTGGTCGGCGGATTCGCCATCCCGAAAAACTATTTCGATCTGTTTCCGAAATATCACTGTCCTGCGCCAGGTTGGCGGAAGTTCTATGACACCAGGACGGGCGCGGTGGTGGGCGCGAAACTCGCAGCAGAATATCATTGGAAGGTCGGCGAGCAGATCCCGGTCGAGGCGTCCGGATATGTTCGAAGGGACGGATCGGATACTTGGACATTCGATGTCGTGTGCATAGATCATGCGCAACCAAGGAATCTTCAGAATGCAATATTCTTTCATTGGAATTACTTCGCGTTGTCGCTTGCCCAACGCAACGTTGGCGCTGGAGCATTTTTCGAGAAGATCGCGAATGCACTGAATGCCGGTGAAATCGCGGCGGCGGTTGATTCGCTGACGGAGAATTCCGATCATCCGACCAAGACCGAGAGTGCCAACGCGATGATCGCGGACAAGCTAAGGCAAGCGATCGACTTGCGGTTGGTCGCTCGCGCGCTCATGACGGCGGTCTTCTTTACGCTGCTGATGATCACCGGTAGCGCCGTGAGTCAGTCCGTCACGGATCGAATGCCGGAATTTGCCGTCTTGAAGGCATTCGGTTTTCGACGCATCGTGTTGATTGCCATTATCGTTACCGAGACCGCGTTGCTGTACGTCTTCGGGGGGATTCTCGGTCTGGCCGTCGCGTCGATCGCGGGCGCAGAAGTTCTGCATGTCTTCAGAGGCTTCATAGATCCTCTGGTGGGGTCTCCGGGCCAAATGCAGAACGCGGGCCTGTGGCTGCGCGGCATCGGGCTGATGGTGCTGTTCAGCGCGGTCGTGGGAATGCTTGCCGCTGGCAGGGTTGCTCGTCAACGCATCGTGGATGCATTCGCCGAGCAGTGACCGGGGGAGAGTGATGCGACCCGCGTGGGCGAAGCTTTACACGATCGCGGCGGCCGTGCTGTGCGCCGCCCTCGGAATTCTTCTGCCATGGTGGCTGATCGGCGCGTGCCTGATCGTGTTCCTGGCGTGGCTCGGTTTGACTCGTCCCGGACGGCAGGCCGCGTTGATCACTGCGGCGGGGCTTGCGACGTTGCCGCGCCGCCTGGGTGGCGCGTCCGTGGTCGTGCTGGGGGTCGCTGGAGTGGTCGGGGTACTGGTGGCGCTGCTGGCGATGGGCAGAGGATATCAAGCGATGCTCGAAGCCACCGGGAGCAACGATACTGCGATCGTGCTGGGTATCGGATCACAAGACGGCGAGTTGGGGTCGGTGTTGTCTCGGGGAAGTGCGATGCTCATCGCGAACGAGCCGCAGGTCATGCGGGGTGCCGACGGCCGTCCCGTTGCGTCCGCGGAACTGCTGGTCACCGCCTCGGTGCCGATGAAAGAAGGCGGGCGCTATGGAGAGGTCGCGATCCGGGGTGTCGGCCCTCAGGCCTGGGTCATACACAAGAACGTCAGGATAATTGCCGGCCGGCGCTTCACGCCGGGATTACGTGAGCTGATCGCTGGAGAGAATGTGCGGCGAGAATTCGCGGATGTAGAAGTCGGCTCGACGGTGGAAATCAACGGAGAACCGTGGAAGGTCGTCGGAGCGTTCGACTCTCACGACGCGCACAACTCGGAACTGTGGGGTGATATTGACGTACTGGGGCCCGCCTTCGGTCGCGGAAACAGTATGACCTCGATGACCGTGCGACTCAGGAATCCGCGGCTGTTCCGTTCCTTCAAGGCCGCGCTCGCAAGCGATCCACGCCTGAAGGTCGAGACGCAGACCACCCGTGCGTTCTACGCTTCGCAAGCGCGTGGACTGACCCAGTCGATCCGCATGTTGGGAATCCTTGTGGCGAGCATCATGGCGATCGGCTCGGTGGCCGGTGCGCTTAACAGTATGTATACCGCAGTGTCGGCGCGCACCCGTGAGATCGCGACGCTGCGCGCGATCGGCTTCAGCGGCGAGCTGGTGCTGCTCTCGGTCATGATCGAGACCACGCTATTGGCGGTTGCCGGTGGCGTCATGGGGGCCGGCGTCACCTGGATATTCTTTGATCACTATACCGCCGCGACCCTCGGACCTGACTTTACGGAGTTGATGTTTCAGTTTCGAGTGACCCCGGGGTTGCTGGTGACCGGCCTGCGCTGCGCTTTGGCGATCGGAATCGTCGGCGGAGTGCTGCCGGCGCTGCGTGCGGGGCAAGCGTCGGTTGCTGCAGGCATTCGATTGGCCTGATACGACGACACCGTGATTGGAAAACATAGGCGCCAGCCGCCCATCGACCGAGGGCGGGCGCAGGCATCGAGCGTCGCTGTCTATGGCGTGAAAGCGGGTCATGCTTGCCGCGGCTCCTCGCCGAACTGCCGATGAGGATCGCGTAGTTAGCGCGAGCGCCGTGCAGTCCCGCCGCCCGGGCAACGGCCGGATCGCCGGGTCGTTACGGCGCCAACTCCGCGAGCACCGCCTCGAGCGTCACGCGCACCTGCTCGGCGAACGGGCGCAGCGCCTCGTTGCCCGTGCGCTCGAGCGAGGCGACCGGGTCGATGCTGGCCACTTCCACGTGTCCAGCCTCGCTCTGGCGCACGATGACATTGCACGGCAGCAGCACGCCAAGATGCGTTTCCTGCTGCAGCGCGGCGTGGGCCAGCCCGGGGTTGCAGGCCCCGAGGATGCGGTACTTCGGCGTGTCCACGCCGAGTTTGCCCTTCAGGGTCGCCTGTACGTCGATGTCGGTGAGGACCCCGAAACCGTGCGCCTTCAGTCTTGCGATTACCGTTGCCACGACGGCGTCGAAGTCGCCGCCGACTGCCTTTGCGATGTAATACGCCATGATTGTGTTCTCCTGGGTTTCAGGCCAAGCCGCGCAGCGAGGCCATGTCGATGACGAAGCGATACTTGACGTCCGAGCGCTGCAGGCGCTCGAAGGCGGCGTTGATCCGCTGGATGGGAATCACCTCCACGTCGGCGGTGATGGCGTGCTCGGCGCAGAACTCGAGCATCTCCTGGGTCTCGGGCAGGCCGCCGATCACCGAGCCCGAGAGGCTGCGCCGGCCCATCAGCAGCGAGAACGCCGGTATCGTGAACGGCTGCGACGGCGCGCCGACCAGGGTGATGTTGCCATCAGGGCGCAGCAGATTGAGATAGGCGTTGATGTCGTGCTCGGCGGACACGGTATCGAGGATGAACTCGAAGGTGCCGGCATGCCGGCGCATCTGCTCGCTATCGCGCGTGACGATCACCTCATCGGCGCCGAGGCGCAGCGCGTCGCTGCGCTTGCCGGGGGAGGTGGTGAGCACGTGCACGTGCGCGCCGAGGGCGTGGGCGATTTTCACCCCCATGTGCCCGAGGCCCCCCAGCCCCACGATGCCGACCTTGGTGCCCCGGCCGACCCGAGCGCGGCGCAGCGGCGAGTAGGTGGTGATGCCGGCGCACAGCAGGGGCGCGGCGGCCGCCGGATCGAGACTCGAGGGGATGCGCAGCACGAAGCGCTCATCGACCACGATGCTCTCGGCGTATCCGCCGAGCGTCACGCCGCCGGAATGCTTGTCCGGGGAGTTGTAGGTGAGCACCGCGGCGGCGCAGAGCTGCTCGAGTCCGGCGCGGCACTGCGCACAGGTGCCGTCGGAATCCACGAGACATCCGACGCCGACCAGATCGCCGCTCTTGAAGCGCGTGACCTGCGAGCCTACGGCCGTCACGCGCCCGATGATCTCGTGGCCGGGCACGCACGGATAGACCGTCGGCATCGCGCCGTGCCATTCGTCACGCACCTGGTGCAGATCCGAGTGGCACACGCCGCAAAAGAGAATCTCGATGCGCACGTCGGTGGCGGTCGGATCGCGCCGCTCGATCGCGAGGGGAGCGAGCGGCGAGGCGGGATGGGTGGCGGCATAGGCTTTGACCTTGTACATCGAATCAGACTCCTCCTCTCAGGCGGTGAATTCAGAGGCGCATGCCGTGCGCCGCGGCTCAGCGGCCCACCATGCGGCTCATCTGTTCCGAGTAGCGCGCGCCCTGCACGGGGACCCGCGCCGTGGCGCGCTCGATCTCCTGAAGATCCTCGGCGCTGAGCCGTACGTCGGCGGCCGCGATATTCTCCTGCAGCCGCTCGAGCCGGGTGGTGCCGGGAATGGGTACGATCCAGGGCTTTTGCGCCAGCAGCCAGGCGAGCGCGAGCTGCGCGGGGGTGATGGCGTGGCGCGCGGCGATCGCCCCGAGCACCTCGATGAGCTTTTTGTTGGCCTTGCGGGCCTCGGCCGTGAAACGCGGCACGGTGTTGCGGAAGTCGCTCGCCTCGAACGGGGTGTGCTCGTCGATCTTGCCGGTGAGAAAGCCCCGTCCGAGGGGGCTGAAGGGCACGAAGCCGATGCCGAGGGCCTCCAGCGTCGGCAGCACCTCGCGCTCCGGCTCGCGCCACCACAGCGAGTATTCGCTCTGCACCGCCGTGACCGGCTGCACGGCATGCGCGCGGCGGATCGTGTCGGCGCCGGCTTCGGACAGCCCGAAGTGCCGCACCTTGCCCGCCTGGATCAGATCTTTCACGGCACCGGCGACCTCCTCGATCGGTACCTCGGGATCGACCCGGTGCTGATAGAACAGATCGATGACCCCGCAGTTGAGGCGCTTCAGACATGCGTCCGCGACCGCGTGGATGTGCTCCGGGCGGCTGTCGAGGCCGTTTTGCCGGTGGCCGTCGGTGTCGATGCGGAAGCCGAATTTGGTGGCAATCACGGCTTGCTCGCGGACGGGCGCGAGCGCCTCGCCGAGCAGTGTCTCGTTGGTGAAGGGCCCGTAGACCTCGGCGGTGTCGAAGAACGTGATGCCGCGCTCGAGGGCGGCGCGGATCACGCCGATCATCTCGTGCCGCGGGTGCGGCGGTCCGTAGCCGAAGCTCATGCCCATGCAGCCGAGGCCGAGGGCGGAGACGCTGAGGGCGTGGGTGCCGTTGGTTCCGAGGGTGCGGGTGTGCATGGCGACTCCTTGCATGAGGCGGCGGGCGGCCGGGGCGATGCCCGGTGCCGCCGCAGAGGCGCAAGGGTAGGCCGGCCCGGACGGTTTGGCCAGTGGTTCGCCGGCCCGGGCGTGTCCGCGGCGCGAATGTGCGAAAATAGCGCTTCCGGGCGCTTGCGCCCGATGCGGAGCTTGCTGCGATGCGCCGGAATCTCTCCCTCGCTCTCCTGGCCGGTCTGCTGGTCCCGTTTGCCGCCCACGCCGGCGGACCGATCAAACTGGCGGATTTTCGCGCGCTGGTGAACTTTGGCACCCCGCAATTCTCCCCGGGCGGCGCGCGGATCGCCTTCCGTACGATCCGCGCGGATTTCGTGCACGATCGCTATGACTCGACGCTGCGCGTGATCGCCACGAGCGGGGGCCGTGCGCGCGCACTGGTGCGCGGCATGCGCGCGATGCGCAGCGTGCGCTGGTCCCCGCACGGACACCGCATTGCCTTCATCGCCAAGGTCGGGCACTGCCGGCCGCAGGTCTATGTCGTGGCCGCCTCCGGCGGCACGCCCCATCAGTTGACTGCGGCGCCGAACGGCGTGGAGCAGTTCGCGTGGAGTCCGAACGGGAAGACCCTTGCCTATGTCACGCCGGACAATTCCCGGCTCAGCGCGCGGGATCGTCGTACGCATCATGATCTGTTCGAGATTCATGACGATGATTATCTGATCACCCGGCCGCCGGTGCCGGCGGAGATCTGGCTGATCTCGCTGCCGAGCGGCACGGCCCGGCAATTGACGCATGGCCCGGGCGGGGTGCTCGAGGTCGCGCCCCCCATCGGCGGGGCGATCAGCACACCGTCGTGGTCGGCGGATGGTCACTGGATCGTCTATGCGCGCCAGGCCAACGCCGACGACGGCGACAGCGATCGCACGACCATCATGGCGGTGAATGTCGCGAGCGCTGAGGAGCGGGCCATCGGCGGCCATACGAGCTACGAGTACACGCCGCGCTTCGCACCGCACGGCCTGAAGGTGGCCTTCCTCTATCCGCACGGACCGGGGCCGGTCAGCGTGATGGATTTCTACGTCGGCTCGCCCACCGGGACGTCGCGGGATGTCAGCGCGGGCCTCAATCGCAACCTGGCGGCCAACTTCGCCTGGCTGCCCGGCGGCACGGCGCTGGTCGGGATCGCCGATGCCGGCATCGACAGCAAGCTGTTCGTGCAGCCGCTCGAGGGTCCGGGCCGGGCGCTGCGCCTGCACGGCCTGCAGGCCCTCAGCGTCGGGGTCTCATCGCGGGGCGCACTGGCGGTGGTGGCCGACGACACCACACGGGCGCCGGAGCTGTATCTGATGCGCACACCGGGCAGCGCCCCGGTGCGGCTCACGGACTTCAACCGCCGGTTCGATGCCTACACCTATCCGGTCAGCGTCGCCGTGCAGTGGCGCGCGCCCGATGGGCAGCTCAATGACGGCATCCTCACCTATCCGAACGGCTATCGGCCGGGCAAGCGCTATCCTCTGGTGGTCTTCAGCCATGGCGGGCCGGAGGCCGCTTCGATCGAGCATTTCGACGCCGATGAGATCGGGCCGCTGCGGTTGCTGTTCGCCGCCCGCGGCGATCTGGTGTTCGAGCCGAACTATCGCGGCAGCGACAACCTCGGCAATGCCCACGAGCATGCCATCTACCGCGACCCGGGTGTCGGGCCGGACAGTGACGTCATCTCGGGCATCCGCATGCTCGAGGCCAAGGGCATCGTCGATACCGCGCGCATCGCCGCGGTCGGCCACTCCTACGGCGGCTACATGACCGCCTGGCTGATCTCGCACCAGCACTTCTGGCGCTGTGCGGTGGTGGCCGACGGCGCGGTCGACTGGACCGAGGAGTACGAGCTTGCCGGGGCCGGCAATCTCGCCTGGACGCGTGCCTCGCTCGGGGGCAGTCCGTGGAATCCGCGCAGCGCGGCACTGTATCGCACGGGCTCGCCCATCACCTATGCCGGGGACATCACCACGCCGACTCTGATCCTCTCGGGCACCGATGACGTCACGGTGCCGATCACCGAGTCGTTCGCGCTGTATCACGCGCTCGCGAGCCGGCACGTGCCGGTCAAATTCATCGGCATTCCCGGCGCCTATCACATGCCGCAGGATCCGGTGCATCTCGAGCTGTTCTATGGCGCGATGCTGCACTGGGTGGACAAGTATCTCGGCCCCTGAGGGCGCGCCGTGGGCATCAGCGAGGCGGCCTGGGTTGTGTTGCAGGTGTGCCGCGACCGGATCAGCGGCCAGGTGATCGCCGGACGGTTGCGGGCCGAGTTCATTCCCGTGCAGGTGGAGCTGCTCGGTCCGCTGCCGGACTTCGAGCAGAGCGTGCAGGTGCGTGTGCCGCGCTGGTGGCACGCGCGGGCGAGCCAGATCCTGGCCGAGCCGCCGCCCTCGGAAGAGGAGTTGGCGGAGTTGGCGGTCCGCACGCCGTATCAGGACGGCGCGCCGGAGTGAGCGGCGATCGCGCGCGGTCCTTGCGGCCCGATGGAACGGCGATGCGGATCGATGGGGTGATTTCGCTTGCGACGAAGCGATGCGCGTGAGCGCCGGCGACCCTTGACAATTTTCAAGACGCGCGCCTATTCTGCGATCAAGTGACAAGTGTGCGCAGACGCACGGGGATTTGCCACGGGCGCTACCGTGCCAACACATTGGCCCGACGAGGGAATGTCCCGACAATAACCTCAAATTGCGCATCACATCATCAGGCTGGACAGTAACAACTACGCATGGGGAGTACTGACATCATGTTATTTTCGCGTTTTCGACAGGCGGCCTGCACGGTCGCAACCGGCGCGGTGGCGGCGGCGCTCGCCTTCGGGGCGGCGCACGCGCAGCAACAGAATGTGATCAGGCTGACGGTGAGTCCGGGCGGCTACGCACAGTATATGGCCAGTCACGCGCAGACAGGCGGCGTGCACCTGATGCTGGCGAATACGCCGGCCGGCCTCGCGGCGCGCCGGCTCGGCCGCTTCAACCTCGGCATGGGCGAGGGCGGGCAGCCGTTCGGGGATGGCAATCAGGCGGCCGACGGCGGCGGCGGCACCCGTTATCCCGGGGATTTGCAGTATCACGGCGGTCACGTGGTGCGCTCCGCGAAGGAATATCTGATCTACGTGAACATGACGACCAACGCCAACTGCGACTCGATCGCGACGTGCTGGGGCAATCCTCAGGGCTTCCTGTACGACCTCGGCAACAGTAACTTCATTCATGTCGTCGATCAGTATGTCGGCGCCCAGGAGGGTGATCGTTATCGTCCGTCGCGCAAAGTGATCGAGGTAACCTATCCCGCGACATCCCCGTACACGCACACGACCGAGTACTCCGATATGGACATGCAAACGATCGTGTATTACGTGACGACCGAGCTCGGTCTGCCGAGCGGCTATCACGCCATCTACGACATCTTCCTGCCGCCCGGACAGGATGAGTGCGCGGGCCCCGGCGTGTGCTACTCGCCCGATGTTACCTCGACGTTCTTCTTCTGCGCCTATCACGGCACCGCGGAGCTGTCTGCCGGTCCGACTCTCTATACCGTCGAGCCGTACCAGGACGTTGGCGGCTGCTCGGTCAGGCCGAACACGCCCAACGGGCAGCTCGTCGATTCAACCAACAACGTGCTCTCGCACGAGACGATCGAGACCATCACCGACCCGGACGTGGCCGGCGCCTTCCCGACCGGCTGGTGGAACGAGCTGGACAACGGAATGTTCGGGGAGGAGATTGGTGACGAGTGCAGCTTCCTGCTGATCACGCCGCCGCCGCCAAGGGTGCCGGGACCGCACTCGAGCGTCTACTTCGACCCGAGCAACGTCACGCTCAATGGGAACCGGTATGCGATTCAACCGGAGTACAGCAATTCGGCGCACGGCTGTGCGATCGGGCCCGGTGACGGCAATGGCGGCTGGGGCAACGGCAATGGCTAGCGGAGTCTGCGGAGTGCGGTGATTCGAGCTGTAGCGCTCGGCGCCGTGTCCGCCCCGCGACCGGGGTATGAGCCCCGGTCGCGGGGCCGCCGCGAGCAACGCCGCTGCCGGCAAGTGCCGGCAGCGGCGTTTTGCGTTTCGCGCCGCGCGGGGCTGCTCAGGACTTGCGGCCGCCGGTGGCGGCTCACGCGATGTCGAGGCGACGGCCGAGGCGGTTCAGACAAGAGGGCCGGTATGCGCCAGCCGAGGGCGGGCTCCCCGGGAGGCGGGTATGGCGCGTTCGGGTAGCCGGGGAGCCGCACGGTCATTGCGGACGGCGGTGACGCCGATCATCGGTCAACCCCAGGGGTCCTTGGGCGAGCGCAGGGATGCCGGGACAGTGTTACCGCCCGGGTGCGCCGTCGTTCACTCAGGATTTCCCGGTCAGGACTTCGATGCGCTCGCCCGCGCGGCCTGCTCGACCAGGGCGTTCGCCGCGTTGGCTTCCAGGATCCAGGTTGCCGCCGCATCGACGGTGTATTCATCCTCGTACCAGAGGAATCCGAAGCCGGTGATGCACTCCGGAAAATCGGGCTTGATGATCACATAGCCGGGAATCATTCCCCCGGGTATGAAGGAATAATCCGATCGATTGTTGCCGCCGTACGCGACCAGCTTGGAGACGCGGCCGATCCCCGAGATGTACGACACGCTGGACACCGGGTGCGTGCCGAGCAGATAGTTGGCAGCCCGCAGCGTGGCGTTCGGCCCGACGAGGCCGGGGAACGCCTCGTGCAGGAAGTACATCTCGACGCCGAATTCGGCCACCTGCGCCGAGTTGCCCCAGCTGCCGAGTGAGGGTGGCACCCCGAACGGGGTGGCGCTGAGCTTGCGATGCAAGCGGGTAATGTAGGCGCCGACCGCGGCTTTCAGGCGCGTGCGGTAGCGCGCTCCGAGGTACGGCAGCGCCTGCACCGCCTCCCAGCCCCCGAACCCGATGTGCCGCAGCATCCCCGGGAACATCTTCTCGACCTGTCGCTTGTACGGCTCGGCGCCGTGGGTGGCGATGAGCAGCTGCAGCGCCGCGGTCCACTTCGGCGGCCCCAGGGCGTGCTCGCGGTAGCCTCCCGAGCCCTCCGTGAAGGGCGGCCAATGCCGCGGGGGCGGGGCAGTGGTCTGCATGCGATGCCAGAGCTCGATCGCGGTGGCGAGACACTTGCGCGACAGCGGTTCGTTCCAGCCCCGCAAGGTCATGGAGGCGGCCGCAAGGGAGGCCGCCGCCGCGTATTCCATGCTGGGCCGGTACTCGGTCCATGCCCAGGGGTCGTCCGGCCACCCGGAGTGAATCCCCTTGACCGGACCCGGACCGTATTTCGGGTTGTAGATCAGCCCGTCGTTCAAGGACGCCGCGTCGCCGGTGGAGGTGTAGCCCTCGAGATACGGCCACTGGATGCCCATGATGGGGTGTCCGAACGCATGGATCTGCGCCAGGGTTTGCAGGACGCCGTGCTCGACTTGCTCGACCAGGTCGGGAACACCGTCAGGCTTGTGCATCACGACCGTCCGGGTCTTCTCGTTGACCGACAACTCGTCCCATTGGGGATGGAAGGTGTTGTAGGTCACGGCGAGATTCTCGATGGTGCCATACTGGCCGAACGCATCGTTGTCGAAATCGCCCGCGTCGTACCAGCCCCCGACGTTCAGTCCCGGGATGTGCTCGCCGGGCTTGTAGGGAGACTCGGTGTGCGGACCCATGAAGTAGCCGTCGAAGTGCGTCAGATTCGGCGGTGCCTGCAGCGCATCGTTCAGGTCCGAGACGCCGTGCCAGACATGATAGGCGTCGCGTACCGACACGTGGTCCATCTGCACGGCGAGAAATCCATCGAGCGTGGTCTGCCAGGTGTGGCTGTAGACGTTCGATGCAATGGGGAACGTATCGGACCGATGACCGGCGTATTCGATCTCGTAAAGCCCCGGCTTTTTCACGGCCGAGAAATTGAATTTCACATAGTCATAGCGCAGCCAGTGCATGGGCGCGGAGACCGGCGCGGTGAATACGCGGCGGAAGGATCCATGGGCCGAAAGACGCAGCAGCTCGGCGCTCTTCGGCGCGGTAAATCTCGGGTCGAGCTGGATGACGGCGACTTTGGGGAAGTCCGCGCTGTAGCCGGCCTGGCTGTGCGCGATCATCGGCGGCTGGATCCAGTGCGCGATGTAGTGGGGCCGGATGTTCCACACCACGGCATCGTGCGTCTTGCCCGCGGGGATCAGCGTGCGCAGAACGAACCAGCCGTTCTGCGCCAGGTCGCGCCCGTCGTAGAGGCGCAGCCGACCGGTCTGCGAGGTGACGGTGATGCGATAGCGGGGGTCGGCGGCGGCGAGGGTGATCGTGTGGCCGGTGGCCAGCGGCAGCGGCTGCATATAGCCCCGCTCCCGGTGCCACTGCGCCACGTACCACGGTTCCTTGGGGTTGCCGGGCCGCGGCGGGACACTGATCATCCGGTCCTCGGGGTAGCGCGGCAGGATGCCGAACACCTTGTGATCCACCACGTAAGTGCGATCCATGTACACGGATGGTAGAAACTCCAGATTGAAGCCCGCCCGGCCGCGCAGCAGCGGCGGCAGCGGATTATCGAGGTTCACGCTCACCCGC
Source organism: Pseudomonadota bacterium (assembly GCA_021798335.1). Lineage (GTDB taxonomy): Bacteria > Pseudomonadota > Gammaproteobacteria > Steroidobacterales > Steroidobacteraceae > 13-2-20CM-66-19. Next base: position 19,275 of record JAJZMI010000204.1, on the reverse strand, counting down.
ACGCCGCCCGGCTCGGCCTTGACGACCACCTGATACTTGAAATGAAAGGCCGGATAGGAGAGTCGCGCGGTGAGCCGGCCGCGCGCCGGCTCGACCTTGCGGCTCTGGAGCGTCGGAATTCGATCCCACTGTTGCGGCGTCGGCAGCAGCCGCACGCTGCCATTGGTGGCGATGCGGTGGCCATGCAGAATGATCTGCATGCCCGCATCCTTCTGATCGAAGAAGACGGGGCTGTAGGTATTGTTGTAGAGCATGACGCTCACGCCGCGTCCGCGCAGGTAGCCGCTGCCGGTGACTTTCAGGCGCAGGCCGCCGGCGAGGGCGGCCTGGGCCGCCAGCGCGAGACTTGCCAGGACGATCGCAACAACAGACTGGCGTATGGATTTCACGGCGCGCCCCCCGGTCGCTCTCGTTGCCACGATGCGCATGCGCACCGTTCCGACGATAACCTGATACCGGTATCATTTGCAACCCGGACGGCGCTGACCGCCGAGCCGGCGTGCGGCCGGTCAGGCCGTACAGCCGCTTGCCGGCCACATGAACCGAAGACGATCGATAGGTCGGCAACGAGAGCGCAGAATGCCGGCAGAACCGTCAAGATCCGTCAAGATCCGTGATGGACCCCGGGCCCTGTCCCGCACCGAACGTCGCCACACCAATCTTCTAACTCTGGGTGCTCCATTTCATGGCGAGAGTCTTCTCGGACTCTGCGCATTCCCTGAGATACAGGTTGATAAGATTTTGATAGGGAATTCCGTTCTTCTCCGCCAATGACTTGAAGTAGGTGATCGTGTCCTCATCGAGACGGATCGTCAGCTGCTTCTTCGCCTTCCTCAGATACGGATTCCGGACTGATTTGGAAAAGTCATAGCGCTTCTTCATTTCATCCACCAGTGATATTGCTCGGTTTCATCGCGGTCCGCCTTGCGCGCGGAGATGATCCTGATGACTTCGTTACTGTGCCGGTAGCAGTGGCAGACCACCAGGACTCGCACGGAGATGCTCAGTCCGATGAGCACGAATCGCTCCTCATCCGAGGAGTGCTCGGGGTCGGGAATCACGCGTGCATTTTCATCCAGAAAAGCCGTTCGTGCTTCCTCGAACGAAACTCCGTGCTTGCGCCGATTGGCGGCGTTCTTCGTCTCGTCCCATTCAAAGCGCAGAAAGGTCATAGGTACACTGTAACGACAGTGTAGTGCGAGGTCCAGACGGCGACACGCGATTCTGGTCGCCTATATGTCGCTCCACTTACCCAGCAGAGAGGCGGGTAACGCACCGCTCGGATCCGGTCTCAGATAAAAGCGCAGGGAAACAAGGAGTTGCGTCGCACGAGGCGGACCGCCGACAATGCGTCGGTCCTATCTCGGACTGGACCGGCTCGCCCGAATTTCTGCTTCAGAATGAAAGACTTAGATCGTCGCATCGCCGTCGCCCCCATGATGGATTGGACGGACCGGCACTGCCGCTACTTCCTGCGCGGCTTCTCGCCGGCGACGTTGTTGTACACGGAGATGATCACCGCGGCGGCGATCACCCGCGGGGATGCGGCGCGGCTGCTGGCATTCGATCCCGAGGAGCATCCGGTGGCGCTGCAGCTCGGGGGCAGTGATCCGGGGGAGCTCGCCGCGGCGGCGCGCATCGGCGCGGACTTCGGCTACGACGAGATCAATCTCAACTGCGGCTGCCCGAGTGACCGGGTGGCGAGCGGCGCCTTCGGTGCGTGCCTGATGCGCGAGCCGCACCGGGTGGCCGAGTGCGTCGCGGCCATGGTGGGCGCGGTGCGCATTCCGGTCACCGTCAAGATGCGCATCGGGGTCGTGAGCGGGGCGCAAGCTGGGCTCGCCGGTGCGCTCGCGGGGTTCGGGGAGGACGATTTCGCGGCGCTGCGCGCATTCGTGACCCTCACCCGGCAGGCCGGCAGCCAGGCGGCCATCGTGCATGCGCGTATGGCGGTGCTGGGGGGGCTCTCGCCGAAGGAAAACCGGGAGGTGCCCCCGCTGCGCTACGACGTGGTGCGCCGATTGAAGGCGGCGATGCCGGATACTCCGATCGTGCTCAACGGTGGCGTGCGCACGGTGGACAGCGCGCTCGATGCACTCTCCTGGTGCGAGGGGGTGATGCTCGGACGCGAGGCCTATCATCGCCCGCTGTTCCTGGCGGAACTGGCCCAGGCGCTGGCACCGCGGGCCGTCGCGCCATCCCGGGAGGCGCTGCTGGCGCGCATGGCCGCCTATGCCGAGCGAGAGCTTGCCGCGGGCCACTCGCTCCCGGCGATCACCCGCCATATGCTCGGGCTCTATGCCGGAGAGCCCGGCGCCCGGGCGTACCGGCGCCTGTTGAGCGAGGGCGCGCGCGCGAGGGGGGCGGACGCGCAGCTGATTCGCCGGGCCGGCGCATCGGCTCAGGAGGCCGGCGGCGGTGCGCGCCAGCCCGCGCGCTGAGGCGGGGAGCCGGCCCGATGGCGGGCGTGGGCGGCTCGCGTATAATCCAACGGCGGGCCTATGTTAAATCGCCGAATCCAACAGCCTGGGAGGACGGGTGGCTGCCCAATCGATGGGTGAGGAGGTCGAACTGGCCGTATTGTTCGCGGACGTGGTCGGCTCGACCCGGCTCTATGAGCGCATGGGCGATCAGCGGGCACGCGACATGGTTGCGCTGTGCATCGATGTGATGCGCGGCGCCACGGAACATTGCGGCGGGACGGTCATCAAGACCATGGGGGATGAGGTCATGGCCACCTTCCCGAGCGCCGAGGCGGCGCTGAATGCCGCCGCCCAGATGCAGAAGCAGATCTCGGCGCACACGCAGTTGCGCGTCGAGGGCCAGCCGGTCTCGATCCGCATCGGCTGCCACTACGGCCCGGTGGTGGCCGAGAGCCACGACATATTCGGCTCCACCGTGCATACGGCCAACCGCATGACCAGTCAGGCCAAGGCCGGACAGATCATCATCACCGAGGCCACCGTGGAGCAGCTCACGGTCCAATGGCGCTCGGCCTGCCGGTTGATCGACAATGCTCCGATCAAGGGCCAGCGCACCGAGGTGCCCCTGTACGAGGTGCTCTGGCAGGTTGATGACGTGACCAGCATGGTGCGCATGGTGGGACAGGACGTGGACCGCTCCGCCTTCACGCGCTTGCGGCTGTGGTGGCTCGACCGCGAGCTGCTGGTTGATGAGCAGCGCCCCATTCTCACCATCGGCCGGGCCGATGAGAACGATCTGGTCGTCAAGGGCAATCTGGTCTCGCGGCTGCACGCGCGCATCGAGTACGCGCGCCACAAGTTCACGCTCATCGATCACAGTACGAACGGCACGTTCGTGCGCGAGGGCGGGGGCGGGGGCGAGGAGGCGTTCGTGCGCCGCGATTCTCTGCAGCTCAAGGGCGGCGGGCTGATCAGCCTCGGACGCATGCCCGAGGCGGAGTCCGCCCAGACCATCCGCTTCGTCTGCGAGCGCGATTAGACGGCGAGCGCCGCGGCGCTCTTGTCGAGTTCCGTGCGCATCTCCTCCGGCAGTCGCTCGCCGTACTGCTCGAGGTACGTGCGCGTTTCGGCGAGCTCTTGCCGCCAGAGCTCCCGATCCACCGACAGCAGAGCGCGCAGTGTTTCGGGCTCGACGCTCAAGCCCCGGGTGTCGATTTCCTCGGGTCGCGGCAGCAGGCCGATCCCGCCGTCGTGGGCTGCGGCCCGCCCCGCGCAGCGCTCGATCATCCAGGCGAGCACCCGCAGGTTCTCCCCGAAGCCCGGCCAGAGGAACCGTCCCTGCGCGTTGCGCCGGAACCAATTGACGTGGAAGATGCGCGGCGGGTGGCTCAGCCGCGCGCCGACCTCGAGCCAGTGCCGCCAATAATCGGCGAAGTTGTAACCGCAGAACGGCTGCATGGCCATCGGATCGCGCCGGACCACCCCGACCTGGCCGGCCGCCGCCGCGGTGGTCTCCGAGGCCATCGACGCCCCGACCAGAACGCCGTGCCGCCAGTCGCGCGCCTCGTAGACGAGCGGCGCGAGCTCGCGGCGCCGGCCCCCGAAGACGATGGCTGAAATGGGTACGCCGCGCGGATCGTTCACGCGGGGCGAGCAGGCCGGATTGCGCCGCGCCGCGACCGTGAAGCGCGAGTTCGGATGTGCCGCAGGGCCACGTGCCGGATCGTACGGACGTCCCTGCCAATCGATGCGGGGCGCGCCTTCCGTCAGGCCTTCCCACCAGGGTTGGTTGTCGGCGGTGAGCGCCACGTTCGTGAACAGTGTCTCGCGCCGGATCATCTCATACGCGTTGCGATTGGTCTGGCGGTTGGTTCCGGGCACCACCCCGAAGTATCCGGCCTCGGGATTGATCGCCCACAGTCGCCCATCGGCCCCCGGATGCAGCCAGGCGATGTCGTCCCCGACGGTGCGGACCTCCCAACCGGGCAGGCTCGCCGGCGGGATCAGCATCGCCAGATTGGTCTTGCCGCAGGCCGAGGGGAAGGCGGCGGCGATGTAATGTGTCTCGCCGCGCCGGTTGCGCAATTCCACGATCAGCATGTGCTCGGCGAGCCAACCTTCCGCGTGGGCCTGCCAGCTCGCGATGCGCAGCGCATGGCACTTCTTGCCGAGCAGGGCATTGCCGCCGTAACCGGAGCCGAAGCTCTCGATCGCGAGCTCCTCCGGAAAATGCATGACGAACCGCCGCTGCGGATCGAGCTCGCCGAGGGAATGCAGGCCGCGCACGAACACCCCCTCGTGCGCGATGCGCTCGAGCGCGGCCCGCCCGGCGTGCGTCATGATCAACATGCTCACGGCAACGTAGGCGCTGTCGGTGATCTCGACTCCGCAGCGCGCGAGCGCGGAATCGACCGGTCCCATGCAGTAGGGGATGACATAGAGCCTGCGCCCGCGCATCGCGCCGCGGAACAGCTCGCGCATCTTGGCGTGCGCGGCCTGCGGGTCCATCCAATTGTTGTTCGGACCGGCGTCCGCCCGGGAGCGGGTGCAGATGTAAGTGAGGTGCTCGACGCGGGCGACATCGCCCGGATGCGAGCGGTAGAGGTGGCAGTCCGGGAAGTGCTCGGGGTTCAGCCGCAGCAACTGCCCCTCGCGCACCAGCTCGGCGATGAGCCGCTCCCGCTCCGCGGCGCTGCCGTCGCACCAGTGCACGTCGGCCGGCTCGGTGAGCTGGCGCACCGAATCGACCCATTCCGTCACGGCGTGGCTGAGCTGGGGCATCGGCATCGGCAAGGGAGTGGCGGTGGACATCGCTCGATACCTCGTTTGGACGCCTCGGCAGGCCTTCCTCGCGTACCGCCAGTATAGTCGTGCCCCCCGGGGCGCTGACCATAAAGTACGATAAAAGGAGAAAATATGTTCTGTAATCGCACGCGTCGAAATGACTGAAATTCCAGGCTCCATGGCCCCCGGGGAGTGCGGAACGAGTTGGACGCGTGCGTACAACGCGCGCGCCGTACAATGCGTCGATGTTGGATCTCGAGGACATCTTCGGCGCGCACGGGCCGCTCGCGCGCTCGCTGCCGGACTTCAGCGTGCGCGAGCCCCAGCGGCACATGGCCGAGCGTGTCGCGGCGGCGATCGCCCGCCGGGAGGCGCTGGTGGTCGAAGCCGGCACCGGCACGGGCAAGACCTTCGCCTATCTGGTGCCGGCGCTGCTCTCGGGCGCGCGGGTGCTCATCTCGACCGGTACGCGTGCGTTGCAGGATCAGCTCTATGCGAAGGACCTGCCCCTGGTGACGCGGGCGCTCGGTCGGCCCGCCACGGTCACGCTGCTGAAGGGCCGCGGCAACTACCTGTGCCGCTATCGTCTCTCCGGTGGCGAGGCAACGCTGCCGTTACCGTTGTCCCCGGACACCGCCGGTGCCGACACACCGCTCGAGCGGATCCGACGCTGGGCCCACACCACCCGCAGCGGGGATCTCGCGGAGGTGGCGGGGCTCAAGGATGCCGATCCGGTCTGGGCCGCGGTGACCTCGACCCGGGACAACTGCCTCGGGCAGCGCTGCCCGCAGCTCTCGCGCTGCCACGTCGTCGCGGCGCGCCGCGCGGCGCTCGAGGCGGACCTGGTGATCGTCAATCATCATCTGTTGCTGGCGGATCTGGCGTTGAAGGAAGACGGCTTTGGCGATCTGCTCGGCGCGGCCGATGCGGTCATTCTCGATGAGGCGCACCAGATCCCGGATTTGGCGACCGCGCTGTTCGGCGCCGAGGTGGGGAGCCGGCGCATCGAGACGCTGCTCGCCGAGCTCGAGAGCCGATTGACGGCGCGGGGCGCCGGGGCGGAGGCGGGCGCCGAGCAGGGCCGGCTCGCGGCGAGCGTGCACGCGGTGCACGCGTGCCTCGGCCGCATGATACAGGCGCTTGCCGGGCGCGGCGGGCGGCTCGAATGGGAGGAGGCCGAGCCGCTGATCGGCCGTGAGGTCGAACAGCTTGGGCCACAGCTGGCGCGGCTCACCGAGCAGCTGCGCCGCTTCGAGGCGGATGCGCCGCTGGCGGCGCTGGCCGAGCGGGCTGCGGAACTCGCCGCGGGACTTGCCCGTATCGTGGCACTCGAGGCACTGGAAGGCGCCCGATGCGTGCAGGCGGGGCGCCGCGGTTTCACGCTCAGCATGATGCCCTTCGACATTGCCCCACGTTTCCAGTCGATGCTCGGCGCGCGAGCCTGTGCCTGGATCTTCACCTCCGCGACGCTCTCGTTCGGGGCGGATTTCAGCCACTTTACCGGCCGCCTGGGGCTGGGCGATTGCGGTACCCTCAAGATCGACAGCCCGTTCGACTTCGCTCGCCAGAGCCGCCTGTACCTGCCGCGGGATCTACCGGCGCCGAGCGCGGCGGCGCATCTGCCGGCGGTGATGGAGCTGGCGCGCGTGCTGATCGAGGCGGCCGGCGGCGGGGCGTTTGTCCTGTTTACCAGCCACCGCGCGCTGGCGCAGGCGGCCGAGTGGTGGCGCAGCGCCGGTGCGCTTGCGCACGTGCGGCTGCTGGTTCAGGGCGAGGCGCCGCGGGAGCGGCTGCTCGAGCGGTTCCGCCTCGACGGCAATGCGCTGCTGTTCGGCACCGCCAGCTTCTGGGAAGGCGTGGACGTGAAGGGTGCGGCGCTGCGTCTGGTGGTGATCGAGAAGCTGCCGTTCGCCTCTCCGGAGGACCCGCTGGTGCGCGCGCGGATCCAATATCTGCAACTGAGCGGCGGCAATGCATTTCGGGATTATCAGCTGCCCGAGGCGGCCTTGGCGCTGAAGCAGGGCGTGGGGCGGCTGATCCGCAGCGAGGCGGATCTTGGCGTGGTGGCGCTGTGTGATCCACGCCTCGGCACGCGCGGCTACGGCAAGGTGCTGCTCGCGGCCCTGCCGCCGATGGGGCGGACCGACCGGCTCGATGAGGCGGTGGCATTTCTGCGCGCGTGCGCACCGGCTCTTGAGACACCGCCTTGAAGCTGCTCGCGATCGATACCGCCACGGAGAATTGCTCGGCGGCCCTGCTGGCCGATGAGCACCTGCTGGAGCGGCAGATCGAGTGTACCCGCGGTCACGCCGAGCACATCCTCGGGATGATCGATGCGCTGCTGGGGGAGGCCGGCGTGAGCCTGGGGGCTCTCGATGCGATCGCCTTCGGCCGCGGACCGGGCTCGTTCACGGGGGTGAGGCTTGCGGCCAGCGTCACGCAGGGGCTCGCATTCGGCGCGAGCCTCGGGGTGGTCGCCATCTCGGATCTGCAGGCGCTCGCCCAGCGCGGTCTCGGCCTGGGGCCGTGGGTCGATCGCATCGTGGTGTGCAATGATGCGCGCATGGGCGAGGCATACTGCGCATGCTACGAGCGCCGTGGCGAGTGGGCGGTGCCGCTTGGGCCGGAGCGGGTGGGCACGGCCGAAACGCTGGCCGGCACGTGCCGCGGGCACGCCGGGATCGGCCGGGCATTTGCCGCCTACCCGCACCTGGCCGAGCGGTTGGGCGTGGCGGTGCCGCCGGGCTGGGAGGGGTTGCTGCCGAGGGCACGGGAGATCGCGCAGCTGGCCGCCCCCGAGGTGCGCCAAGGCCGATTGCTCGCCCCCGAGCAGGCCCTGCCGAGCTACGTGCGCAACACGGTGGCGCGGCCGTCATCGGTATGAAATATCGGTCGCACTGTCATGATTCTGCAATCGAAAGCCTCTCAAATAGACGCGCACTGCGGTTCTGTTCGGGCCTCCAGCATGTCGGAAAAGCTCATACTCATCGTGGAAGACGAGCCGGCGATTCGCCAGATGATCGCCTTCGCCCTGCAGCGCTCGGGGTTCGAAGTGCGCGAGGCGCTCGATGCGCACCAGGCGCGCGAGGCGCTCGCCAATCGGCGACCCGACCTGATCCTGATCGATTGGATGCTGCCCGACACCAGCGGACTGGAGCTGACGCGCAGCGTCAAGCGTGACCGGCACACGCGCGAGCTGCCGATCATCATGCTGACGGCGCGGGCCGAGGAGGCCGACAAGGTCACCGGACTCGACAGCGGCGCGGACGACTACCTCACCAAGCCGTTCTCGCCCCGCGAACTCATCGCGCGCATTCATGCGGTCCTGCGCCGCAGCGGCGCCGCAGCGCTCGATCACATTGTGGAATTCGATGCGCTGAAGCTCGACCAACAGGGCCAGCGCATCACCGTCGGCGGGCAGACCGTGCCGCTCGGCCCGACCGAGTACCGCATGCTCGAGTTCTTCATGACCCACCCCGAGCGGGTCTTCAGCCGCGATCAGCTGCTCGATCGGCTGTGGGGCGGGAATGTCTATGTCGAGGAGCGCACCATCGACGTGCACGTGCGGCGGCTGCGCAAGTCGCTCGAGAAATTCGGCGTCGAGCGCTTCGTGCAGACGGTGCGCGGCTCCGGTTATCGATTCTCCGCCAAGGTCGACTGATGCGGCCGCTGCGACCGTCGCTCCGGGGGCTGGCGTACGCCTCGGTGAGGGTGCTCACCGCGGCGCTCCTCGGGGCGCTGCTCGGGCTGCTGTTCTCGCACCCGGGGCTGGGGATGGCCGCAGTGCTGGCCGGGTATCTCGGCTGGCAGCTGGTGATGCTCTATCGGGTCGAGTGGTGGCTGCAGCATCGCAGTGTCGCCGATCCGCCCGAGACTCGCGGCGTGTGGGGCACCGTCATCGCGCTCATCGCCCGGCTGCACCGGCGCAAACGCTTCCACAAGCTGCGCTTCGTACAGCTGATGCGCCAACTGCAGCAGTCGACCGCCGCGCTCCCGAACGGGGTGGTGATTCTCAATGACGAGCGCGAGATCGTCTGGTTCAACCACATGGCGGGGCAGCTGCTCGGGCTGCGGCCGACTCTCGATCTCGGGCTGCGCATCGAGAATCTGGTGCGCGAGCCGCAGTTCCTGCGCTACATCGAGAAGGGCGATTACGCCAATCCGCTGGTGGTGCACCGCTCGAGCCCGAGCGAGATCTTCCTCTCCCTGCAGCTGGTTGCCTACGGCGACGGGCAGCAGCTGCTGCTCGCGGCCGACGTGTCGCGCCAGATGCGCCTGGAGGCCGTGCGGCGCGACTTCGTGGCCAACGCTTCGCACGAGCTGCGCTCGCCGCTGACGGTGATCTGCGGTTATCTCGAGACGCTCGCGCAGGATGCGGCGCTCGCGGCCGAGTTCGCCGCGCCGATCGCCGAGATGCGCCGCCAGGCCGAGCGTATGAACGCCATCGTGCGCGATCTGCTCGAGCTGTCACGGCTGGAGCAGACCGACGAGCGGGTGGGCGGGGAGCCGCTCGATGTGCAGGCGATGGCGGCACTGCTGCGCAAGGATGTGCTCGCCCGGACGGTGCGCCCGCGCGAGGTGCGCGTGCGCCTGGAGAGCCCGGCGGCGCTGATCGGCCGGGAGTCCGAGATCCATTCCGCGTTCGCCAATTTGGTGGACAACGCCGCCAAATACACCCCGCCGGAGGGCTCGATCGAACTGCGCTGGTGGGTCGATGCCGATGGCGGGCATTTCGCCGTGAGCGATACCGGCATCGGTATATCGGCCGAGCATCTGCCGCGGCTCACCGAGCGCTTCTACCGCGTCGATCCGGGCCGCTCGCGGGTCACCGGCGGCTCCGGGCTCGGGCTGGCGATCGTCAAACACGTGCTGCAGCGCCATGGAGGGCAACTCGAGGTGCGCAGCACGCCGGGCAAGGGCAGCACCTTCACCTGTCACTTCCCGCCCGAGCGGGTCCGGCCGGGACAACGCGCGGCGCTCGCGCCACGGAACGAGGATGCTTGAGCTATCATGGCCGCACAGTCCGAGGTGTCCGCCGATGGAAACCGCCGATCTCACCCATCATATTTCCCGTCGCTTCAACGAGGATCTCGAGCGGGTGCGCACCAAGGTGCTCGCCATGGGCGGGTTCGTCGAGCAGCAGATCCAGAAGGCCATCACGGCGCTGCTCGAGGGTGACAGCGCGCTCGGGGAGGCGGTCGCGATCGCCGACCATCAGGTGAACGACATGGAGGTGTCGATCGACGAGGAGTGTAGCCGCATTCTCGCCACGCGCGCCCCGGCGGCCGGGGATCTGCGCGTCATCGTTGCCATCATCAAGACCATCACCGACCTCGAGCGCATGGGCGATGAGGGCGAGAAGATCGGCTACATTGCCTCGCGGCTCGCCACCATGGAGCGACCGGCGGACAAGTACCGCGAGATCAAGCATCTTGGCCGCATCGTGACCGAGATGGTGCACGAATCCCTCGATGCGTTTGCGCGCATGGACGCGGATGCGGCCTTGCGGGTGGCCCGCCAGGACCGGCTGGTCGATGAGGAATACGAGGCGATCCAGCGCCAGAGCATTACCTTCATGATGGAGGATCCGCGCACCATCCGCCGGGCGCTCGATGTGATGTGGATCGTGCGCTCTCTGGAGCGCATCGGCGATCATGCCAAGAACATCAGCGAGTACATCATCTACATGGTCTACGGCAAGGACGTGCGCCATACCTCGCTCGATGACGTCGAGCGGGCGCTCGGTCAGCGCGGGGCGGGCGCGGGCGAGACCCACGGGGAGAGTGGTTCGTGATCGGCGCATTGCGCCGCATGGGCAATGTCATCGGGGTCCTGATCTGTGCGGGACTGCTCGGCTTTGCCCTCTATGCGCAGTTTCATCTGCACCTGCAGCCCTGTCCGTTGTGCATCTTTCAGCGCATCGGCATCGCCCTGATCGGCCTGGTGTTTCTGCTCGCGGCGGTGCACCACCCGCGTCGCTGGGGCAGGCGGGTGTACGCGGTGCTGGTGGCGATCGCGGCGCTCGCCACCGCGGGCGTTGCCCTGCGGCAGATCTATCTGCAGCACCTGCCGCCGGGCTCGGTGCCCTCGTGCGGGGCGCCCCTGTCGGTGATGCTGCAGTTCATGCCCGTGACCTCCGTGATCCGCAAGGTGCTCGAGGGGAGCGGCGAGTGCAGCATCGTCAACTGGCGGTTTCTCGGCCTGGCGATGTCCGAGTGGGTGCTGTTGTGGGCCCTGGCGCTCGGGGCGTTCGGCGCTCTGGTGAACGGGAGGCTCGGCCGGGTCAAGTCAACAGGTTGACCAGCACGTTGAAGTACATGCGGTGCAGCGCCTCGATGTCCGCCACGCGCACGCACTCGTTCAGCTTGTGAATGCTCGCATTGACCACGCCGAGCTCGACGACCTGCGCGCCGAGCGGGGCGATGAAGCGCCCATCGGAGGTGCCGCCGCCGGTCGACAGGCGCGGGGCCGTGCCGGTGACGGACTCGATGGCCGCGCAGACGGCCGCCGAGAGTTTTCCCGGGGGGGTGTAGAACGGCTCGCCCGAGAGGTGCCACTCGATCGTGAAGCGCACGCCGTGGGCGCGCAAGATGTCCTCCACCGTGGCCTTCAGTCCCGCGAGCGACTGGAGCGGGCAGTAGCGTAGATTGAACCGCGCCTTGAGCTCCCCGGGAATGACATTGGGGGCGCCGGTGCCGGCATTGAGGTTCGAGACCTGGAAGCTCGTCGGCTCGAAGTGCTCGGTGCCCTGATCCCAGACCCGGCGAGTCAGCTCGGCCAGCGCCGGAGCGAATGCATGCACCGGGTTTTCGGCCAACTGCGGATAGGCGATGTGGCCCTGCACGCCGTGAACGGTGAGCCGCCCGCTGAGGGAGCCGCGCCGTCCGATCTTGATCGTATCGCCGATCGTCTGCTCGCTCGAGGGCTCTCCGACCACGCACCAGTCGATGCGCTCGCCGCGCTCGGCGAGCAGGGCCGCGACGCGCTTGGTCCCATCGACCGAGGGCCCTTCCTCGTCGCTCGTGATGAGGAAGGCGATGCGCCCGTGATGGCGCGGGTGCGCCGCCACGAAGGCCTCGGTGGCGGTGATCATCGCGGCCAGTCCGCTTTTCATGTCGGCCGCGCCGCGGCCGTAGAGTAGTCCATCGCGGATCGTCGGCACGAACGGGTCACTGCGCCATTCCTCGAGCGGTCCGGTGGGCACCACGTCCGTATGGCCGGCGAAGCACAGCTGCGGTCCGCCGGCCTCGCCGCGCACGGCCCAGAAGTTCGAGACGTTCCCGAAGGGCAAGGGCTCGATCCTGAAGCCGAGCGCGCGCAGCCGCTCGCACATCAGTTCCTGACAGCCCTCGTCGGCGGGCGTCACGGAGCGGCGGGACATCAGATTCCGGGTGAGCTCGAGGGTGGGGGACATCTCTCCGTACCGGCGGAGCGGGCTCGGGTGTGCGCGCGTGATGGGGGCAGGGCGGCTTTATAGCGAGGGGGCGCCCCGGGAGCAAGCCGTTTTTCTCTCTCGCTCGAGGCGCGGTGCCGAGGGCCGCGTTTGACAGTTGCGAGGCACATGGCGGGGGTTGTCGGCCGTCGGAAGCGAGAAAAATCAAGGCATTACGCGGCAACCGCAGTGATTCTGGCCAAAAAAGCATCGATACAGGATCACTGGCGTGGTGGTGCCTATGACTGCCATTATCCGAGCGTTCTTGGATACAAGTACTTGCGCGAACCGCGACAGAAGCATGCCGGGAACGCCGTTCTTCCGCGCCTGATCTGAGCGGCCGATGCTCCGGGCGGCGACGAGTGGCCGCATGCCGAGGGCGAACGATGACCGAGCAGACGCAAGTGGGTGGACGGGGCGGTGATCCGGGAAGGTCTCGCCGCGCGCAAGTTCGACTTCGATGTCGAGCGGGCGCTGTTTGCGCTGGTGGCGAATCGCACCGCCACCATCCTCAAGCCCGGCTGCCACGAACGGTGGCTCGCAGAGGATATCCGTATCGAGAGCGCGCACGCGTTGCAGCTCCAACACTTCCTCCGGGCCATGGATTTTGTCGAGGCGAACAAGGAGGCGATCGAGAAGGCGAGTTACTGCCGCATGGCGGATTTGCTGAACCTGGATGTCGCGATCGTCTTCTACGACACCACCTCGATGCTTCTTCGAGATCGAGGGCTCGATCACGGAATCAGTCCCAACGATGAAGTACACGGCGGCACGCTTGCTGGCAAGAAACCCTATTGGGCACTGCGCAAGTGCGGGCTGGACGGTCTGGCAGGTCACGGGGCCATCCCCGGAGACGCTCAGGCGCTTGAAATCCCCGAACCACTCCAAGACCACTCCAGGCATCCACATGGCCTGAAACTCGCCTGGGCGCCGCGCACTTGAGGTCCGCCACTTGCACTTGTCGACTGAGAAAATCATCGACTGGGATCCAGGATTTGTTATTGGCAGTGTCCGATAGTCCGCAAAAACTCCCGCGCAATGATTCCTTGTCGGCACCGTCCCGCGCGCGGCTCGTCCACGTGACGCTGCCGCGCGGCGCGCGTCGCGCTTTCTTTGGTATGAGCGTTGAGCCGCCAGGCGAATCCCGCGACCTCTCCCGCGAGGACCGCTTTGATCCGTCCGAGTACGGCGCGATGCCCACCATCGATGCGTTCGCCTGCAATCGACTCCTGAATGGCGAGCGGCACAGCGGCGAGCCCGGTCACGAAGGCGATGAGCCCGATGATCGGGGCGCCCTTCGGCTCAATCCGCCGGGTAGGTCACCCGAATCAGCGTTTCGCGCAGGACCTGACAGTCCGCCTTGGCCTGATCCGAGAAGCGCGTGCTCGGGACGCCACGGGCGTCCATGAAAAACGGGACTGCGACGTCGTGCAGACCTGGTGCATCCCACGCTTCCCCTTTACCCTCCGGCGCGCAATCGGCAATGAGCTTCATGTCCCACATCGCAGCGCCCACGTTGGCGCGCAAGGACATGTCCGTGCCGAGATCGAGCACCGCGTGCCCGTCGGCAGGGATGATCGTGTGCCGGGGCGTGACCTCAATCCGATCGAGCGCGTGCTCATTGATTGCCGGTAACGAACGGTTCTTCGTAGAAGCGAGCCCGCCGCTTCCCTTCTCCAACCGGCCATTCTGACCCGCGCAAGCCCGCGGCTGTCACCAAGATCGTTGACGCCGCATGTCCATCACCGATCGCGAAAACCCCGCCTGTACCTATCGTGGCGGGGCTCATCTACTGACGCAAGCGTCACATGAATGCAATTTTCCAGCCGTACGATACAAAACTTCCGCGGAAGAAGTTTCACCCGTACATCAGCCGACTATCGTTGGAAAACTATTCCGGGGGTCGCTGAGGCAGTGGCGCCAGTCGGTTCGGAGTCCCGCCAGCGGGACCCGGATGCGCTGGGCTACGTCAAACACAACACCGGCATGTCACCGGTAAACTCGAACGGAGGCAGTTCCATGCATGATAAGAGCGCAACGCATCCCGTTAACGCGCGCATTGCTTTGATCACGATCGCCGTACTCACCGCAATATACGGCTCAAACGCGATCGCTCGAGAACCAACGGAGCCTCTGGCCGTGGCTGCCCCGGGCGCGTTGAGCGCAGGTCCGACGGTCGACGCCGGGGGAGAATTGACAACAATTACGATCAGCGCTCTGGACACGTTGACAGAGCTGCCGACCAAAAAAACCATTTTCGGCTCAACCCAGTCCATCAAGGTGGTTGGGCGCAGCCAATTGCGGGCTCTTGGCCCGGCCGGTACGGCGGCCCAGGCGGTATCGGTGGCTCCTGGGGTGAATGTCGCGAGTGACGGAACGATGGGCGCACCGCGCGCAAGCATCAGCATCAATGGCATGAAAACCGGCTGGGGCAACATCGCTGGCAATGCGAACGATGGAACCGTCATGGTCACGTTCGATGGAGTGCCGATGATCGATCCGGCCTACGGCGTTTGGCAGTCGTCGGAAATTCCCAATCTCTCGTTCATCAGCGGACTTTCCGTTACATATGGTCCAGGATATGCAGTGAATCGGTGGTATAACAATATCGGGGGAGCAATCAACTACGCGCCAATCCAGCCGACCGTGAAATCTCAGGCGGTGATCGGCGGGTTTTTCGGCAGCTACGACAATCGTGGTGTGGATTTCTCGGTCGATACCGGTGAATTTCATGGGTGGTCTGCGGTGGTGGCTGGAACCATCGACGGCAGTAGCAATTATCTCAATGGCTACGGATTCGATAATCCACAGCGCAGTTATGCGTATTATGGAAAACTCGTGAAGACGTTTTCCAACGGGCGCCTCAGTTTCGGCGGCTTCCTGGCGCGAAGTGTGGCCTTCCGGCCGCTGCCGATCCCGACGACGGCGAATTCGAATGTCACGATCAACGGGGTGAACAGCATAACAGGAGCGATCAACCCCGGGCCAATCTACAGCCAGCAGACCACCGGGTTCTATACGACCCTCCCTGTTTCCATCTATTTCAAGAAAATTCCGATCCGGACTTATTTGCTGTACTCGCGCTTGGCTGATCATCTCGACTCATATGCGACATTTCACAATCTGCTGTTCTTCCGCTACGGGAACCGCATTCATCTGCATTACGACAACCTCGGCAACTCACCGAGCGCGTTGAACCAGTACTACAACGCCACTAGCGACACCTACGGTGACAAACCTTATTTCACATTCAGCCTGCCGAAGAACAAGTTGTTCGTCGGTGGATATTTCGTCCTGAATAAGTACAATTCGCTCTTGGATTTTTATAATCCAACGATGCAGGCCACGTACAACTCACTCAGTCCGAATGCCGGACAACCGGCATTGATCGACGGTCAGCCGGTGAATTACAGCATCGAGCTGCCAAATTCGTTCCATAGCTCGTATCTCTACGAGACGGACTTGGCGGCCTTTGCCCAAGACGACTTCCAGCCAATTAAAGATGTGCGGGTGACGCCTGGTGTCCGTATCGTGTCGTTTCATACCAATTTCGTGAACAACAGCCAAGCATCATTCCCGACCAGCGTGGCCGACATGATCGGTCATAACGGAGATTATCAGCCGAATTCGTCTACGACTTTCACGGAGATAGAGCCGTCGATCGGAGTGAACTATAGGATACTCCGCAAGGTTTCCTTGTACGCCAACTATTCAACGGCATACAAGGCGCCATCGGGAGCCACTGGAACCTATGCTCATTTGCTGACGTCGACGTTGAAGCC
This sequence comes from Pseudomonadota bacterium, assembly GCA_021798335.1. Lineage (GTDB taxonomy): Bacteria > Pseudomonadota > Gammaproteobacteria > Steroidobacterales > Steroidobacteraceae > 13-2-20CM-66-19. Next base: position 2,854 of record JAJZMI010000204.1, on the reverse strand, counting down.
GCAAAAATCGACGCAATATCAGGTCGGTGCAAAAGTACTTATCCCTAGAGAGCCTTATCTGCATCACGCAATGGGCAGTGTCAATTATTACCATCTGACTGACACGAATGAAATCATTCCAGTCCCGGTAGTGAGCCATCTCTACAGCCTGTTCGCATCGGGCTCATCGGTGTTTCACGGCGTCAATCTGTATCTGAGCGATGACCCGCTCGAGAATCTGCATGTGTTTGCCAATGCCAGTTTCGAAAGTGCCAATTATCTGAGCTATGTCAGTCCCAGCCATGGCTCGTATTCTGGACTGCCGATCTCGAATGTTCCCGCCGAAACGTTCAACGTCGGAGCCTCGTACAGACTGTTGAGTCGCGATGTGAGTTATCAGCCAAGAATTTGGTACCAGTACACCGGCGTGCAGAATATCTATAACAATAATACAGGTGCGCCGACGCGAACGAAATTACCGGCTTACGGCATTGTGAATCTGGGCATGCGGATCGTCGTCGCGACGTCACACGTGTATCATCTGAGGATGCTTACTTTCAATATAGATTTGCTAAACGTTACGGACAAAAAATACAACGTGTTCGAATATGTGTCTTCTGGAGGGTATTATGGCGTTGCCGGTCAAACGCTCGCCGAGCCTGGCGCGCCGTTCACGGCCTATGCAAGCGTGAGCGCTCGTTTCGGATGAGCGCATGTGCGCATGCTCCTCGGGAGTGCGGGTCATCGGCGCGGTTCGCGCAGGACGGCCGGCATGAATGGCTCGGCAGTTCTGGTGGCTGCGGCGACATCAGAGTGGTGGTGGAGTGCGCGGAACATGCCGCGCTAACGAAGTCTCCGACCACGAGGTAGTTGATGTCGGGGAATGCAGCGACGGTGCGGTATCCGTGGACGAGGTTCTTGGCGATCCCGATTTCGCGAGTGAGTCCTTCGGTAGCGGTGTGCGTCAGTGCGTGCTCGACAACGGTTGGCATGCCGTCGAAAGTCGGCTTCTGCGTGTCGGCGCAGGTGCGCAGCGGGAGAATGCGAGTGCGCAGTGCGACCATCCAGCGGCGCTGATGCCGCCCTGCGGCGCCCTTGTGGGGGGTAAGCCCCGGAAATGAGCGAACTTGTCCTGGAGCACGCCAGCGCGGTGAATGCGACGAGTAGAATGACGCAGACGAGTCGGGCTCGGAGCTGCCGGTCGGTGCGTGCGCGTGCTCGGGTGTGTGGGCAGCGGCCAGCGCACGCCCCCGATTGCCCGGCGCTGTTTGCCGGGCAGGGTATGCGATTGCGTTGCGTAGCGCGTCGAGGACCTTGTTGAGGGTCTTGATGAGGTGCAAGTGCAAGTGAGCGATGCCGAGGGTGGCGCTGCGGTGTAAATGGAAAGTCCGGCGCGTCTGGCCGACACGGCTAGGGTATGCGAAGCCGAGCGGAGCGGGCGGACCGCAACGTGCTGCTTCCAGAGCCGAGGGCTCAGTTCGTTGACCCGCGAGGCGGGGTGCTGACCGATCCGCTGCGGTACCTCGACGAGGTAGCTGTGCACGTCGATCTCGCGCGACCAGCAGGTGGCGATCAGGCTGTGTACGAAACCGACCTGCTGGGTGCCGAGTTCGGTTCAGCAGTAGCGTGAAGTGTTCCCGCCCATGGGAATTACTGGTGGCGCGCGTTTGAGGGGGTTCGTGTCGATCGGTTCTCCAGGAAGTCCTGGAGTTGCAGTGTGCGGTCGCGGAGGTACCTGGGGATCTTGCTAAAGGGCGTGGCGGCTGTGAGTCCGTGCTGCACGAGCTTCTGGTTTACCCGGTCAGAGAATGCGGAACAGCCTCGGAGAACCCGGGCTGGACGGGCGTTGCGCGTCGATCGGTGCCGTGCACTTAGGCGCGAATGAGTGTTTTTGCAAACATGCGAAGAGTCGAGGAGTACACGACTTATGGGAATCGAAATCGGCTGCGGCGGGCGCGGTATCCGGGTGATCGGCGCCGCACTGATCATCTGCGCTGCAGGCCCAGCTTCGGCTACGGGCGTCGCACAAATTATTCATGCCGCGCCAGAGACATTTTCATCAGCTTGCGAGAGCCGCCCGCTCGATCAGGGATCGGATCGACCGATCAGAGCCGAATTGAGCCGTAATCAGGGCCGAAGCGAATAGAATCGACCGCCTCGCGGCCGCGCTTCCGAGCTGGTTCCCGAACGGTGAGGTCACGGCGTCGACACCCGGGCGCGAACGGTACTCTGGACGCATCCGCGAGAATTCGCGCGGTTTGCGCGCGGACTGTTGCGGCGGGCGCGGAATTTGCGGCAGGCTGCCGACAGTGACGATCTTCAGGCGGTGAGATTGAGCGCCAAGAGGCTTGGTCAAGGCTGCGACAGCTCCCACCGTCGATTCCGGCGAAGTAGCAATTGGTGGCACCTGTGGTAGGGGGCGCGGCGGCGGAAAGTGCACGGAACGTGAGAGTACGGGTCTGGGATTTGCCGACCCGACTGTCTCACTGGACCATCGTCGGTCTGTTCGGAGTGTGTTGGTGGACCGCCGAGAGCGACCATTGGGAGTGGCGCCGTCTCGCCGGATACGGCATGCTCTGCGCGGTCTGGTTTCGGCTTGCCTGGGGGTTCTGTGGAGCGCAGACGGCGCGCTTCGGCGAGTTCGTCCGTGGTCCGGGCGCAACCTTCCGCTACGTGCGTAAACTCTTCGGTGGCGGTGGCGAGGATTCACCGGCACCGATCGGTCACAATCCTCTCGGCGCAGTGAGCATCCTCGTGATGCTCGGGCTGCTGATCACACAGACGGCGTTCGGCTTATTTGCAGTGAATGTGGATGGCATTGCCTCGGGGCCGCTTTCCGAGTTCGTCTCGTTCGACACCGGTCGCCTGTTCGCCC
>JAJZMI010000090.1 GCA_021798335.1 Pseudomonadota bacterium | reverse complement strand
AGAATTATTGGTGCCCGGGAGAGGACTCGAACCTCCACGGTGTTACCCGCTAGTACCTGAAACTAGTGCGTCTACCAATTCCGCCACCCGGGCCCGGAGGGCGCGGCGGCGAAATCTACGCACCGGGTCGGGGACTGTCAATTGAAAGGTAGGGCTCGAAGAGGAAAATACGGGCGCCGCGGCGGCAATTCCGGGGCGCAGGGGCGGGGCAAGGCCGCAAGCGGCGCGGCGCCGGCTGAGCGGCAGGAGCGGCGCACCCCGGGCGCGAAGCCCGCTGCGGCGGGCCAGAAGGAGCGGCACGCGAGGACAGTGCCGCAGGAGCGCTCGGGCGCAGCCAAGCGCACCACCCACGCGGGCGAGGTCGTCCAGGGACAGGTGAGCGCGCATCGGGCCGGTTACGGGTTCCTGCGGGTCGAGGGGATCAAGGAGAGCATCTTCCTTTCTCCCCCGCAGATGCGCGGGGTGATGCACGGCGACCGGTTGAGCGCGCGCCTCGGGCGCGACGCCGAAGGCCGCTGGTTGGGCACCGTCGAGCAGGTGCTCGAGCATGCCGTGAGCGCCTTCCTCGGCACGGTCGAGGTCGCCGGCCGCAATGCCTGGGTCACGGCAGCGGATCGGCGGGTGCGCCTGCGCTGCACCGTGGCGCACGAGGCGCTCGCCGGGGCGCGCGATGGCGATTGGGTGATCGCGCGCATCACGCGCCGCGAATCCGGCGCCGAGCTGCCCCAGGCGCGCATCGAGCGGCGGCTCGATCCGGACCGTCCCGTGGAGCTGGCGACGGAGAGCGCGCTGGCGCGCTTTGGATTGCCGCACGAGTTTCCGGCGGCGGCGCTGCGCGAGGCGCAGGCCTGGGGCACTGTGGTTGATGAGCGCGAGGCCGAGCGCCGCGAGGATCTGCGCGGCTTGCCGCTGGTGACGATCGACGGCGAGGATGCCCGTGATTTCGATGATGCGGTCTATGCCGAGCATCATCCGGCGGGTTTCCGGCTGATCGTCGCGATCGCGGACGTCAGTCACTACGTGCGCCCGGATACTGCGCTCGATGTGGAAGCCCGTGAGCGCGGCACCTCGGTTTATTTCCCAACGCGCGTGATTCCGATGCTGCCCACCGCGCTGTCGGATCACCTGTGTTCGCTCGCGCCACGGGTGGATCGGCTGTGCTTCGCGGCCGACATGCTCGTCAGCGCCGGCGGCGTGCTCAAGAGCGCCAGATTCTATCCGGCGGTGATGCGCTCGGCGGCGCGCCTGACCTACACCCAGGCATACGATGCGCTGTTCGCGGGGCGGCCGGACGCGCGGGACGCGCTCGGCTCGCTCCTCGAGCCGCTGCAGGTGCTTGTGGAGGTCTATCGTGCGCTGCACAAGGCGCGCAGCCGGCGCGGTGCGCTCGACTTCGATGCACCCGAGGCCCGGCTCGTCATCGATCCGGCCGAGCGGGTGCGGGCCGTGGAGCTGCGCATGCGCAACGATGCGCACCGGCTGATCGAAGAGTGCATGGTGCTGGCCAATGTCGCGGTTGCGCAGGCGCTGGAGAAATCCCGCACGCCCACGCTGTATCGGGTTCACGGCGAGCCGGAGCCGGAGAAGCTCGAGCGACTGACCTCGACGCTCTCGGCGCTGCGGATCGATGCGCACCTGCCCGAGCGCATCGCGACCCGCGACCTGCAGGCGATCGCGCGCCGGCTCGGGCATGCCGCCGAGCGGCCGTTCATCGAGTCGCTGATCGTGCGCGCCATGCCGCAGGCGGTGTATCAGCCGGTGAATATCGGGCACTTCGGGCTGGCGCTGACCGAGTATGCGCACTTCACCTCGCCGATCCGCCGCTATCCGGATCTGATCGTGCATCGCACGCTCAAGGCGCAGCTCGGTGCGACCGGGGGCGCGGCGGTGCGCTACGAGACCGCAACGCTCGCGGCCCTGGGCGAGAGCACATCGCGGCTCGAGAAGCGCGCCGACGAGGCCGATCGCTATGTCGCGACGTTCCTCAAATGCACCTATCTGCGCGAGCGCATCGGCCAGGTGTTCCGCGGGCTGATCACCACGGTGGTGGAGTTCGGCTGCTTCGTGCAGATCCTCGAGGTTGCGGTCGATGGCTTGCTGCACCTGACGAGCCTGCGCGACGATGACTACGTGCTGGAGGATCACGGGCATGCCTGGCGCGGGCGGCGGACCGGTCGGCGCTTCGCCACGGGGGCGCAGCTGCGTGTCGTGGTCACGGCGGTCAATCCCATCGAAGGTCTGGTGGATCTGGAACTTGCCGAAGAACCGTAGCGCCGTGCCGGCGCACGCCCGCGCCAGCTCCGATCTGTACGGTCTGCACGCGGTACGCGCCCTGCTCGAGCGCCATCCCGAGCGGGTCGGGGCGGTTTACCTCGCCGAGCGGCGCGACGACGTTCGCATCCAGCGCATCGAGCAACTCGCCCGCGCCGCCGGCCGGCCCGTGCGCCGCATCGAGGCGCAGGCGCTGCGCCAGCGGCTCGGAGACGTGGCGCATCAGGGCGTGCTCGCCGAGATCGAGCCGCTGCCGCCGTGGGACGAGCCGCAGCTGATCACGGCGCTCGAGCGGGCGCCCGCGCCGCTGTTGCTGGCGCTCGATGGCGTCCAGGATCCGCACAACCTCGGGGCCTGCCTGCGCACCGCCGATGCTTGCGGCGTGCTCGCGGTGGTGGTGCCGCGTGATCGCGCGGCGCACCTCACGCCGGTGGCGCGCAAGGTGGCGGCCGGAGCGGCCGAGACCACGCCGCTGGTGGTGGTCACCAACCTCTCGCGCACCCTGCAGCGGCTCAAGCAGGCTGGGCTGTGGGTGATCGGCGCCGATGCGGATGCCCCCGCGCGCGCCGACGAGGTGGATCTGAGCGGTCCGCGGGTGCTGGTGCTCGGGGCCGAGGGCACGGGCCTGCGCCAGCTGACGCGCCAGAACTGCGACTATCGGGTGCGCCTGCCGCAGCTCGGGGCGGTGGAGAGCCTGAACGTCTCGGTGGCCGCCGGCATGCTGCTCTATGAGGCCGTGCGGCAACGGCGGCCGTGATATTGCAGCGGCCCGCGCCTTCCAGTATTCTCCCGGCCCCCTCTGGGGTCGCGCCCGAACGGGCCGGATCGCTCCTTGCCGCACCCGCAAGCCTCGCGTGGGCGGCTTCACAATCCGTAAGGAGAACACATGAGGCACTACGAGATCGTCATTCTGGTTCATCCCGATCAGAGCGAGCAGGTGCCCGCAATGATCGAACGCTACAAGGGCATGATCAGCGCCGGCGGCGGACAGATGCACCGCCTGGAGGACTGGGGACGGCGCCAGCTCGCCTATCCGATCGCCAAGGTTCATAAAGCGCATTACGTGCTGATGAACATCGAGTGTGATCAGAAGACCCTCGGGGAGCTCACCGGCGCGTTCCGCTTCAGCGATGCGGTGCTTCGCCACCTGGTCATTGCCATGGCCGCGGCTGTCACCGAGCCCTCGCCGATGGCCAAGGGCGCCGAGGAAGAGGGCGAGTCCGGCAAGGGCCGCCGCGAGCGTCCGCGCGATCCGGGCGCGCTGTCCGGCGAGCCCGACGGCGAGCTGCTCTGAGCGCGCAGCGCACCTCCTTACCGAAATTACGGATACCGAACTGATGAACAGCAGAGCACCCACGGGCGGCGGCGGCCGTTTCTCCCGCCGCAAGAAATTCTGCCGCTTCACGGCCGACGGCGTGACGCACATTGATTACAAGGATCTCGGCACGCTCAAGGGATACGTCTCCGAGACGGGCAAGATCGTCCCGAGCCGGATCACGGGCACCAAATCGTTCTTCCAGCGCCAGCTCGCCCTCGCCATCAAGCGCGCGCGCTTCCTGGCGCTGCTGCCGTACACCGACCAGCACTGAGGCGCGCCCATGGACGTCATACTCCTTGAGAAAGTGGCCAATGTCGGCAACATCGGCGATCGGGTCACGGTGCGCTCGGGCTTCGGGCGCAACTACCTGCTGCCCCAGGGCAAGGCGACGCGGGCAACGCCCGAGAACATTGCGCGCTTCGAGGCGCGTCGGGCCGAGATCGAGCGTGCCGCGCGCGAGCATCTCGCCTCCGCCGAGGAGCGCGCCGCGGCCCTGAAGGATTTCAGGCTGGTGATCACCGCCAAAGCCGGTGCCGAGGGCAAGCTGTTCGGCTCGGTCGGCACCAGCGACATCGCCGAGGCGTGCGCTGCCCAAGGCTTCAAGGTCGAGCGCAGCGAAGTGCGCCTGCCGAACGGTTCCCTGCGGGTGACGGGGGAGCACAACGTTCTGCTGCACCTGCACGCCGACATCGATGTTCCGCTGACCGTCGCGATCGTCGCGGAAGAGTAGCGCCAGGCGGATCGGGCACTCGGTGGCCGCCATCCCCAAAGCGCGCGGCGGGAGCGGTTCGGCGCTCGGGGAAGTCCCGACGCCACCCCATTCGATCGAGGCCGAGCAGGCGGTGCTCGGCGGGTTGCTGCTCGATGCCAGTGCCTGGGACCAGGTGGCCGATGCGGTGGGCGAGGCGGACTTCTACCGGCCCGACCACCGGCTGATCTTCGAGGCCATCGGCGCGCTGGCCGGCAATGGCCGGCCCTGCGATGCGGTCACGGTCAGCCAGCAGCTCGAGCGGCTCGGCAAGCTCGAGGCGGCCGGCGGCCTGGCGTATCTGTCCACACTGGCCCGCGATACGCCGACGGCCGCCAACGTGCGCGCCTACGCGGAGATCGTCCGCGAGCGCTCGTTGCTGCGCGAGCTGATCCGGGCCGGCACCGAGATCGCCTCGGCGGTGTTCAACAACGACGGTCAGACGGCGCGCGAGTTGGTCGACCTGGCCGAGCAGCGCGTCTTCCAGATCGCCGAGGCCGGCGCGCGCGGCCGCCAGGGCGCGCAGGCGGTCAAGAACCTCTTGCCCGCGGTCATCGATCAGATCGACGAGTGGCACAGCAATCCGGACAAGCTGCGCGGATTGCCGAGCGGGTTCACCGATTTCGACAAGATCACCGGCGGGCTGCGTCCGGGTGATTTGCTGATCGTTGCCGGGCGGCCCTCGATGGGCAAGACGACACTCGCGGTCAACATGGCCGAGTACGCGGCGGTTCACCGGGGCACGCAGGCGTCGGTGGCGATCTTCAGCATGGAGATGCCCTCCGAGCAGGTCATCACCCGCATGCTCGCTTCGATCGGCGGCGTGCCGCTCGGGAGCCTGCGCAGCGGGCGCATCTCCGACGACGACTGGGTGCGCATCACCAGCGCCACGAATCAGCTCTCGGAGGCCAAGATCTTCATCGACGAGACCCCGGCGCTGACGCCGACCGAGCTGCGCGCGCGCGCGCGGCGCGTCAAGCGCGAGCACGGCCTCGATCTGATCGTGGTGGATTACTTGCAGCTGATGCATGTGCCGGGCACGAAGGAGAATCGCGCCACGGAGATCGCCGAGATCTCCCGCGGCCTCAAGGCGCTCGCCAAGGAGCTCGCCATTCCGGTGATCGCGCTCTCGCAGCTGAACCGGGCGGTCGAGCAGCGCGAGAACAAGAAGCCGGTCATGTCGGATCTGCGTGAGAGCGGCTCACTCGAGCAGGACGCGGACATGATCCTGCTGATCTATCGCGAGGAGGTGTACGACAGGAACACCACCAAGAAGGGCGTGGCGGAGATCGACCTCGTCAAGCACCGCAACGGCGACATCGGCACCTTCCTGCTGACATTCCAGGGCCAGTACACGCGTTTCGCCAACTACGCGCCGGACGCGTACGCCGACGGCGTCCTCCGGTGAGCCGGCTGATCCGCGCCGTCATCGACGGCGGCGCGTTGCGACACAATATCGAGGTGATCCGCGCGCGCGCTCCGGGAGCGCGCGTGATGGCGGTGGTCAAGGCGAACGCCTACGGACACGGCTTGGAACAAACCGCAGTGGCGCTGCCCGGCGCCGACAGCTTCGCCGTGGCGCGCCTGGAGGAGGGCGTGCGCCTGCGCGAGCGGGGCATTCGTGCGCCGATCGTGCTGCTCGAGGGGGTGTTTACGGACGAGCAGCTGCGCGCGGCGCGCCATTTCAACCTCGAGCTGGTGGTGCACGATGCGCTGCAAGTCGAGCTGCTCGCGGCCGCCGCGTCCATCGAGCCCCCGGCGCTGTGGATCAAGATCGACACGGGAATGAACCGCCTGGGTTTCCGTCCCGAGGTGTTCCGCGAGGCCCATCGGCGGCTGCGCGAGCTGCGTCCCGCCCCGCCCGCGATTCGACTCATGACGCACCTCGCCTGCGCCGATGCGCCCGACGGACAGATGACCCGCGCGCAGTTCGAGCGTTTCGGCGCCGCCACGCGCGGCATCGGCGGCGCCGTCAGCATCGCCAACACCGCCGGCATCTTCGGTCCCGTGCCCGTTGGCGGCGACTGGGTGCGACCGGGACTGGCGCTCTACGGCGTCTCGCCCTTTGCCCGCGGCAGCGGCCGCGACCTTGGCCTGCGGCCGGTGATGAGCCTGGAGACCTCCGTGATCGCGATCCGCTCGGTGCCGCGTGGGGAGACGGTCGGGTACGGGGCCACCTGGCGGGCGGAGCGGGATGCGCGCATCGCCATCGTGGCGGGCGGCTATGGCGACGGGCTGCCGCGCAATCTGCCGAGCGGCACGCCGGTGGGGGTCGCAG
>JAJZMI010000216.1 GCA_021798335.1 Pseudomonadota bacterium | reverse complement strand
CGGCCGGTCCCGATGCGGTCGCGGGTATTGATGCTGAGGGAGCTGGCGCGCAGCACCCAGGACGGCTTCGGCAGCTTGCAGGTCGTGAAGGTGACGCGCCGCAGCCGCAGGATCCCGAGCGGCGTCAGGCGGAGCCTGCCGGCCGTGCCGCGCGCATTGCGGCGCAGCAGCGTAAAGTGCGCCGAGTCGAACACCGCGCCGTGGGTTGGGGAGTAGCTGCCGCCCTTGCCGGTGATGCGCACCATCGGATCGGAGAACTCGATGCCGCCGCGGGTGGAGACGCTGCCGTGGCGGCTGTCGTAGACGACATGGTTCGCGCGGATCTCGCGCTGTCCCTGGCGGATCACGACGTTGCCATTGAGCGTCCACTGACCGTGGCGGGTGCGCACGGCATGGTCGGCGCTGATGTCCGCGCCGCCGGCGAAGAGCTGTGCCCGGGCCCGCGCGCGGTCCCGCGCCGGGATGGGGGGGCGCGCCGGGCCGGCCGCCCGGGCCGCCCACAGGCAGTGAGGTGCGCTGCAGCCGAGCGACAGCAGGGCGATCAAAAGTGGGCGCAAACGCGGCATGAGGGGTCAGATTATAATGGCGCGTTCGCACTCTCGTGGGCACAAAGCATTGCAGACGATTGATCGAGATGAGCGGCGCGCGCTGCTCGAGGGTTGGCTTTCGCGCGAGCTTCGCTTGCGGCCGGCGCGCATCGAGCCGGCCTCGAGCGACGCGAGCTTCCGGCGTTACTTCCGGGTCTTCTGTTCCAACGGCACGTACATCGTCATGGACGCGCCGCCCGGCAAAGAGGACGTGCGTCCCTTTCTGCACGTGGCTCGGCTGCTCGAGCCGCTGGGGGTCCACGTGCCGCATGTGCACGAGAGCGACATCGAGCGCGGGTTGCTGCTGCTGGAGGATCTGGGCAGTACGCAGTACCTGGCGTGCCTGGCCGCAGGCGGCGATGCGCAGCGTCTGTACGATGATGCGCTGCGGGTGCTGGCGCGGATCCAGGCGCGCGGCGCGCAAGCGGCCGGGGAGCTCGCGCCCTATGACGGCGGGCTGCTGCGGCGCGAGATGATCCTGATGCCCGAATGGTTCCTGGCGCGGCATCTGTCGCTCGAGCCGACGGCCGGCGAGGACCGCATGCTGCAGCGGGTGTTCGAATTCCTGATCGCCGAGGCGCTCTCGCAGCCGCAGGTGCTCGTGCACCGCGACTATCATGCGCGCAATCTCATGGTGGTCGCGCACCGTAATCCGGGCGTGCTCGACTTTCAGGACGCCGTGCGCGGCCCGGTCGGCTACGATCTGGCCTCGCTGCTGAAGGACTGTTATATCTCCTGGCCGCGCGCGCGGGTCGCGGACTGGGTCATGGGCTATCGCACCCGGCTCGAGTCCGAGGGCGGCAACGCCGGCGCCGATCCGCGCCAGTTCATGCGTTGGTTCGATCTGATCGGAGTGCAGCGCCATCTCAAAGTGCTCGGCATTTTCGCGCGTCTCTGGTACCGCGACGGCAAGATCGGCTATCTGGCGGATCTGCCGCTGACTCTGGAGTATGTGCGCGAGACCTGTGCGCGCTATCCGGAGCTGGCCGAGCTGGCGGAGTTTCTCGAGCGGCGGATCGTCCCGGAGCTGCCGCGCGCCAATGAGCGTGCGCGCCGCGCGGCGGCGGACGAGTCGGGTCGGCGGCGCGTACCCGGCGAGGATGAGCGGGGCGCGGGGCTTGCTTCGGGGTTGGACCGCGGCCCATGACCCCGACCAAGGCCATGCTCCTCGCGGCGGGGCGGGGTGAGCGGCTGCGACCGATCACCGACACTGTTCCCAAGCCGCTGGTGGCTGTCGCCGGCAAGCCTCTGATCGCCTACCACCTGGAGGCTCTCGCCGCCGCCGGCATCCACGAGGTGATCGTCAACGTGTCGTGGCTGGGGGAGCAGATCCGCTCGGCGTTGGGCACGGGAGCGCGCTACGGCGTACGGATCACCTACAGCGACGAGGGTCCCGAGCCGCTCGAAGCCGGCGGTGGAATTTTTCGGGCGCTGCCGATGCTGGGCCCCGCCCCGTTTCTGGTCATCAATGCCGACATCTGGCTCGAGAGGGATCTGCGCGGCTGCGCGGCGCTTCCCGAGGACGCCGATGCGCGCATCGTTCTGACGTCCAATCCGGAACATCATCCGCACGGGGACTTCGGTCTCGAGGATGGCTGGGTGGTGGAGCGCTCCTCCAATCGCCTGACCTATACCGGGGTCGGCGTATATCGGCCGCAGTTCTTTCTCGGCTGCCGCCCCGGGAGGTTTCCTCTGCTCCCGCTGCTGAAGCGGGCCATCGCCGCAGGGCGCTTGCGGGGCGAGCGCTTCGAGGGGCCCTGGTTCGACGCCGGCTCGCCCGAGCGCCTGGCGCGGCTCGATGGGTGGCTGCGTGCCCGATCGGCTCGGCCGGGCTCCCAGGGCGTCGATTAGAGAGTTCTCCCAGGCAAACGTACAATAGCGCCATGTGTGCTCCAAAAGACAGGCCTGCCGCCGCCGTGCCCGCTGTTCCCCGCAGCGGAGAGAAATACCAGACTGAGCAAGGGTTTACGGCAATTCGGGATGGCATCAAGGCCACTGCGGCGGGGCCTCGCGTCGCCCCGGGCCGCAAGCCCGCGTGGTTGCGCGCCCGCGCGCCGACGGGGTCGGGATTTCAGGAAGTGAAGGACGTCGTGGCCCGACATCGATTGGCCACGGTGTGCCAGGAGGCGAAGTGTCCGAACATCGGCGAGTGCTGGAATGCCGGCACGGCGACCCTGATGCTGATGGGCGCGGTGTGCACTCGCGCCTGCCGGTTCTGTTCGGTCGACACGGGCAATCCGCGTGGGTGGCTGGACCCCGATGAGCCGGACAACGCCGCCCGGACCGTCGAGCTGATGAAGCTCAGATACGTCGTGCTGACCTCGGTCGATCGCGACGATCTGCCCGACGGCGGCGCCGGGCACTACGCCGCGTGCATTCGCGCGATCAAGCGGCGCAATCCCGAGACTGCGATCGAGGCGCTGGCGCCGGATTTTCAGGGCGTACTTGCCGATGTCGAGACCGTCGTCGATGCCGGCCTGGAGGTGTTTGCACAGAACATCGAGACGGTGCGCCGGCTCACGCACCCGGTGCGTGATCCTCGGGCGGGCTACGAGCGCACGCTCGAGGTGCTGCGTCATGCCAAACATCACCGGCGCACGGTCCTGACCAAGAGCAGTCTGATGCTCGGACTCGGTGAAACGGACGAAGAGATCGAGGCGACGCTGCGCGACCTGCGCGCCGCCGGGGTCGATATCGTCACGCTGGGGCAGTATCTGCGTCCGACGGTCAACCACCTGCCCGTGGAGCGTTTCGTGACGCCTGAGCAGTTCGACGGGTTGCGCCGCTATGCGTTGCAGTTGGGGTTCCTCGAGTGCGTCTCGGGGCCGCTGGTGCGCTCGAGTTACCGCGCCGAGCGGGCGCTCGATCGCAACAACGCCGGCCTCGACAATGCGCGTCTGACCGGGTCCGGCTTGTGAGTTCACCGGCCGACCGCGCGCTCTTGGACGCGGTGGCCTCGGGCGCGCCGGCGCCGCACGTGCGCTGGCTCGGCGTGCAGGAATACGAGCCGACGTGGCGGGCGATGCAGCGCTTCACGGACACGCGCGCACCGGAAACCGCCGATGAGCTGTGGCTGCTCGAGCATCCGCCCGTGTTCACCCTCGGCATGAACGCCGATCCGGCGCACGTGCTCGCCGCCGGGGACATTCCGGTGGTGCGCATCGACCGCGGCGGTCAAGTGACCTACCACGGCCCCGGGCAGCTCCTCGCCTATGCGCTGGTCGACTTGCGGCGGGCGCATCTCGGGGTGCGTGATCTGGTGAGCGCGCTCGAGCGCGCCGTGATCGGCTATGCGGCGGATCTGGGCATCACCGCCGAGTGCCGCCGCGGCGCTCCGGGGGTCTACGTTGAGGGTCGTAAATTGGCGAGCGTGGGCATTCGTGTGCGTCGCGGCGCCAGCTATCACGGCCTTGCGCTCAATGTCTGCAACGACCTTGGGCCGTTCGAGCGCATCAATCCATGCGGATATCCGGGCCTGCGGATGACGCGGCTCGCGGACCTCGCCGCAGTCGACGCGGTGGGGCTGGCGGCCGAGGGGTTGCTGCCGCATCTGCTGCGCCGGCTGTATGGGCCCGCCGGTCGCGCCGGCGAGGACTGACGCGCGCGGCGCATCGAGCCGCGAAGTGTTTCGGCAAGCGCGGCCGGATGTCCGGCCGGTTGGCCGGCGGCCCCGTCAGATCAACATCAGGACGCCGTCGCAGGCCTTCAGCTCCGCGGTCAGCGCCTCGACCTGCTCGCGGCTTTCGGCGAACAGCGTGTATGAAATCGACAGAAAATTGCCCTGGCCGCTGAGCCGCTCACTGACCCGTTCGGACTCCAGCGTCGGCGCGTGGCGCAGCACCACGGCGTGCACGCGCGCACGAAACTCATCCGACGGCCGACCGATCACCTTCAGCGGATATTCGGTCGGGAAATCGAGGACGAGCTTGCTTACCACGGCTGCGCCCGCAACTCGACTTTCCACTGCTGAAATGCCGCGTCGATACGCCGCCACAGCGGTCCGGGGCGCCCGTCGCCGACCGGCCGACCGTCGAGGCGCGTCACGGGCTGCACCTCACGTGTGGCCGCCGACAGCCAGATTTCCTCGGCACTGCGCAACTCACGTTCGCTGACCGCCGCGGCACGGCACGGCACGGCGGCGCGTGCGGCAAGCTCCTCCACCACCGCACGGGTGGTGCTCGGCAGGATGGCGGGCGAGTTCGGCGGCGTGCGCACCTCGCCCGCGATCACGACGTGCACGGCCGAAGCCGACGCGTCGGTCAGCTGGCCGTCGCGCAGCAGAATGGTTTCCGCGGCGGCGGCATCGACGGCGAGCTGACGCAGCAACACATTGGCGAGCAGCGCGGTGGATTTGATGTCGCAGCGCGCCCAGCGTGTGTCGGCCGCGGTCACGCACGCGAGCCCCTGCTCGAGCGTCGCGCGCGCCACCACGGGCCAGGGGGCACTGAAGGCAAACACGGTGCGCGGGATCTCGGGCAGGGGCGCATGGCAGCGTTGCGGCTCGGCGCCCCGCGTCACCTGCCAGTAGAGATATTGATCGCCGCCGCCGCCTCGCTCGATGAGCGTGGCGAACACGCTTCGCCATTGCTCGTGCGAGAGCGGATCGCCCATACGCAGCTCAGCGAGGCTGCGCGTCAGCCGCGCACAGTGTGCCTGCAGCCGAAAGGGCCGACCGCCGTAGACGGGCATTACCTCGTAGGCGCCGTCGCCGAAGAGGAAACCGCGGTCCAGCGGCGAGATGCGCGCCTCGCTGAGCGGCAGGTAGTCGCCGTTCAGGTAACAGGTGGGGAACGGTGCGGCCATGAGCCTGTATGCGGCGCGTCGGCGGCGATCCGGGCGGTTACGCGTGCCGGAACCAGAGCTTCACCGCGTCGCTGAGCCGGGTGAACAGGCCGCCTTCGGGCACGGGCGCGAGCGTCACGAGCGGCACACTGTCGACACGCTGGCCGGCGCCGTTGGTGACCAGGAGCGTGCCGACATCGGCCCCGGCGGCCAGCGGCGCCACCAGCGGCCAGTGATTCCACACGATGTGGGTCTTGAGCGCATGGTGGCCGCGGGTCACGGTGAGCAGGACGGAGTGCGCCGGACCGACCGGCGCGTAACCGGCGGCAGACTCGTAGACGCGCGGTTTGGAGAGGACCGTGCCCGCGGTGGCCACTCTCTCGTTCTTGAAGAAGTTGTAACCGTAGGTGATCAGCGCCTGGCTGTCATTGACCCTGGCATCCCAGCTCGGGGTTTTCAGCACGACCGATATCAGACCCATGCCCTTGCGATCGGCGTAGATGAGCATGCAGTAGCCGGCCGCCTTCGTGTAGCCCGTCTTCATGCCTTTCACATACGGATCAGTCCACAGCAGCGAGACGCGGTTGCGCTGCGTGATGTGATCCCAGGTGAACTTCTTGATCTTGAAGATGAAGCGGTACTGCGGAAAATCGCGGATCAGGTCCATGGCGAGCGTGGCGAGATCGCGCGCCGTGGTGTAGTGGTCGGGTACCGGCAGTCCGTCGACGTCCTCGTAATGGGTCGAGTGCAGACCCAGTCGCCGGGCATAGTCGTTCATGAGGGTGACGAAACCGGCGCGAGTGCCGCCGATCTTCTGCGCGAGCGCGACGGTCGCATCGTTGCCCGAATCCACGACGATGCCCTTCAACAGATTGAGCACGGTCACCTTCGTGCCGGGGTTGAGGAACATGCGCGAGCCGCCCGTGCGCCATGCGGCGTTGCTGATCAATACGGGCGTGTCGAGCGAGATCTGTCCGCTTTTCAGCGCGCTGAAGGCGATGTACACGGCCATGAGCTTCGTCAGGCTCGCCATCGGCATCTTCTCGTTGGGATTTTTCTCCGCGAGCACCTTGCCGGTATTGAGGTCAACCAGAATGTAGGACTGCGCATTGAGCGGCGGTGGCGGTGGTGGCGGCACGGCCGCTTGAGCTGGACCGATCGCGAGCAGGGCGGGCAGCAGGACCGCGAGCGCGGCCAGGGCAGATGGGCGGGACATGTCAGAGATTCCTCCAGTGCGGATGAGGCGGCGAGTGCGGAGCGTTCAGACTCCATACACGCCGGATAGTTCTTCGTGCGACAGGGCTCACGGCTTGACCAGCCATGCGCCGGGATATCCGAGGGTCGTGAGCCGGGCGGCGATCCGATCGAACTGCGACACATTCTGAATTGGACCGACCCGCACCCGATACAGCCGTCCGCCGCTGACCGCCGGCGACAGGATGATGACGTTGCGCATGCCGGCGGCCCGCAGGCGGTTGAAGACCCGCTCGGCATCTTGCGGCACGGCGAACGCGCCGACCTGGGCATACAGCAGGGGACTGCGCACCTGCAGGGCGCCGGCCAGGCTTACCGGGCTGTTCGGAGTGATCGCGCGCACCTCGACCAGCGCGGTGCCGGTGGCGAGCATACCGAGTTTGGCGGCCGCCAGGTAGGACAGATCGATCAGGCGGTGGGCGACGAACGGTCCGCGGTCATTGACCTCGACGATCACGCTGCGGCCGTTGGATAGATCGGTGACACGCACGAAGGTCGGCAGCGGCAGAACCTTGCTTGCGGCCGTCATGGCATACATGTTGAAGCGATCGCCGTCGGCGGTGTACCGCCCCTCGGAGTTCGCACCGTACCATGAGGCCACCCCGATTTTATTGTAGCCGTCGGCGCTCGCCAGCACGTAGTAGCGTTTTCCGTTGACGTCATAGAAGGGCGGATTACCGATGGGCGCCGGCGGCAGGTAACGGGGCACGGGATTGGGGATCGTTCGCCAGTCCGGGGGCAGCGGCGGCAGATTCGCCGTGGGGGTCCATTCGCGTCGGGTCGTGGCGCAGCCGGCGAGCAGCATCGCGAGCCAGAGCGCGGCGAGGAAGCTCGCACGAGCGCCGGACGCGCGTGTCACTGCCCGGCGACCCCCGATTTGCTGGGCTGGTGTATCGTCACATCGGCCCGCCGCGTGCCGTTCTCGGCGGCGACACGCCGTGCGATCGCCTGGGCCAAGTCATTGACGGCCAGGGCGTAGAGCTTGCTGGAATTGTACGTCAGCAGCACCCGGAAGTTATTGAAGCCGGCCCGGTAGATCGGGCCGGTTCGCCGCTCGGCCAGCAGTAGCGCCACGGGCGTATTCGGCGGCGCGGCGCTTTCCACCTGCACGCCCTGGGCGGCCAGCCCGCCGATCGTCCGATCGAGCGCCAGAGAGTCCGGATCGACATGGAAGGTCGCCCCCGGCTCGATGCGCACCCGAGCCAGGAGCGGGCCCCCGGGCTGCCAACCGTTGGCATGCAGGTAGTGGGCGACGCTGGCGAAGATATCGTCCCAGTCGGTGAACAGATTCGGCGCCTGGCCGTCGGTGCTGACGGCATAGCGCAGATAGGACGATGGAATGAATTGCAGCGGCCCCATCGCTCCGGCGTAGGAGCCGCGGACCGTGAGAGGATCCAATCCGTAGCGGTGCGTGAGCACCAGGAACTGCGCGAGTTCCTGGCCGAAGAAGCGGCTGCGCGCCGGATAATCGAATGTCAGGGTGGCGAGGGCATCGAGTACGCGGAACGAGCCGGTGATGTGCCCGTAGAAGGTTTCCACCCCGAGAATGGCCACGATGTAGCGTGGCGCGACTCCCTGCTCGGCGCCGATACGCTGAAGCGCCGCGGCGTGCGCGCGCCAGAAGGCGGCGCCCTCCTCGATGCGCTTGGGGGTCATGAAGATCCGCCGGTACTGCCACCAGTGCAGCACCTGCTCGGGCGGCCGGTTCATCAATGTGACGATGCTCGGTTGGCGGCAGGCCTGCTCGAGCACGGCGAGTACCTTTTGCCGCTGCAGGCCGTCGCGCTTGGCCACGCGGGTGGCGAAGCGCGCGAGCTCGGGACGAGGGAACGAGCCGCCGGCGCACGCGGCGGCGGCGGGCCGCGCGAGTACGGCGCAGGCGAACAGAGCGAGCAGACTGAGCAGAGTGAATCGCGACACGTGAACGCTCCCGGAGCCTGTCGGGCCGATGAGCGCCGCCGCGAGCGGTGCGCCCGGCGGCCAGCCCGCTCTATCGGGACCAGGCCCAATCGCCTGCGGCGCATGGTGGGAACGATGCGGCGGAAACGATCGGGGAAAGATGCCGGTAGGGGACGGCCTCGGCAGGCGCATCATGGGTTTGGCAGGCTCCTTAGCCCATCAGCTTCCGATGCGAGAACAACGACATGAGGATACCGAAACCTGACAGTTCCGTCACTATCGAACTGCCGCCGTAACTGACTAACGGTAACGGCACGCCGACCACCGGTACGAGTCCTGTGACCATCCCGGCGTTGATGAACGCGTAAATGAAGAACGTCACGGCAATCGCACCGCCGAGCAGGCGCGAGAAGGTATCGGGACATTGCATGGCGAGGTAGAGGGAGCGGCCGATGACGAACGTGTACAGCAGCAGCAGCACCGCAAGACCGAGCAGCCCGAATTCCTCGCCCACCACGGCAAAGATGAAATCCGTGGTCCGCTCGGGAAGGAAATCGAGTCGCGCCTGACTGCCGGCCATCCAGCCCTTGCCGAACATCCCGCCCGAGCCGACCGCGATCTGTGACTGGATGATGTGGTAGCCGGAGCTGAGCGGATGGGCCTGCGGATCAAGGAATGTGAGCAGGCGGGCGCGCTGATAGCCGTGCATGAAGCGCAGGCCGAGCCCGAAGGCGGCAAGGGCCAGCAGCAGCAGCGCGATGACCACTCGCGCGCGCAGCCCGGAAAGAAAGATCACCACGGCCCCGGCAGCCGCGATCAGGGCGGCTGTGCCGAGGTCAGGCTCTTTGGCGACCAGCGCCACCGGCACCAAGATGATCGCTCCGAGTACGGCCAGATCCCGCCAGCGCGGCGGCAAGGCGCGCTCGTGCAGGTACCAGGCGCACATCATCGGCACGGCGATCTTGAGCAGCTCCGAGGGCTGGAACTGTACGGGACCAAGCTCGAGCCAGCGCTTGGCGCCTAGGTGAACGTGCCCAACGGCCGCCACGGCCAGCAGGAGCAGAATGCCGAGGCCATAGAGCCAGGGTGATGCGCGGCGCAGAAGATTGGGGCTGAGTCTGGCCAGCGCCAACATGACGGCGATCCCCAACGCCAAGCGCAGCACGGTGCCGATGAGCATCCGGAGGTTGCCGCCCGAGGCGCTGAATAGAACCAGCAGGCCGTAGGCGGCGGTGAGCCCCAGACCGAACGTGAGCGGACCGTCGAGCTTCAGCGCAAGCAGTACCCGTGCCGCGCCGCTCAGTGTGCGGCGCGCGGACGAACCGGTGGCAATTGCCTGGCGCATCATGGCTGGGCGGCGCGCTCCGTCGCGGTCAGCGTCGGATCGACGCCCGCAGTGACGCGCGGCGTGATGTCGCGCGGCATGGAATAGCGCGCACGGGGTGTGGCCGGCAGCAGCTTGCCGTTCGGGCCCAACAGATAGGCATTCAGGATCTTCATGGCAATCGGCCCCGCGGCCCGCGCGCCCGCGCCGGCATGCTCGACCAGCACGGCAATCGCGATCCGCGGCTTGTACAGGGGCGCAAAGGCGATGAACCAGGAGTCGTCACGCAGCTTCGTCGGCGTTGCCTTCAAATTGTAGTCGCCGTTTGCCTCCTCGCGCGTCAATTGCGCGGTGCCGGTCTTGGCGGCGATGGGATAAGTGGCGTTGATCATGTCCCAGTAGGCCGTGCCGCGCGGATTGGTGGTCACCCCGTGCATGGCCTTGATGACCACCTGCCAGGAGCTGCGGCTGATCATGGTGAGATTGCCGTCGAGGACGGGTCGTTTCCAGTGGATCTTGTGCGTGAGCGGGTTGCGCAGACCCGTCGCAAGGCGTGGCCGGTAGCTCAGGCCGCGAGTGGCGAGTATGCCGGCGTAGTGTGCGAGCTGCAGCGGCGTCGCCAGAAACGTGCCCTGGCCGATGCCGAGAATCACCGTGTCTCCCGGGTACCAGCCGTAGCCGTGCGGATAATGTTTCGCCATCCACGCGGGTGTGGGGACGAGCCCGGATTGCTCACCGGGGATGTCGATGCCGGTCGGTTTGCCGAACCCGAAGTTCGGCAGCCAGGCTCCGAGCCGCTCGATGCCCATCTTGTAGGCCACCTGGTAGAAGTACACATCGCACGACATGATGATGGCCATGTTCAGGCCGATCCGGCCGCACACCTCGTGCTTGTAGTTGTGGAACATGTGGTCGCTCCCGGGCAGGTGCCAGTCGGAGCCGGCATAGATCCGCTTGGTGGGATTGAGCACCCCCTCGGTCAGGGCCCCGAGGGCGATCGCCGGCTTGATCGTCGAGCCGATGGGCAGCTGCGAGCGTAGGGCCCGGTCGAACAGCGGATTGTCGGGATTGTTTACCAGCGCCAGGTACTGCTTCTCGCTGATTCCGCGGGCGAAGAGGTTGGGATTGAACGTCGGGGAGCTCGCCAGGGCAATGACGTTGCCGTTCCAGGGATTGAGCGCTACCACCGCACCGTCCTGCCCCTTGAGCAGCTTTTCGGCCAACCGCTGGATTTTCAAGTCGAGCGAGACAATGACGTCATCGCCCGGCACCGGCGGCTTCTCATGCAGCTGGCGGGCGAGCACGCCCGGCCGGCGCACCTCGCGGCCGAGGGCGTTGACCAGAACCTGCCGATAGCCGTTGGTCCCGTGCAGGACGTGCTCGTATTGCGCCTCGATGCCGGACTTGCCGATCAGCGCGGTGCCGGCATAGGCGGCCTGATTGATGTGCGCGAGCTCACTGGCGCTGATCGGGCCCACGTAGCCGATCGCGAACACCCCGAGGTTCTTGAGCGGATACCAGCGGGATTGCTGCGGACTGATATTGATGCCCGGAAATTCGAAGCGGTGCACCGCGAAGCGCGCGACCTGCGATTCCGACAGCTGCACGCGGATCGGCACTGGATCGAAGCTGAGCTGCGATTTGATCGCGCGGATCAGTTCCGGGATGTCGCTCTCACGCACCAGCGCGAGCTTGGCCAGACGTTGGAGCGAGCCGCGCAGATCCGGTACCTCATCGGGCGTGAGCTGCAGCTCGAAGGTCGGCCGATTCGAGGCCATGATCTGCCCGTTGCGGTCCACGATCAGGCCGCGGGCGGCCGGGATCGGCACGGTGCGCACGCCGTTGGCGACCGATAGGTCTTCATAGTAGTGCTGGCGCAGCACCTGCAGGTAGTACAGCCGCGCGAACACGGCGATGGCCGCGATCACCATCAAGGCCGTGACGAACCACACGCGGCGCACGAATATCCGCTGCTCGCGCCAATTATCCTTGATGCGGACGGGGGACATTCCGGAGCGGCGGCCGTCAGCCGCGGGGGCGGTAGGAGCGGGCCAGAAGCGGCGCGACGACCGGCCAGAGCATTGCGCCGGTGAGGGCCGGCACCCAGCGCAAAGCGGTGTTCAGCGGGTGTCCGCTCCAGCCGTCGATGGCCCACAACACGAATTCATACAGTGCCAGCACCGCCAGCACCGCCAGCGACTGCTGCAGGAGGGGCTTGGTGCGGATGCGCTGATGCTCGCGAATGCCGAGATAGGCAACCAGCGCCACGGCGAGCGCGTGCTCGCCCAGCACAGATCCCTGGAAGACATCGAGAATCAGTCCGCACATCCAGCCGAGGCCGATCCCGCCGCTGCGCGGCGCCTGGATCGACCAATAGAGGACGGCCAGGACCACGAAGTCCGGCCGGATGATCGCCAGCCACGCGGGCAACGGCACCAGCGTCAGGATCAGTGCGATGAGCACCGATTTGAATATCGCCATGCGCGCCGAGGTCCTCATGGATGAGGCCGTTGCGCCGGCCCGGCGGGTGGGGTGCTCGGTGGCGCTTGTGCGGCGCGCTTGCCTGGGGCGGGCGCGGCCGGTCGCGGCGGCGCCGGCAGCGGCTGTGCGCCCGGGGTGCCCACGCGCAGCTGTCCGCCGCTCTCGCGCAGCGGCGCGGCCGGTGAGTCGCGACGGAACCAGAGCAACATCACTTCACGGTCCGTCTGCAGGTGCGCGAACGGTGTCGCCAGCACCTGGCTCATCGGTTGGACCGCGCCGCGCTGTATGCGGCTCACCCGGGCCACCGGATATCCGGCGGGGAAGACTCCGCCGAGGCCCGAGGTGACGAGCACGTCGCCCACCCGGACGTCGGCGTTCGCCGGCAGGTAGGGCAGTGCGATCGTATCCGGATCGCCCGTGCCGACGGCGATGGTGCGCAGTCCGGTACGCTCGACCTGCACCGGCAGGTCGCTGTCCGGATCGGTGATCAGCAGTACCGTGGCGCTCCAGGGGCCGACCTGCATGGTCTGCCCGACGATGCCGTAGTCATCGAGTACGGCCTGATTGCGGAAGACGCCATTGACCGTGCCCCGGTCGATCAGGATTCGCTGGCGCAACCGGCTGAGCTGGATATCGACGATGTCGGCCGGCAGCCAGCGCTCGGCGACCGGCGGCAGCGCTTTCTTCAGGCCGATCAGCGCGGCGTTCTCCTGTACGAGGGCATCGAAGCGCAAGGTGCGTATCTTCAGATTGCGCACTTGCGTGCGCAGGTGCCGATTCTCGGCCTCGAGCTCGCGGCGCGATGCGAACGAGCTCTCGAGGGAATGCCACGCGGCAATCGGGGAGTTCACCGCGACTTCGATCGGATACGCGAGCCCCTGCGACACGAAGCGGATGTGGCGCAGCCAATCGGTGCGCTGGTCGAGCACCATGAGCGCGACGGAAGCCAGGGCGTAGAGCGTGAAGCGAAAGCCGGGGATGCCCCCGCGGCCATGCGGTGATCCGCTCCGGGTGCCGAAACCGGCCACGGCGTGCGCCGGCTACTCGAGCCCGAAGTGGCCGGATCCCATCTCGTCCATCAGCTCGAGGATGCGTCCTCCGCCGCGCGCGACGCAGGTGAGCGGGTCGTCGGCCACGACCACGGGCAGGCCCGTTTCCTCGGTCAGCAGCTTGTCGATGTCGCGCAGCAGCGCGCCACCGCCGGTGAGGACGATGCCGCGCTCGGCGACATCCGCGCCGAGTTCCGGCGGAGTCTGCTCGAGGGCCTGCTTGACGGCGCTGACGATGTTCTGCAGCGGCTCCTGCAGCGCCTCGAGGATTTCGTTGCTGTTCAGCGTGAAGGCGCGCGGCACGCCCTCGGAGAGATTGCGGCCCTTGACCGAGAGTTCGCGCACCTGCTGGCCGGGGTATGCCGAGCCGATCTCTATCTTGATCCGCTCGGCGGTCGCCTCGCCGATCAGGATGCCGTAATTGCGCCGCACGTAGCTCATGATCGCCTCATCGAAACGATCACCGCCGATGCGCGCGGAATTGGCGTAGACGACGCCATTGAGCGACAGCACGGCCACCTCCGAGGTGCCGCCGCCGATATCGAGCACCATCGAGCCGCGCGCCTCGTGCACCGGGAGTCCCGCTCCGACCGCCGCGGCCATCGGCTCGCTCACGATCGCTACGTTGCGCGCCCCGGCGCCTTCGGCCGACTCGCGGATGGCGCGCCGCTCGACCTGGGTCGAGCCGAAGGGCACGCACACCAGCACGCGCGGAGAGGGCTTGAGCATGCGATTGCCGTGCACCTTGTTTATGAAGTACTGGAGCATCTTCTCCGTATAGGTGAAATCGGCGATCACCCCGTCCTTCATCGGCCGCACCGCGGTGATGTGCCCGGGGGTGCGGCCGAGCATCCCTTTGGCTTCGGACCCGACCGCGACGATGACCTTGCCGCCCCGGGACGGCTCGTCCTGCACGGCGACCACCGAGGGTTCATTGAGCACAATGCCCTTGTCGCGGACATAGATGAGAGTGTTGGCCGTCCCCAGGTCGATCGACAGATCGCTGGAGAAGTAGCCGCGCAAGCGTTTGAGCATGAAGCGTCCGGGTGCGGATGAGGCGGTGGAGCGAAAGGCCCGGCGAAGGGCACTTCCGGGAACGGGGCCGTAATCTAGCAACCGACAGGACATTGAGCAAGGCAACATGTATGATTTCGAGCGGTAGATCACTCGCCGCCCGTACCACCCATGGCCCTGACCCGCGCACAAGTCGAAGGCATCGCACATCTGGCCCGCCTGGAGCTCGATCCGGCGGAGCTGCCGCAGTACGAGCAGAGCCTCTCGCGGATCGTCGATTTCATCGGTGAACTCGAGCGCGCGAACACCGCCGGCGTGGCGCCCATGGCCCATCCCCTGCCCGGGCTTGCCCAGAGGCTGCGCGCCGACGAAGTCACCGAGCGGGACGAGCATGACCTCTATCAGCGCAACGCGCCTGCGGTCGCCTCGGGCCTGTACCTGGTGCCGAAGGTCATAGAATGACGATTGATCGCCGGACCGTGACGCAATTGGCCGCGGATTTGCGTGCCCGCAAGGTTTCCAGCGTCGAGCTGGTGCGCGCCTGCCTGCCGCGCATCGAAGCGAGCCAGTCGAGCCTGAACGCCTTCGTCACCGTTACCGCGGAGCAAGCCCTTGCACAGGCGCAGGCCGCGGACCGGGAACTCGCCGCCGGCCGAGGCGGTCCGCTGGCGGGAGTGCCCATCGGGCACAAGGACCTCTTTTGCACGGCCGGCGTGCGTACGACGTGCGGGTCGCGAATGCTGGAGAATTTCGTCGCGCCGTACGATGCCACCGTGGTCGCGCGCCTGCAGGCCGCCGGTGCGGTGATGCTCGGCAAGCTCAATATGGACGAGTTCGCCATGGGCTCCTCCAACGAGACCAGTTACTTCGGGCCCGTGCGCAATCCCTGGAACACCGACCTGGTACCGGGCGGGTCCTCCGGTGGCTGCGCTGCGGCGGTGGCCGCCCGCCTTGTGCCTGCCGCGACCGCCACGGATACCGGCGGGTCGATCCGCCAGCCGGCCGCGTTCTGCGGCGTGACCGGTATCAAGCCGACCTATGGGCGGGTCTCCCGCTACGGCATGATTGCCTTTGCCTCGAGCCTGGATCAGGGCGGGGTCATCGCCCAGACCGCCGAGGATTGCGCGTGCGTGCTGCGCTCGATGGCCGGCTTCGATCCGCGCGACTCGACCAGCGTCGATATTCCCGTGCCGGATTACCTCGCCGGGCTCGACGCGCCGCTCGCGGGCGTGAGAATCGGCTTGTTGAAGGAGTTTTTCGACACGGGGCTCGAGGCGGACTACGAGCGCCACGTGCGTGAGGCGCTTGCGGTTTTCGAGCGTCTCGGCGCCCGGCTGTGCGAGCTGAGTCTGCCGAACATCCCGCGCTCGGTGCCGGCCTACTACGTGGTGGCGCCGGCGGAATGCTCGTCCAACCTCGCGCGCTACGATGGGGTGCGATTCGGCCATCGTTGCCGCAACCCGCGCGACCTGACGGATCTGTACAAGCGCTCGCGCTCGGAGGGCTTCGGGGCCGAGGTCAAACGGCGGATCATGACCGGCACATACGTGCTCTCGGCCGGTTATTACGATGCCTATTATCTCAAAGCGCAGCGCGTGCGCCGGCTGATCGCCGCGGACTTCGAGCGCGCCTTCGCCGAGGTCGATCTGCTGATGGGACCGACCACGCCTACCACGGCATTTGCCCTCGGCGCAAAGAGCGCCGATCCGATCACCATGTATCTGAACGACATCTACACCATCAGCGCGAACCTTGCCGGTCTGCCGGCGATGTCGGTACCGTGCGGTTTCGTCGGCGGGCTGCCGGTGGGGTTGCAGATCATCGGACCGCACTTCGCCGAGCAGCGGCTGCTGCAAGCGGCCCACCGCTTCCAGCTCGAGACGGACTGGCATGCGCGGGTTCCGGAGCGCTGCGCATGACACGTTCGTCGGGAGCGACCGGGGTGGACACCGGCGGCTGGCGCGCGGGGATTCCCTGATGAATATCCATCTCGGAACGCCGGTCTCGGCGGAGGCGGGCCGGCGGCAGGGCGATGCATGGGAAACGGTGATCGGGCTGGAGATCCATGCCCAGCTGGCCACACGCTCGAAGATCTTCTCCGGTGCCGCGACGGCCTATGGCGCGCCGCCCAACACCCAGGCTTGCCTGGTCGATCTCGGCTATCCCGGGGTGCTGCCCGTGCTCAATGCCGAGGCGGTGCGGATGGCGGTGCGCTTCGGGCTCGCCATCGGCGCGCAGATCGCGCGCCAGTCGGTGTTCGCGCGCAAGAACTACTTCTACCCGGACTTGCCGAAGGGTTATCAGATCAGCCAGTACGAGCTGCCGATCGTGGCGGGGGGGACCCTCGAGATCGTGCTCGAGGACGGCTCGCGCAAGCGCATCGGAGTGACGCGCGCGCACCTGGAGGAAGATGCCGGCAAGTCGTTGCACGAGGGCCTCGCGGGCTTGACCGGCATCGATTTGAATCGCGCCGGGACGCCGCTGCTGGAGATCGTGTCGGAGCCGCAGATGCGCTCGGCCCGGGAGGCCGTCGCCTACATGAAGAAGGTGCACACGCTGGTGCGCTATCTCGAGATCTGCGACGGGAACATGCAGGAGGGCTCGTTCCGCTGCGACGCGAATGTTTCGGTGCGGCCGGCGGGGTCGGAGAAGCTCGGAACCCGCACCGAGATCAAGAACGTCAATTCGTTCCGCTATGTGGAGAAGGCGATCCAATACGAGGTCGCTCGTCAGATCGAGCTGATCGAGTCCGGCGGCAAGGTGATTCAGGAAACGCGCCTGTTCGATCCGGACAGGGGCGAGACGCGCTCGATGCGCTCGAAGGAGGAGGCCAACGATTACCGTTACTTCCCCGACCCGGATCTGCTGCCGCTCGAGCTTGAGGCGGCCTATATCGAGGCCGTGCGCGCCGAGCTGCCCGAGCTGCCCGATGCGAAGGCGGCGCGCTTCAGCGCGCAGTACGGCCTGTCCGACTACGACGCGGGAGTGCTGACTGCCAGCCGCGAGCTCGCCGATTATTACGAGGCCGTAACGCGCACCGTGCCTGGGCAGTCAAAGCTGGCGGCGAACTGGGTCATGGGCGAGCTCGCCGCCGCGCTGCACAAGGACGGACTGGAGATCGGCGCCGGCAAGCTTTCCGCCGAGCGCCTGGCCGGCCTGCTGGCGCGCATCGCGGATGGGACGATTTCCGGCAAGATCGCCAAGGAAGTG
This sequence comes from Pseudomonadota bacterium, assembly GCA_021798335.1. Taxonomy (GTDB): domain Bacteria; phylum Pseudomonadota; class Gammaproteobacteria; order Steroidobacterales; family Steroidobacteraceae; genus 13-2-20CM-66-19. The sequence continues at coordinate 17,572 of JAJZMI010000216.1, read as the reverse complement.
TTCGAGGTGATGTGGGCGAGCGGGGCAAGTGCCGATGAGGTCATTGCTTCGAGGGGGCTGCAGCAGATCACCGACACCGCAGCGATTGAGCGCGCCATCGAAGAAGTCATGGCCCACCATCCGGCCCAGCTCGCCGAATTCCGCGCCGGGAAAGACAAGCTGTTCGGCTTCTTCGTCGGGCAAGTGATGAAGGCGACGCAGGGCAAGGCGAATCCGGCTCAGCTCAACGCTCTGCTGAAAGAGAAGCTTCCGGGTTGAGTCGCCGGGGCGGATGCCCCATCCTGGGGGCATGGATGCCGACTCCGGTTATGATGCGGTGCGCCGTTTCGTCGTCGAGAACCAGTCCGTGCGCGGCCAATGGGTGCATTTGGGCGCGGCTTGGCGTGAGCTGTGTGCCAATGGCGAATACCCACCCGCGGTGCGGGCGCTGCTGGGCGAGGCAGTGGCCGCATCGGTCCTCCTGGCGGCTACGCTGAAGTTCCAGGGCCGGCTGACTCTGCAACTGAACGGCGAGGGCGCGGTCCGCCTGATGGTGGCCCAATGCACGCATCAGTTTCGTGTGCGCGCCATCGCGCACCATGACCCAGCGCTTGCGGCGACGATCCCGGGCGAGCTTGCCCGAGGCGAGGGATTGCGGATGCTGACCGGCGGCGGCGGTCGATTCACGGTGACCGTCGAGGCCGACGAGCACAACCTGCGCTATCAGGGCATCGTGCCGCTCGCGGGCGCGTCCCTGGCCGAATCACTGGAAGCCTATTTCAACGCTTCCGAGCAATTGCCGACGCGCGTGCGTCTGGCGGGTGATGCGGGGCGCTGCGCCGGCCTGCTGGTGCAGAAATTGCCCGGCACCGATCGCATCCAGTCATCTTCCGCGTGGCCTGCGGCGCAGCGGGCCGTTGCGCGGCTCGGGTCGGTGGCGCTGCTCGATCAGCCGGCCGAGTCGTTGCTCGGCGGCTTGTTGCCGGCACATGACGTGCGGCTGTTCCACGCAAGTCCGGTCGCCTTCGAATGTCGCTGCGGTGAGGGCCGGGTGACTTCGTTGCTGCGTGCGCTCGGGCCGCAGGAAGTCCGGAGCATCTTGGCGGAGCAGGGCGCTGTGACCGTCACGTGTGAGTTCTGCGGCCGGCCGTACCGGTTCGACGCGGATGCCGTCGATGCGCTGTTCACCCACCCGGGCACGGGCGAGGCGCCTGCACTGATCCACTGAGCCGTTCGCCGGGAACGCTGTTCAATCCTTGAATTGAAATCTCATTTACAGGGCCCGATCACTGCATTAAACTACATTTAAAGATTTATGCAACTCTTGAATGACAGGTGACTGAGTCGCGCGAGTTGATGAGCTGGCTGCGGGCTGCCGCGGAGCCGACGCGGTTGCGTCTGCTGGGACTGTGTGCCGGGCAGGATCTCAGTGTGTCCGATCTGGCGCAGGTGCTCGCTCAGAGCGAGCCTCGAGTCTCCAGGCACCTGCGGATCCTGACCGAAGCTGGCCTCCTCGAACGGGTCCGTCAGGGGCAGTGGGTGCACTACCGCATGGCCCACGGCACACCCGCGGCCAATTTTGCCCGAGGGCTGCTCGGACAGCTCGATCGCTCGGATCCGTCGCTGGTGCGCGATCGACAGCGTGCCCGGTCGCAGGGAAAGGCCGGTGCGGGCGCCGCGGCGGCCTCCCGCCTCGCCCGCGAGTTGCGCGCGGTCCTCGAGCTTGAAATGAATCCCCGGCCGGCAAGTGTGCTGTTCGTGGGCCTCGAGCACCCGCAGCTGCTCGAGGTGGCCCGCCAGAGCGGCCGGTGCGCGGTGCTGGTGCATTCACGGCGCGCGGCGCAGGCGGCCCGGGCCGCCACCGAGGGTGCGCAGCGGATGTGCCGAATCGCTCAGACCGCCAGCAGCGAAACGCTGGCCCCGGGGGATTTGCAGCGCATGGGACAGCCGTTCGATGCGGTGGTGATCGATCAAATCACGCGCGCCGGCGGTGTGCCCGAGGCGCTGCTCGGGGCCGCGCGGGCCGCCCTGTCGGTGGGCGGCAGGCTGTGGCTGTTCGAGCGTTATGAGTCGGCGCTGCCGGGATCTGCGCGAGTTATCGAGCATCCGATTGCCCGACTGCGGCGGCGGCTGGCCGCGGCGGGACTCGAGTGCCGGCGCATCCGCCCGATCGAGGCCGACGGCGAGCACGTGCTGGCCGCGGCCGCCGTGCCGGCCCAGTCGGGCTTGGCGCTCGATCGTGCGAGTTGAGGCCGGCGCGCGCGAGCGGCATATGCGGCGGTATCGATGAGGGATAAAGACATGATCAACGTTTCTTTCGAGTTCTTCCCGCCGAGCGATGCCAACATGGAGGCGACGCTGTGGTGCTCGATCGAGCGCCTGCGGCCGCTGGCGCCGAAATTCGTCTCCGTCACCTACGGCGCGGATGGCTCGACGCGCGCCCGTACGCACGAGGTCGTCAGCCGCATCCAGGCCGAGACTGCGCTCACCGGCGCGCCGCACCTGACCTGCGTCGGGGCCGGCCGCGAGGAAGTGCTCGCCATCGCGCGCAAGTACTGGCAGCAGGGGATTCGCCATATCGTCGCGCTGCGGGGCGATCCGCCGCAGGGCGCACCGTGCTACCGGCCCCATCCCGAGGGGTTCGCCTATGCGGTCGATCTGGTGGCCGGCCTGCGCAGCGTGGCGGACTTCGACATCTCCGTGGCGGCCTATCCCGAGACCCATCCGGAGGCGCCCTCGCCTCAGTTCGACCTCGACAATCTCAAACGTAAGCTCGACGTGGGCGCCTCGCGTGCGATCACGCAGTTTTTTTTCGACACCGATGCCTTTCTGCGCTTCCGAGACCAGTGCGCGGCCGCGGGCATCCGCGCGCCCATCGTGCCCGGTATTCTGCCGATCACCCGCTTCGATCGAGTCCGCCGCATGGCCCAACGCTGCCGCACGAGCATTCCGCAGTGGCTCGAGCAGCGATTCGCCGGTCTGGAGGACGATCCGGAGACGCGCCGTCTGATTGCCGCCAGCGTGGCGATCGAGCAGGTCAAGACGCTCGAGCGCCATGGCGTGCGCGATTTCCATTTCTACACGCTGAACCGCGCCGAGCTCACCTATGCCATCTGTCACGCGCTGGGGTTGCGTCCCGATGCGCAAGCCCCGGCCGCCGGGCGCGTACGAGCCGCCGGAGACGTCAAATGACTCACAGCGCGCACGCCGCCGCATGCCCCGGCGGATTGCACGGACATGCCCCCGCACAGAGCCCGCGCGAAGCGCCCGAGGCGCTTGCGGCCACACCGTTTGTCATCGAGCCTCCCGATGAGGCTGCGCGCAGCGAACGGATCCGCCGTCTGCGCCATGCGCTCGATGAGCGTGTCGTGCTGCTCGATGGCGCCATGGGCACCATGGTGCAGCGCCATCGGCTCGACGAGGCGGCGTTCCGCGCCGAGCGTTTCGCCGCCCACGGCCGCGATCTGAAGGGCAACAACGACATCCTCACGCTCACCCAGCCCGAGATCATCGCCGCCATCCATCGGGCATACCTCGAGGCCGGAGCGGATATCATCGAGACGAACACGTTCAACTCCAACGCAATCTCCCAGGCTGACTACGGCACTGAGGCCCTGGTGCCCGAGCTGAACTATCGGGCGGCGCGCCTGGCGCGCGAGGTCGCCGACTCATTCGCCGCCGACACCGGCCGGCCGGCGTTCGTGGCCGGCTCGCTCGGCCCCACGAGCCGCATGACCTCGCTGTCCCCGGACGTCAACGATCCGGGTTTCCGCAGTGTCACCTTCGATGATCTGACCGCAACGTATACGGAATCGGCCCGGGCGCTGCTCGCCGGCGGCGCCGATGTGCTGCTGCTTGAAACGGTGATCGACACGCTCAACGCCAAGGCGGCCATCTATGCGCTGCTGCGGTTGTTCGAGCACAGCGGGATCGAAGTGCCGATCATCATCTCCGGGACCATCACCGATGCTTCAGGCCGGATTCTTTCGGGCCAGACCGCCGAGGCGTTCTGGAACTCGATCCGCCACGCGCGGCCGCTCGCGGTTGGTTTCAATTGCGCACTCGGCGGCCGGCAGCTGCGTCCGTACATCGAGGAGCTGGGGCGGCTCAGCGATACACGCGTGTGCGCATACCCGAACGCGGGGTTGCCGAACGCCTTCGGCGAGTACGACGAGCAGCCCCAGGAAACCGCCGAGATCATCGGCGAGTACGCCGCGGCCGGGCTCGTCAACATCGTCGGGGGCTGCTGCGGTACCACGCCGGAGCACATCCGGCTGATTCGCGAAGCCGTGAGCGCGCACCGTCCGCGCGCCGTGGCTGCCGTCGCCCGCAAGTGTCGTCTCGCGGGTCTCGAGCCGCTCAACATCGATGCGCAGACGCTGTTCGTCAACGTCGGCGAACGCACCAACGTCACCGGCTCGGCCAGATTTCGCAAGCTCATCGAAGCCGGCGACTATGGCGCGGCGCTGGAGGTGGCGCGCCAGCAGGTGGCCAGCGGCGCGCAGATCATCGACATCAACATGGACGAGGGCATGCTCGATTCAGAGGCGGCCATGGTGCGTTTCCTCAACCTGGTGGCGGCCGAGCCCGACATCGCACGGGTGCCCGTCATGCTCGATTCATCGAAGTGGTCGGTGATCGAGGCGGGGCTGAAGTGCCTGCAGGGCAAGGGTGTGGTCAACTCCATCAGTATGAAGGAGGGCGAGGAGGTCTTTCTCGAGCGTGCCCGCGAGGTGCGTCGCTACGGTGCGGCCGTCGTGGTCATGGCGTTTGACGAGCAGGGGCAGGCCGATACGGTCGAGCGCCGCGTGGCGATCTGCGGGCGCGCCTACCACCTGCTCACCGAGCGGGCCGGCTTCTCGCCCGAGGACATCATCTTCGACCCCAATATCTTCGCCGTAGCCACCGGTATCGAGGAGCACAATGGTTACGCGCTGGCGTTCATCGAGGCGACGCGTCTGATCAAGGAGCGGCTGCCGTACGCGCTGGTGAGCGGCGGGGTGAGCAACGTCAGCTTTTCCTTCCGCGGGAACGATGCGGTGCGCGAAGCGATGCATTCGGTGTTTCTCTATCATGCCGTCAAAGCCGGCATGGACATGGGCATCGTCAATGCCGGGCAGCTTGCGATCTACGAGCAGATCGATCCGCAGCTGCGCGAGATCGTCGAGGACGTGATCCTGAACCGGCGCGCGGACGGCACCGAGCAGTTGCTCGCCATCGCCGAGCGCTTCAAATCCGGCGGGGGCGTGAAGCGCAAGGACGACCTCGAGTGGCGCAAGCTCCCGGTCGCGAAGCGCCTGGAGCATGCGCTGATCAAGGGTATCGACGACTTCGTCGTCGAGGATGCCGAGGAGGCGCGGCTCGCCTTCCCGCACCCGCTGCAGGTGATCGAGGGGCCGCTGATGGACGGCATGAACACCGTCGGCGACTTGTTTGGGGCCGGGAAGATGTTCCTGCCGCAGGTGGTCAAGAGCGCCCGCGTGATGAAACGCGCCGTGGCGCATCTGGTGCCGTTCATCGAGCAGAGCAAGGAAGCCGGGGCGCAGCGCTCGAACGGCAGGGTCGTCATGGCGACGGTCAAGGGCGACGTGCACGACATCGGCAAGAACATCGTCGGGGTCGTGCTGCAATGCAATAATTTCGAGGTGATCGACCTCGGGGTGATGGTGCCGTGCGAGCGGATTCTCGAGACCGCGCGCCGCGAAAATGCCGATTTCATCGGCCTGTCGGGGCTGATCACCCCGTCGCTCGATGAGATGGTGCACGTGGCGCGCGAGATGCAGCGACAGGACTTCAGGGTGCCGCTGCTGATCGGCGGGGCGACCACCTCGCCGGCGCATACCTCGGTCAAGATTGCGCCCCAGTACGGCGCGGCGGTGGTGTATGTCAAGGACGCCTCGCGCTCGGTGAGCGTGTGCCAGACGCTCATCAGCCCGCAAGCGCGCCCGGCATTCATCGAGAAGATCAACGCCGAGCACGAGCGCCGCCGCGAGCAGCATGCCGGGCGCAAGGTGAAGGCGCCGGCGTTGAACCTTGCCGCGGCGCGCTCCAACCGGCGTCGAATCGACTGGGCAAGCTATACGGCCCCCGTGCCGCGTTCGCCCGGCGTGCAGAGCTTTGCGGATTATCCGCTGACCGAGCTGCTCGGTTACATCGACTGGATGCCGTTTTTCAATGCCTGGGAATTCCGCGGAAAATTTCCCGATATCCTGACCGATCCGGTGGTCGGCGAGGCGGCGAGCAACCTCTATGCCGATGCCCGCGCCATGCTCGAGCGCATCGTCGCGGAGCGATGGCTGACCGCGCAGGCGGTCATCGGACTGTTTCCCGCCAACTCGGTCGGCGATGACGTCGAGGTATATGCCGATGAGCGGCGCGGCCAGCCGCTCGTGACGCTCGCGTTCCTGCGTCAGCAGAAGGACAAGCCGCCGGGCCAACCGCACGAGTCGCTCGCCGATTACATCGCGCCGAAATCAACCGGTGTGCGCGATTACATCGGTGCCTTCGCCGTCACCTCCGGCCTGGGCATCGAAGCGCATGTCGAGCGGTTCGAGCGCGCGCACGACGATTACTCCGCGATCATCCTCAAGGCGCTCGCCGACCGCCTGGCCGAGGCGGCCGCCGAGCACTTCCACGAGCGGGTGCGGCGCGAGTTGTGGGGATATGCCGGCGAGGAGCAGATGACGAACGAGGAGTTGATCGGCGAGACATACCGCGGTATCCGTCCGGCGCCAGGCTACCCCGCGTGTCCCGATCACACCGAGAAAGCCAAGCTCTGGCAGCTGCTCGATGTCGAACGCCGCACGGGCATCCGTCTCACCGAGAGCTTCGCGATGTATCCGACCGCCGCGGTCAGCGGCTGGTACCTGGCCCATCCCGAGGCGCATTATTTCGCGGTGGGAAAGATCGATCGCGACCAGGTGGAGGATTACGCGCGCCGCAAGGGCATGAGTGTCGCGGAGGCCGAGAGGTGGCTCGCGCCGAGCCTGGGCTATACGACCTGAGCCGCCGGGTTTGGCCGCCGGTTCAACCGATATGACCGGCGCGGCGCAGTTCGAGGTCGCCGAATACGCTCAGCACGATGGCCGTGTAGAAGTTGAGTCCCATCGCGGCGACGGCCAGTGCCACCGCGGCCAGCACCGCGCGGGCGTCGGCATCGGCATGACCGGGATTGGGCAGGACCAGCGCCGCCATGACCGCCACGAGCAGGGACACCACCGCGATGATCGCCGCACCGGCGATGTACATCACGGCGGCCCGCCACCAGTTGCCGTGCACCAGGCGCAGGCTGTAGAGCAGGCTCTGCACCACCCCTTTGCCGGTGAGCATGCGGGCGGGCAGGGCGAGCGAGAGCGCGACGGACAGGTAGATCGCCGGCACGAGCATCGCCCCGAAGACGATCGAGCGGTACGGCTCGGCGAGCGAGAGCGGGGGAAGGATGAGCAGGGCGACGGCGAGGCTGGCGATCAGGGAGATCGCCACTATGGCCGGGGCCTGCTTGAGCGCCTCGAGCAGGTCCCGCGTGCCGGGGGGGCGGCCGGCGGCCACGGCGGATTGGCGCAGTAGCAGGGCCATCCAGACGACGAAAAAGAGCACGGAGCCGCCGCAATAGAGAGTGATCCAGGTCGGGTCGTTCACGGCGCTGCGGGGCGTGAGCAGCTGGCCGCGCGCGAGGTCGTAGAGGGTGGAGAGTTCGCCGAACAGGATGGCGATCGTGGCGTACGGCATGCACTTCGGCAGCGACACTCGGAAGATCTTCAGGCTGGCGTCGAGCAGTTCCGGGAAGGTGCGGGGACGCGCCGGGGGGTAAAGTGTGATGGACATCGGCAAATGATAGCTGTCTCATGACACGAACCGCCATCCGGTCGGCGACCCAGACTGTCGGAGCGTTGCTCGCCGAGGGTGTGCGGCGTCTGCAAGAGGCGCTCGCGTCCGATCCGGGCGCGACACCGGAACTGGACGCGCAGCTGCTGCTCGCGCACGCCTTGCGGATCTCGCGCACGCGTGTGTATTCGCGCCCGGAGCAACCGGCGCACGAGCCGGCCGCGCAGCGCTTCAGAGCACTGATTGCACGCCGGGCGGCCGGGGTGCCTGTGGCGTATCTGCTCGAGCGCAAGGCATTCTGGACACTCGAGCTCGCGGTCAGTTCCGCCGTGCTCGTGCCCCGCCCCGAGACCGAGCTGCTCGTGGAGCGCGCGCTCGCCTTGCGCCCGGAGGCTTGCGCGAGCGCTGTCGATCTCGGTACGGGCTCGGGGGCCATTGCCTTGGCACTTGCGCATGAGCGTCCGGGCTGGCGGGTCAGTGCGACGGACATCTCGAGCGAGGCGCTGTCGGTGGCGCGCGCCAACGCCATTGCGCTCGGCCTGGAGCGCGTGAATTTCGCGCAGGGCAGCTGGTTCGCGGCCCTGCCTGCGTGCCGATTCGACCTGGTGGTGAGCAATCCACCCTATGTGGCCGCGACCGATGTGGCGCTCGCGGCGCTGGCACATGAGCCGCGGCGGGCGCTCACCCCAGGGCCCGACGCCCTCGCCTGCCTGCGCGAGATCATCGGCGACGCGCCGCGGTTCCTGGCAGCCGGTGGATGGCTGCTGCTCGAGCATGGCGCCGAGCAGGCGCCCCAGGTCGCCGGCGCGCTGACCGCCCGGGGCTTTGTTACAGTGCGCACCCACCGCGATCTGGCGGGACATGAGCGTGTGACGGAGGGCCAATGGCCGGCAATTCGCTGATTCGATTCGAGACGACCCACGGTGCCTATACCGTCGAGCTGTATCCGCACGAGGCACCGGTGACAGTGGAGAACTTTCTCGCCTATGTGGATGCGGAATTCTTCGACGGCACGATCTTCCATCGCATCGTGCCGGGCTTCGTGATCCAGGGCGGCGGGCTCGACCGAAATTTCCGCAGCAAGCAGACGCGCGCCGCGATCCGCAACGAGGCGAAGAACGGGCTGAAGAACCTGCGCGGCACGCTCTCGATGGCGCGCACCAACGTGGTGGACAGCGCGACCTCGCAGTTCTTCGTGAATCTCGCCGACAATGCCTTTCTCGATCACAGCGCGCGGGATTTCGGTTACGCGGTATTCGGTCGGGTGACCGACGGCATGCAAGTCATCGACACGATCGCCGCCGTCGATACCGGCCGGCGCGAGGGCTACACGGACGCGCCGATGGAGGATGTGGTGATCCTGTCGGCGCGCCGCCTGAGCGCGGCTTCTTGAGGGACTTCTCGGCCTGAGGGGGCGGCGCGCCCGATCCGGCGGCGCTGCCGGGCGTTGTGCCGTCTGATCGGGCTCACTGGCGCATGGTGCAGCGTGCGCCGGCCGTGGCGGCGGATGGCCGCTCGCCGGCGGGCCTGTCTCGCACCCGGCAGGTGGATCGTGTGCGGCGGCGCGCGCCGTGCGGCTCGGCTCAGGCCTCGATTTCAGCCAGCAGCTCCGCCTGGTGCTCGTGGGCGAGCGCATCGAGCAGCTCGTCGAGCTCGCCGCTCATGACTTGCGGCAGCTTGTACAGCGTCAGGTTGATGCGATGATCGGTGACCCGGCCCTGCGGAAAGTTGTACGTGCGGATGCGCTCGGAGCGATCGCCGGTGCCGACCTGCAGGCGCCGCGCGCGCGCCTGGGCGCCTTGTTGCTTCGCCTGCTCGGCGGCCAGCAGCCGCGCCTGCAGCAGCGACATGGCCCGCGCACGGTTCTTGTGCTGCGAGCGCTCGTCCTGGCATTCCACGACGATGCCGGTGGGCAAGTGCGTGATGCGCACCGCCGAGTCGGTCTTGTTCACGTGCTGGCCGCCGGCCCCGGAGGATCGATAGGTATCGATCCGCAGGTCCGCCGGGCTGAGCGCGACGTCGGCGATCTGATCGAGTTCGGGCAGGATGGCCACGGTGCACGTCGAGGTGTGGATGCGGCCCTGTGCCTCGGTGGTCGGTACGCGCTGAACCCGATGAACTCCGGATTCGAACTTCAGGCGCGAGAAGGCGCCTTGGCCGACGATGCGGCTGATGATTTCCTTGTAGCCGCCGTGCTCGCCCGGACTTTCGCTCAGGATTTCCACGCCGAAACCTTTCGATTCGGCATAACGGACGTACATGCGAAACAGATCCCCCGCAAACAGCGCGGCCTCGTCGCCGCCGGTGCCGGCGCGGATTTCCAGGAAGATGTTGCGCTCGTCACTCGGGTCCTGGGGCAGCAGGAGCGCGTGCAGCCCGTCCTCGGCGGTGCTCATCGCGGCCGCGAGGCGATCTTGCTCCTCGGCGCCGAGGGCGCGCATGGAGGAGTCCTGGTCTGCGAGCATCTCGCGCGCGGTGGCGAGGTCGCGCTCGAGGGTCCGATAGGCGCGCAGTCGCTCGGCCAGAGGCTGCAGGCGCGCGTACTCGACCGACAGATCGCGGAACTCGGCCGAGCCGCCCTCGAGATCGGGCGAGGCGAGCAGTCGTTCGACCTCCTCGTACCGGTCGGCGAGCTTCTCGAGGCGCTGTCGGATGGAGTCCTTCATGATGCGAGCCTGAACGGGGCGCGGCATTCTCCGGGATCGCCGCCAGCCCCACAAGGCGGCAGGCGTTCCCACCGGCGTGCGATATAGTGCCGCAGCATATGCCATCCCTTGCTGTGATCCGGCGGCGCTTGTGGCCCGCCTGCGCCCTGCTCGCCGCCCTGGTCCTCAGTGCCTGCCAGACGGTGCCCGTGCCACCGGCGCCGGTCACCGCCTGGCAGGTCCGGCGGCCGCTGCTGCAGTCCTTAAGCCGTTTCCGCCTGACAGGGCGCGTGGCCGTGGCGGTCGGACAGCAGGGCTTCAACGCCGATATTCTCTGGGTCCAGCACGGGACGCATACACGCATGACGCTCAGTGGACCGCTTGGCGCCGGCGCGGCCGAGGTGAGCGATAACGACGGCCATCTGGCCGTCATCACTTCGCGGGGGCGGCATCTGGGCAACGCCGCAGCGCGCGCGGTCCTGCGGCATCAGCTCGGATTCGATCCGCCGCTGGCGAGCCTGCGCTATTGGATCCTCGGAGTGCCCGACCCGGCACTGCCGGCCCACGTGGCGATCGACAAGGCGCAGCAACTGACGAGCCTGCGGCAGGCGGGGTGGTCGGTCCTATACCACGCATACCAGCCGGTCGGGGCCGACTGGTTACCGCGGCTCCTGACGGTGCGGCGCGCCGACGTGCGGTTGCGGATGGTGGTGGACGTATGGCACTTGCAATGAGGTCTGAGGAGAGTCTCTGGCCGGCACCAGCCAAGCTCAACCTGTTTCTGCACGTGACCGGCCGGCGGCCCGACGGCTATCACGAGCTGCAGACGTTGTTTCAGCTCATCGATCTGTGCGACACGGTGAGGATCGTGGTGCGCGAGGACGGCCGGATCGAGCGGCCCGAAGGTCCGGCGGAGATAGGTCCGGAGACGGATCTGACAGTGCGGGCGGCCCGGGCACTGCAGGCGGCCACCGGCTCGCGACGGGGGGCCTCGATCCGGGTGCAAAAGCGGATTCCGATCGGCGGCGGCCTCGGTGGCGGCAGTACCGATGCCGCCACGGTCCTGCTGGCCTTGAATCACCTGTGGGAGTGTGGGCTCGGGGTCGAGGAGCTGGCGCGCATCGGGTTGCCGCTCGGGGCGGATGTGCCTGTATTCGTTAGAGGTTTTTCGGCCTGGGGGGAAGGGGTCGGGGAGCGGCTCGAAGCGGTTACTTTGCCGGAAAGGTGGTACGTGATCATCCGGCCCGAGGTGAGCGTCTCGACCCGGGACGTGTTCCAGAGCCCTGAATTGACACGAAATAGCCCCCTCATCACAATACGCGCCTTTCTCGATGCCGGCGGACGCAACGACTGCGAGCCGGTGGTGCGCGCACGATGGCCCGAGGTGGCCGAGGCGCTCGACTGGCTGGCGCAGCACGCGCCGGCGCGCCTGACGGGAACCGGATCGTGCATTTTCGCACCTGCGGCAAGCTCCAGCGAGGCACAGCACATTGCCGCCCGCGTGCCCGATCGGTGGCGAAGCTTCATCGCGCGGGGTTTGAATGTTTCCCCGCTGCGCGCGCTTCTCCCAACGTAGCTCTGGTCGGGCTCCGTCACGGTGGAATCGGCCATGACGGTCGGGATGTCGAGTTTGGCCAGGTGCGCAGGCGCGCGCCGCCGGTGGTCCGGAATCGACGCCGGCGCCGCGGGACCGGCGCTGTCGTGTGGGCGGTACGATGGGATCGGAATTGAGGAGTTTGGGGTGTAGCCAAGAGGTAAGGCAGCGGGTTTTGATCCCGCCATTCGGAGGTTCGAATCCTCCCACCCCAGCCAAATCGATCTGGATGGCGGCGATTTGCTCGCCACGAATTACGGTTGACCTAGCGCAGTCATGAGCACGAACGACTTGCCAGCCTTGTTCACCGGCAACGCCAATCCGGATCTCGCGGCGGACATCGCGCGTCATCTGCAGACGCGGCTCGGGCGCGCGTACGTCGGTCGCTTCAGCGACGGGGAAATCAACGTCGAGCTGATGGAGAACGTGCGCGGCCGCGATGTGTTTATCGTGCAGCCGACGTGTCCGCCGGGCAACGACACTTTGATGGAGCTGCTGGTCATGGTGGATGCCTGCCGGCGCGCCTCGGCGGCCCGCATCACGGCGGTCGTGCCGTATTTCGGCTATTCGCGCCAGGATCGCCGGCCGCGCGCCACGCGCTCGGCGATCACCGCGCGGCTGGTGGCGAACATGCTGTCGATCGCGGGGGTCAACCGGATGCTGACGGTCGACCTGCACGCCGATCAGATCCAGGGGTTCTTCGATATCCCGGTCGACAACGTGTATGCCTCTCCGGTGCTGCTCGGCGACGCCTGGAAGCAGACATATACCAACGTGGTGATCGTCTCGCCGGACGTCGGGGGCGTGGTGCGCGCGCGCGCCTTCGCCAAGCGGCTCGACGACGCGGACCTGGCGATCATCGACAAGCGCCGGCCGCGGCCGAACGAGTCGAAGGTGATGAACATCATCGGCGACATCGACGGCAAGGTGTGCGTGCTCGTCGATGACATGATCGACACCGCGGGGACGCTGTGTCACGCGGCCAGGGCGTTGAAGGACGAAGGCGCGCAGAAGGTGGTGGCGTACATTACCCACCCCGTGCTCTCGGGCGATGCGGTGAGCCGTATCGGCGACTCGGTGCTCGATGAGCTGGTGGTGACCGACACCATCCCGCTGTCGCAGGCCGCGCGCGAGTGCGCGCGCATCCGTCAGTTGTCGGTGGCGGGGCTGCTCGCCGAGACCATCCGGCGCATCCGCGACGAGGAGTCGGTGAGTTCGCTGTACGTCGATTGAGTGGACCTGTTGAGGTTTTTGGTGTGCTGCGACCTGGTCGCGGGTCGCGGCGCGTTGTCAGTGTAGATTGGAGAACATCATGCGTATTGCATTCAGCTTCAGCGCCGAGCCGCGCGAGGCGCAAGGCAAAGGTGCGAGCCGCCGCCTGCGTCACATGCACAAGGTTCCGGCGATTCTGTACGGGGGCCACGCGCAGGCGGAGCCCCTCGCTCTAGAGCATCACAAGTTGCTCACGGTTATCGCCGATGAGCGCTTTTATTCCTCGATCGTGCAGCTCAAGATCGGCGAGCGGACCCAGGAGGCCATCGTCAAGGACGTGCAGATGCACCCGGCGAAGAATCAGATCGTGCACGTCGATCTGCAGCGGGTGACCGAGAACGAGCCGATCCGCCTGCACGTGCCGATCCACTTTGCCGGTGAGGCCGGCAGCCCCGGTGTCAAGACTCAGGGTGGGGTCGTCTCGCACATGCTTACCGATGTCGAGATCGTTTGCCTGCCGAAGGACCTGCCGGAATACCTCGAGCTCGACCTGTCGCAGATGAACATCAACGAGACGAAGTTTCTGGCGGATATTCCGTTGCCCTCCGGCGTGAGCATTCCTCACCTGGCGTATCGCAACGCTCCGGTGGTCTCGATCCACAGCCCGCGGGTCGCCGAGGCGGAGCCGATCGCAGAGGCGGCGGCTCCGGCCGAAGGCGCGCCGGCTGCCGCGGGAGCGGCTGCGGCTACGGCGGCTGCGGCGGAAGCGGCTCCGGCGGAAACGGGCAAGGCCGGCCAGAAGAAGGAAGGCGGCAAGAAATAACCGCGGCGCATGGCGGGCACGCCGCTCAAGCTCGTGGTGGGGCTCGGCAATCCGGGCCCCACCTATGCCCACACCCGGCACAATGCGGGCTTCGCGTTCATCGACGAGCTTGCCCGGCGCGCAGGAGTCACTCTGAAGCGCGAATCGCGTCATCAGGGCGAGTTCGGCCGGACGGTCATCGCGGGACAGGATCTGTGGCTGTTGAAGCCGCTCACTTACATGAATCTGAGCGGAAGCTCCGTGCAGAGCGTGATGAGCTTCTACAGAATCGCGCCGGCTGCAGTGTTGGTGGCGCACGATGACCTTGATTTCCCGCCGGGTGTCGTACGTCTCAAGGAGGGCGGAGGCGCCGGCGGCCACAACGGCTTGCGCGATATCATCGCGCGGCTCGGTGAGTCTTTCTGGCGGCTGCGGATCGGTATCGGCCACCCGTTCGATCGCGCCATCGTGATGAATTATGTGCTCGGGCGGCCGAGCGCGCCGGAGGCCGGATTGATCGGCGAGGCGGTATGCGCGGCGGCCGATGCACTGCCGGTGTTGCTCGAGGAGGGCGCGCAGAAGGCGATGAATCGGCTGCACTCGCGCGCCGCGCCCGAATAATCCGCTGTTGCGGCTGGCGGCCGAACGGCTCGGAGGTTCAGTCATGTCTATCCGTTGCGGCATCGTCGGATTGCCGAACGTCGGCAAGTCAACGCTGTTCAACGCGCTCACGCAAGCGCAGAACGCGGCGGCGGCCAACTATCCGTTCTGCACCATCGATCCGAACGTGGGTATGGTGCCGGTGCCCGACAGCCGGCTCGAGACATTGGCGGCGATCGTGCACCCGGAGCGTATCGTGCCGGCGACGGTGGAATTCCTCGACATCGCCGGTCTGGTGGCGGGGGCCTCCAAGGGAGAGGGTCTGGGTAATCAGTTCCTCGCGCACATCCGCGAGGTCGACGCCATCGCGCACGTGGTGCGTTGCTTCGAGAGTTCGGACATCGTCCACGTGGCGGGTCGAGTCGATCCGAACAGTGACATGGAGGTGATCGACACCGAGCTCGCGCTGGCGGACCTTGCCACGGTGGACAAAGGCTTGGAGCGCGCCGCGAAGGCGGCCAAGGGTGGGGACAAGGAGGCGCTGCGCAGGAAGGCGCTGCTCGAGCGGATCAAGGCGCATCTGGACCAGGTGAAACCGGTTCGTGCAATGCAGCTCACGGGGGAGGAACGCCATGACGTGCGCGACTTGCAGCTGCTGACGGCGAAGCCCGTGATGTACGTGGCGAATGTGGTCGAAGGGGGCTTCAAGGACAATCCGCTGCTGGCGGTGGTCGAGCAACGTGCCGCCGCCGAAGGGGCCGTGACGGTATCGATCTGCGCGTCCATCGAAGCGGAAATTGCCCGGCTCGAGGCCGCCGACCGGGCCGCATTTCTCGCCGAGCTCGGGTTGCAGGAGCCGAGCCTGAACCGAGTGATCCGGGCCGGGTACCGGTTGCTGGGCTTGCAGACCTTCTTTACCGCCGGAGAAAAGGAAGTGCGGGCATGGACCGTGGCGATCGGCGCCACGGCCCCGCAGGCCGCAGGCGTGATTCACACCGATTTCGAGCACGGCTTCATCCGCGCCGAGGTGATCGGCTATGCCGATTACATTGCCTGCCAGGGGGAGGCAGGTGCCCGCGAGGCGGGCAAGCTTCGCCTCGAGGGCAAGGAATATGTGATGCAGGAGGGGGATGTGGTGCACTTCCGCTTCAATGTGTAGCGGTTGACACCTCCTGCGCGCCCCGTCGACAATGCGCTCCCTTTTCAGGCGGCGGTTGCCGCACCAGCCTGGGGAGCGGGACCTGACGACTACGAGGAAAGGTAGCTCAGCTGGTTAGAGCACGGCACTCATAATGCCGGGGTCGAGGGTTCGAGTCCCTCCCTTTCCACCAATAAATCAAAGAGATGCGGAGCAAGTCCTCGCGGTATCATTCGCCGTAAGTGCATGGTAAGTGCAAGTGCCGACGAGGTTGACGTCGCGAGAAATCCGGACGTAGCCGATCCGCCGCGATTCTCCACCTCCTTCCGCGAGCTGAGGTCTTCGATTTCCTCTGGAGCAAGCCCGTCCGGCGGTCTGGCGCTCTAGATATCCAACAGCACAGATTGCGCGATCGGCTGCAGCCGGCCAGACAATCGCAGTGAAGGAATTGCGTGCTCCTGAGCAGGCGTTCAAAGTCATAAGGGCTGGCTTGAGCCACAGATTGCCATTTTTTTACGATGCTCTCGCCGTGCAGGTGGCAAGCCATTGTACGTGTCCGCACCTCTTTCCCGTCCGATTACGCTTCGCTCCAACTAAACTCAGGCGCCGCCATAGGTCCACAAAAGAGCAAGGACAACCGCACAGCTCAACAGAGGAATGTGCCACGCGTACCTGCGCGGATATCCTTCCGCGTTGAACGTTGCGCGCATGAATGGGTCTAGCCGGCGACGCGCAAGCGAGAAGCCGCCGATGGGCTTCCGATGACTCGGGCGAAGGGACCATGCAGCGGGGGAAAGGATCACCAGCGCCACGAGGGATGCGGACACTCGGAACTCTATCGGCATGCGGTACCTGGCGTGTCGGTTAGCCACAAGAGACATGGCCGTGCATTTATCGCTGGTGTCGGCGCGGCGTATACATAGCACCGAGAAGCGGTCCAACGTCGCATCGATGTATCCCCTGGACTCAGTCGTCCGGCCACCAAAATCCGAAGATCGACGCTATGGACAGGGGTCATCGAGACTCACGCCGCAATAAGGGCAGTAATTGGGTTTGGGAAATATCCGACCCATCCTGATTCCCACGTGGTTCGTGACGCATTGGCCAAGTACCGCGGAACACTTGGGGCATCGGGTGAACAGGGCGTACAGCACGGATGCGGCGAATACGACGAAAGCCAGGATGAGCATGGGCGCCGGGGCGCGGCCGTGCGTCGTGATGAGGCTGATGGCCGCTACCGCCCATGCTGTGAACGCAACGATTGTCGTGCGTCGAACGCGCCGCTTGAGGCGCTCTCTAATGGTCTCCGGCATGGTCTATCGTCCCAGTTCCGATGCGCTGCCCACTGCGAGAATATCATCCTGCGCGATTGAGCTTATCGAAACGGTCAGCGTCGCGCGGCTACGTTTGGCTCGTCGCGCGCCGACAGCTTAAACGACATCCGACTGGCGGCGAATCTCCAAAGCGGACCTTGGAACGTCAGCTACACTCTGCTTCGACTGGCCGGGATGGAGAGGGGCCGGAGTCTGCTTCGGGTCGTGAGCTGGCGTTGGTGCATCAGAGTCTGGAATTGACTTAATCTTCGTTCAACGCAAGTGCGAATGAGACAGCAGCTGCCGCCTGTTTCATCTTGTGCCGTGACAATTGGGCAATGCGATCGCCAATCTGGCTCTTGGGTACGGTCTGAAGGTTGTCGAAGTTCGCGGCACAGGTGTGGGGAAGTCCATCGTTTTCGGTCAGCACCACTTCGGTGGGGATGTTGCGGATCGTCGATGTGA
>JAJZMI010000028.1 GCA_021798335.1 Pseudomonadota bacterium | reverse complement strand
CGGTCCTCGAGCGCATGCAGGAGGTGGGGCTGACGCTGCAGGTGCACGGCGAGGTCACCGATCCGGATGTCGATGTCTTCGATCGGGAGGCCCGCTTCATCGAGACGGTGCTTGCGCCGCTGGCCGAGCGCTTTAGCGCTCTGCGGATCGTCTTCGAGCACATCACCACACGCGCTGCCGTCGAGTTCGTCCTGGGCGCGCGCGCGGGAATTGCGGCTACGGTAACGCCCCAGCACCTGCTCATGAACCGCAATGCGCTGTTCGCCGGGGGGATCCGCCCGCATCACTACTGCCTGCCGGTGCTGAAGTCCGAGGCCAATCGGCAGGCACTGTGCGAGGCGGTACGCGCGGGCAGTTCACGGCTGTTCCTCGGCACCGACAGCGCCCCGCACGCCCGTGCCGCCAAACAAAGCGCATGCGGCTGCGCCGGCATCTTCTCCGCGCACGGCGCGCTCGAGCTGTATGCCGAGGCGTTCGAGGCAATCGGCGCCCTCGAGCGGCTGGAGAGCTTCGCAGCCGAGCATGGCGCGGATTTCTACGGCCTGCCCCGCAACAGCGGCCGCGTCAGGCTGGTCAAGGCGCCGTGGACCGTGCCGGCCGCCTATCCGTTCGGGGACGATGAGCTGATCCCGCTGCGCGCCGCGGAGCGCATCGACTGGCGGCTGGAGCGACTGGAATGAGCGAGCAGCCCGAGTCACGTGCGGCGCCGCCGGGGCTGGCGATGGCGAACCGCTTTCGCGGCTTTCTGCCGGTCGTGGTCGATGTGGAGACCGGCGGTTTCAATGCCGCCACCGACGCGCTGCTCGAGATCGCCGCGGTCCTGATCGATCTCGACGCGCAGGGCGTGCTGCGCCGTGGGGCAACCCATTGCTATCACGTCAAGCCGTTCGAGGGCTCGCACATCGAACCGGCGGCATTGCAGATCAACGGCATCGACCCGTATCACCCCCTGCGTCCTGCTCTGCCCGAGCGCGACGCGCTGCAGCGCGTATTTCGGGAGATCCGCCATGCGATCAGGAGTCATGGCTGCCGGCGCGCCATCCTGGTCGGGCACAACGCCGCATTCGACCTCGGCTTCGTCAATGCCGCGATCCGGCGCACCGAGATCAAGCGCAATCCCTTCCACCCCTTCTCGTGTTTCGACACCGCCACGCTCGCGGGCGCCGCGCTCGGCCAGACGGTGCTCGCCCGGGCCGTCCAGGTCGCCGGGCTCGACTGGGACCGCAGCAGCGCGCATTCGGCGCGCTACGATGCCGAGCGCACCGCGGATCTGTTCTGCCTGGTCTGCAACCGCCTGCGCGCGAGCTTCACCGAGGCGCAGGCGCGCGCCGAGATGCTCGGCTGGCACATCACCGCCAGCGAGATCGATCCCGGGGAGGACATCTAGCGGCACGCGCCGCGGGGCGCGGCTCAGACCCTCACGCCGTGCGTACCCTCGCCCCCGAGCACCTTCTGCAGCTCGCCGCTCTCGTACATCTCGAGCACGATGTCGCACCCGCCGAGCAGCTCACCGTTGACGTACAACTGCGGATACGTCGGCCAGTTGGAAAAACGCTTCAGTTCCTCGCGCAGCTCGGGGTCCTCGAAGATATTGACCGCCTTGAACGGCACCCCGAGCGCGCGCAGCACCGCCACCGTGCGCGCCGAGAAGCCGCACTGCGGAAAGTCCGGCGTACCCTTCATGAACAGCACCACCGGCTGCGCGCCGATCTCACTCTTGATTCTCTCGACAACGTCCATCGCTATCACCTCGTCAGGGAGCCTCTGCGCCGTCCCAGGACGGCAACCAATTGCCATTGCGCGGCTGCGCTCATTGCACTCCAGCCGGCGATCTCCGCCAGCGTCCGCAGGCAGCCCGCACAGTACCCTCGCTCATCGAGCGAGCAGACCTTGACGCAGGGAGAAGGGGGGCGGGGGGGCGGGGCGGGAACCTGTTGCATCCACCCCCATTATGAGGCCAGTTCGACCAGGTTCAAATGCCACCCGTGATAGCCTGAGCCGATGAATGACCGAACCTGCACCGATACCGCCCCACTTCCCCCCGCGCAGCTCGCGGAGCAGGTCGCCACGGCATTGCGCGAGGACATTGGCCCGGGCGATCTCACCGCCGCGCTCGTGCCGCCGCGCCAGCGTGTCCACGGCCAGATCGTCACCCGGGAATCGGCCGTTCTGTGCGGACGCCCCTGGGCCGAGGCGTGCTTCCGGCAGCTCGACCCGCAGGTCCGCCTCGACTGGCACGTAGACGACGGCGCACCCCTCATCCCCGGTCAGGCGCTCTGCGACCTCGAAGGTACCGCCCGCGCCATCCTCAGCGCCGAGCGTACCGCACTCAATTTTCTGCAGCTGCTCTCGGGGACGGCCACGGCCGCCCGCCAGTTCGTTGCCGCCGTAGCCGGCACCGGCTGCACCGTTCTCGATACGCGCAAAACCCTGCCGGGACTGCGCGGCGCCCAGAAGTACGCGGTGCGCTGCGGCGGGGCCAGCAACCATCGGATGGGCCTGTACGACAGGATCCTGATCAAGGAGAACCACATCCTCGCCGCCGGCTCGATTGCCGCCGCGCTCGAGGCGGCACGGGCGCTTGGAACCGGGACGCCAATCGAGGTGGAAGTCGAGTCCCTCGCCGAACTCGAGCAAGCCCTCGATGCGGGCGCCGACCTCGTGCTGCTCGATGATTTCTCCCTGCAGGACATGGCCACCGCCGTGACACGCAACCGCGCACGCGGCCGGCCCGCCCGGCTGGAGGTCTCCGGCAGCGTCAGCCTGCAGAGCGTGGGCGCCATTGCGGCTACGGGCGTCGACTTCGTGTCCGTCGGGGCGCTGACCAAGCACGTCCGCGCCGTGGACCTGTCGCTGCGCCTGACGCGCTGAGCGGGGCGCTCAAGCGGCGAGCTTGGCCTCGAGGTGATGGGCCAGCTCGGCGATGGTCGGATAATCGAACAGCTCGGTCAGGTCGATCTTGCCGGGATATTCCTGGTCGATCCGCTCGTGGATCTCGATCAGCTTCAGCGAACTCGCGCCGAGCTCGAACAGATTGTCGTTGACATCGAGGTGCTTGCCGCCGAGGGCCGCGGCGCAGATCCCCTGCAACTTCGCCTCGATCGCGCTGCGGGCCGCCGGCGCACTAGCCCCGTGCGCGGCGCGCAACGCCGCAAGCTCGCTCAGCTGCGCGGCGAATGCGCCGTTGAGATAGTCCTGCTCGAGCAGGTGCCGCTGGATCTTGCCGCTGGTGGTCTTGGGGATGCGCTTGACGGGCACCACCGCGGCCACCTCCAGACCGGTCTGCTCGTTGAGCACGCGCGCCGCGGCGGCCGCGAGCGGCACGAACCCCTCGAGCTCGCCGCGATGCAGCACGAACAGCACCAATTGCTCGACATCCTCCCCGCCGGCGCGCACCCCCGCGGCCACGACCTTGCCCAGCTCCAAGCCCTCGATGCGCTGGACGATCGACTCCAGGTCGTGCGGGTAGTAGTTCTGGCCGTTGACGAAGATGATCTCCTTGGCGCGCCCGGTGATGTAAAGATCACCCTGATGCACGACCGCCAGATCCCCGGTGCGCAGCCACCCATCGGCGCTGAATGCCTCGGCGTTCGCCGCCGGGTCCGCGTAATAGCCCTGCGTGACATTCAACCCGCTGATCTGCACGTGACCGACATGCCCCTGCGGCAGCGCCCGGTCCGTGTCATCGACGATGCGCACGCTGCAATAGGGAATGGCCTTGCCTTCCGAGATCAGCTCGATCCCCGCCTGGGCCCCGGCCGGCAGCAGCCGAATCGGCTCCCCGACGGCCAGGTGATGACGGTCGGCCACCAGCGTGCGCAGCGCCTCCCCGGGCGGCGGAAAACTCACCGCCAGCGACGCCTCGGCGAGCCCGTAGACCGGATACATGGCATTGCGGCTCAGATGCGCCGGCGCGAGCCGGTTCAGGAACTGCTCGCACAACGTCACTGAGATCGGCTCGGCACCGTTGAAGATCAGCCGCACGCTCGACAGATCGAGCCCATCGACGGGACGCTCCCCGAGCACCTTCAGATAGTGTTTGTAGCCGAAATTCGGCGAACTGAGAATCGTCGCGCGCACGCGGCTGGCGAACTCCAGCCACAACAGCGGTCGGCGGATGAACAGCTCCGTGGGCATCAGATGCGCCCGCACCCGGTTGAAAAACATGACCAGGTGAAAGCCGATCAAGCCCATGTCATGGGTCAACGGCATCCACGAGAGACTCGCGTCGCGCTCATTGAAACCGCACACCTCGCTCGCCCCGCGGGCATTGGCCAGTATGTTGGCGTGCGTCAGGACCACCCCCTTCGGCTCGCGGGTCGAGCCCGATGAGAACTGGATGAAGGCCACATCCTCGGGGCGCGCCGCATGAACCGTGCCGGCCCGCTCGATCTCGCTCACATCATCGACCAGCAAGGCGCGCCTGCGCAGCCGCTCGGCCGTCTCGCCCTGGCCGCTCTCGGCGGCAAACGTCTCGATGCGCTCGAGCGCCCGCCGCTCCGTGTAGATGAACGGCTCGCCCAGCCGCCGCGCAATGCGCAGCAGCTTCTGCCGGTGCTCCTCGCTGATCCCCCCCGCCAC
This sequence comes from Pseudomonadota bacterium, assembly GCA_021798335.1. Classification (GTDB taxonomy): domain Bacteria; phylum Pseudomonadota; class Gammaproteobacteria; order Steroidobacterales; family Steroidobacteraceae; genus 13-2-20CM-66-19. The sequence continues at coordinate 2,237 of JAJZMI010000028.1, read as the reverse complement.
CGGCACCGGGATGATCCCGCCCAGAATGGCGGCCCAAAACCCATCGATGAATTGCTCGTTGCTCCCGAGCAACAGAATCAGCGTGTCCCCGCGGCGCGCCCCCAGCCGCTGCAGGTGATAGAGAATGCCCAGCGCCCGCTCGTGCAGTTCCGCGAACGACACGGTACGCACATCATGCTCGCCCTCCAGGTAGGTAATCGCCCCCGGGAAAACGCGGTTGGCTTCCAGCAGCTCGGTCAGGGTCGTGACATTGGGCATCAGCGACGTTCCAGTCTCATGATTACGGGGTGGCGGGTGCGCAGATTGATCAGGGCCTCGAGCGCAAGCGGGGGGCCGGGCACATGTACCAGGCGCAGGCGGCGCGCCACCCGCTGCACGTGCATCTGCATCTCGTAGAGCGCGAAGGTCTCCCCGATGCAGTGCCGCGGCCCGGCGGCGAACGGCATGTAGGCGAAGCGCGGCCGCTCGGCCTCGTGCTCCGGCGCGAAACGCTCGGGCCGGAACTGATCCGGCTCGGGCCAGTAGCGCGGATGGCGGTGCAGAAGATACAGCGGCAGCAGCACGTTGGTGCCCGCCGCAATCGTGTAGCCGCAGAGCACGTCCGGTGCGATCGCGCGGCGCGAGAGCACCCAGCCGGGCGGATACAGCCGCAATGCCTCGTCGATCACCTGGCGCAGGTAGGGGAGCCGCTCGAGCTGCAGCAGGCTCGGGGCGCGCGCGTCGGCCTGCGCAGCCGCATCGATCTCGGCGTGCAGCTTCGCCTCGACCTGCGGGTGCTGGGCGAGCAGATACCACGTCCAGTTCAGGCCGCTCGCCGTGGTCTCGTGCCCGGCCACGATCAACGTCATGATCTCGTCGATGAGCTCGCGCTCGCTCATGGGCGCGCCGGTGTCCTTGTCGCGCGCGCTCATCAACATCGCAACGTAGTCGAAATGCTCTTCGCCATCGGTGCGCCGGCGGGCGATCACGCCCGCCACCAGACGAGTGAGGGAGCGGAACTTGTAGGCGAATTGCAGGTTGCGCGCCTGCTCCTTGGTCACCACCTCGAAGGGATTGCCGCCGAGCTCGGCCGACATACGCTCCAGGTCGCGCCCGAAAATCGCTCTGAGGACGATCTGGAGGGTCAGCTCGCTCATCTCTTCGGTGAGGTTTACCGACTCCCCGCGCCGCGCCAATTCCTCCCAGCGCTCGAGCAGCGCGTCCGTGGCCGTGGCGATCGTCTCGGCGAAGCCGTCGACGACCCGCCGGTGGAACAGCGGCTGCATCATCATGCGCTGGCGGCGCCAAAACTCGCCCTCGCTGGTCATGATGCCGTTGCCGAGCAGGATCTTCACCCGGTCGAGACCGACCCCCTTGGTGTAATTACGGTGATTTGTGACGAGGATGCGCTTGATGTCCTCGGGATGATGCACGACGTAGGTATACGCCTTGCGGGCCGGCACGTAGACACGGTAGATGTCGCCGTGCTCGGCGAACAGCTGGATCATGCGCTCCAGGGAATCGTCCGTGGAGCCGACGTCGAACTCGGCGGCCGCCACCGGCGGACCGCCCTGGGTTGTGGCGGGCGTGCTCATGTAAGCTTTCCATTATAGCAATCGATATTCCCGCGATCGGAGCCGCTGCCGCATGACCCAGCCTGGCCTGCGCAATTCGTTCTACCGCACGCCCGGGCCGGTGGGCCGGCGCATGACGCCGCTGCGGCGGCGGCTGTACCGCCTGGCGATCCCGCTCGGGCTGGCGATCGTGCGCCTCTGGTGGCGACTGGCACCGGTGGTGAAGATCGAGGGCGAGGAGCATCTGCGCGCTGCGCTCGCCGAAGCCCCCTCCGTGCTGCCCTGTTACTGGCACCAGCATCAGCTCTATTGCGGCAAGTATCTGCTCGAGCAGCGCGCTCGTGGCATGAAGATCGGCTGGCTGATCAGCCCGTCCGTGGACGGGGAGATCGGCGCGATGCTCGTGCATCGCCTGGGCGCCCACGCCATCCGCGGCTCCTCGACCCACACCGGCGCGCGGGCGCTGCGCGATTACTATCAGGCGCTGGTCAAGGAAAACATCTCGCCGGCAATCACGCCTGACGGCCCGCGCGGACCGCGCAATCAATTCAAGCCGGGCACGATCCTGCTGGCCCAGCTGTCGGGGCGGCCCATCGTACCGATGGCCTATGCGGCCAGTCGGGCCTGGCGCATCAAATGGGACGGGTTCGTCATCCCCAAGCCCTTCGCCCGGGTCGCCATTGC
>JAJZMI010000037.1 GCA_021798335.1 Pseudomonadota bacterium | reverse complement strand
TCCGGTTGCTCGCCGATGCCGATGAAGCGGATGGGCAGCCCCAGGCGGCGCGCAATGGCGATCACGATCCCGCCCTTGGCGGTGCCGTCGAGCTTGGTGATCGCCAGGCCGGTGACGCCCACGGCCTGATGAAACTGTACGGCTTGCGTCAGAGCATTTTGTCCCTGGTTCGCATCGAGCACCAGGAGAACCTCGTCCGGCGCGGCCGGATCGCCGCGCTGCAGTACCCGTTTGACCTTTTTCAGCTCCTGCATGAGATGCGACTGACTGTGCAGGCGGCCGGCGGTATCGGCGATCATCACATCGGCGCCGCGCGCCCGCGCAGCTTGCAGCGCATCGAACACCACCGCCGCCGGATCGGCGCCGACGTGTTGTGCGACACAGCTCGCGCCGCTGCGCTCGGCCCAGACCGCCAGCTGCTCGATGGCCGCCGCGCGGAAGGTGTCGCCGGCCGCGAGCAGCACACTGTGGCCCTCCTGATGCAGGTGACGGGCCAGCTTGCCGATCGTCGTGGTCTTGCCCGAGCCATTCACGCCGACGACCAGAATGGAGAACGGCTTGCGCAGCGGATCGACCACCAATGGCCGCGCGCACGGCGCCAGTATCTCTTCCACCGTCGCGCGCAGTGCCGCAATCAGGGCCTCGACGTCGGTCAGCTCCTTGCGCGCCAGGCGCTTGTTGAGTCCGGCGAGAATCGACTCGGTCGCCTCGATGCCCACGTCGGCGCCCAGCAGCCGAGTCTCGAGTTCCTCGAGAAGCTCGGCGTCGATCTTGCGGCCGCGGAACAGGCCCGCCAGATCAAACGTGAGCCGGCTGCCGCGCCCCAGGCGCTGGGTCAGGCGCTTGAGAAAGCCCTGACGCTGCGCGCCCTTTGGCGTCTCGTCTTTGGATTCGCGTCCGAACATGAGCGAGCGCTAGTGTATCGTAGCGCTCAGGTTCACTGGCTCGAAAGATCGCGTGAGCGGCCCGTCTCAAACGCACCAGCGCGGCGGCGCCGAGCGCGTCCTGCGCATCATCAGCGGCGCCTGGCGCGGCCGGCGGCTGCGCTTCCCACCGTTGCCGGCCATCCGTCCGACGCCTGACCGTGTCCGCGAGACGCTCTTCAACTGGCTCGCGGGCACGGTCGTGGGGGCGCGCTGCCTCGATCTGTTCGCCGGCAGCGGTGTATTGGGGCTCGAAGCGCTCTCACGCGGCGCACGGCACGTCACCTTCGTCGAGCATGAGCCGAACGCGGCACGCGCCATCGAGGCCTGCCTGGAGCAATGGGATCGCGAACGCCGCTGCAGCTGGCGCGTGGTGGCGGCGGACGCCCAAGCGTTCCTCGGCGCGGCGGGCGAACCATTCGACGTCGTGTTCCTGGATCCGCCGTTCAGCGCCGGGACGCTGGCTCCCGTGACCGCGCGGCTCGAGGACGGCGGCTGGCTCGCGCCCGAGGCGCGCATTTATGTCGAATGTCCCGCCACCGACGTCCCCCCGGTACCGGCGGGCTGGGCGCGGGCGCGCAGCAAGCGCGCCGGGCAGGTCGGGTATCATCTGTATCTGCGACACAGGGGGAACGCCGCCGAATGAACCGTTACGCCGTCTACCCGGGAACCTTCGACCCGATCACCAACGGTCACCAGGACTTGGTGCGTCGTGCCGCCAGTATCTTCGAGCGGGTGATCGTCGCGGTCGCGGCCAATCCCAACAAGGCGCCGATGTTCTCGCTCCAGATGCGCGTGGACCTGGCGCGCCGCGTCCTCAGCGATCTGCCGAATATCCAGGTACTCGGTTATTCTGGCCTGACGGTGGAATTCGCGCGCAAACAGGGGGCTCGGGTCATCGTGCGCGGTCTGCGCGCGGTATCGGATTTCGAGTTCGAGTTCCAGCTTGCGAACATGAGCCGCCACCTCGAGCGCGACATCGAGACGGTTTTCCTCACGCCGCAGGAGCAATTCACGTTCATCTCATCGACGCTGGTGCGCGAGATCGCGGTGCTCGGCGGCGATGTGAGCGAGTTCGTCCATCCCATCGTCGAGGAAGAGCTCAAGAAGCGCCGCGAGACGTAGAGGGCTCACCGCTGGCACGCGGGGCAGAAATACGTCGAACGGCCCTGCTGCGTACTGCGGCGGATCGGCGTACCGCAGCGACGGCACGGCGCACCGGCACGCTCATATACGAACAGTTTTTGGCGGAAATATCCCGGGGCGCCGTCGGCGCCCACGTAATCGCGCAGTGTCGTCCCGCCGGCCCGGATCGCCTCGGTGAGAACGGCTCGAATGGCAGCAACGAGGCGCCGCGCCTCGAGGCGTGAAAGCCGGCCCGCCGCACGCCCCGGGCGCACGCCGGCTCGGAAGAGTGCCTCGTTGGCGTAGATATTCCCTACGCCGACGACCAGATGGCTGTTCATCAGCAACTGCTTGATCGCGAGCCGCCGGCCCCGCGCGATACCCCAGAGATAATCGGCATCGAACCGCGAATCGAAGGGCTCGGGCGCCAAGTCCCTGAGCAGTCGGTGGCGCCCGGGGTCGCGTTCCGTGAAGTGCAGACTGCCGAAGCGGCGCGGGTCGTTGAAGCGCAGAACCTGGCCCGAGTCCAGCCGCACGTCATACCGATCGTGGCGCATGCGGGGCGCATCGCCGGGCAGCACCCGCAGCGAGCCCGACATGCCCAGATGGACGATCACCGTGCCTCGCTCCAGCATGATGAGCAGGTATTTGGCTCGCCGATCCGTCCCCACGATGCGCTGGCCCGCCAGCCGCAGCGCAAGTGAGCGGGGCACCGGCCAGCGCAGCCGCCGCTCGTAGAGCGCGAGGGCCACGATGGTGCGCCCGGTTACATGCGGCGCGATACCGCGACGCGTGGTCTCGACTTCGGGAAGCTCAGGCATGCCTGTCAGCGTAGCCGGCCGTTCCGAGTCCCGAAAGCCGGCTTTGCGTGAGGGCGTCTAAATTGTCACGATTAAGGTGACGTCTTAAGGCCTTCGGGTTGAGCGGGATCTTGAGCGATGCAGTTTCGGGCACTACCTGGGAACCCAGGCTCGGATTAGCACTCAAAGACATCGAGTGCTAAGATTTGCTGACAGCGGATGGGAGTATTGATGTCCACAAGCACCGCAGTGATCGCCCGCCCCTGCGACCTCGCGGTCGTCGGGCCGATTGGCAGCGTCGATGCGTACGTCGAGCGGGTGAGCCGCATCCCTGTGCTCGATCGCGAGGCTGAGCGTGCGCTCGCTGAGCGCTTCCGAGAACACGGCGATCTCGATGCCGCGCGCCAGCTCGTCCTGGCGCACTTGCGCTTCGTCGTGCATATCGCCCGAGGCTATCGCGGCTATGGGTTGCCCTTCAGCGACCTGATCCAGGAAGGCAACGTCGGCTTGATGAAAGCGGTCAAGCGCTTCGACCCGGCCCTCAACGTTCGCCTGGTGTCCTTTGCCGTGCACTGGATTCGGGCGGAGATCCATGAATACGTTCTGCGCAATTGGCGCCTGGTCAAGATTGCCACCACCAAAACCCAGCGCAAGCTGTTCTTCAATCTGCGCCGCCTGAAGAAGAACCTCGCGTGGCTCACAGTCGAGGAGACCGCCGCCGTGGCGCGCGACCTCGGCGTCAGCGCAAGCGAGGTCACCGAGATGGAGAAGCGCTTGGCGGCGCATGATCTGGCATTCGATCCGGCACCCGATGCGGACGAAGAGGAAGCCTACAGTCCGGCCGCGTACCTGCCGGCACCCGATGCCGACCCGGCCGATCAGGTGGAGGAAGCGGAATGGGAACGGGATTCCACGTCCCGCCTGCGCACCGCCCTTGATCGGCTCGACGCGCGCAGCCGCGACATCGTCGAGCGCCGCTGGATCCGTGAGGAGAAGGCGACACTGCACGAGCTGGCGGGGGAATATGGCATTTCAGCCGAGCGCATTCGCCAGATCGAAGCCACTGCGCTCGGCAAGCTGCGCGGCCTGATGACCCCCGAGGCGGCGGCCGCCTGAGCGCGGACTTAGGTGGCGGCGGCCGCCTGGACGGCCGCCGCCACTTGCTCGTGCACGCTCTTTTCCAACGGCCCGGGCACGAGCGCATCGTCTTCCGCCAAGTCCGCCAGGGTCTGCGCCGCGGCCATGAGCATCGCGTCCGTGAAGCGCGTGGCCTTGGCGGCGAGCGCCCCCTTGAACAGCCCCGGAAACGCCAGCACGTTATTGATCCCTTTGCCATCGGCGGCAAAGGCCGCGCCATGCTCGCGCGCCAGGTTCGGCTCGATCTCCGGATCGGGATTGGACAGCGCCAGAATCACCTGCCCCGGCCTGATCCACTCGGGTCGGATGAGCCCCTTGACACCGGTGGTCGCGACCACGATGTCGGCTTCCCGCATGATCGACTCCTGGGTCGATGCTTCGGCCCCGAGCGTCTTGATGCGCGCCAACGCCTGAGGGTTGCGGTCCGCGCCCAGCACTCGATTGACGCCATAGGCGCGCAGCAGGCGCACGATGCCCGTGCCGGCCGCTCCGAGACCGAGCTGGCCCACGGTGCTCTCGGGCAGGCTGCGCCGGGCACGGCGTGCCGCATTGATCAGCGCGGCGAGCGCAACCACCGCGGTCCCGTGCTGATCGTCGTGCAGAACCGGCTTGGCAAGCCGCTCGCGCAGCCGGGATTCGATTGCGAAGCACTCGGGAGCGGCGAAGTCCTCGAGCTGGATCGCCCCGAAGGACAAATGAATCCCGCAGATCAGCTCGACGACTTTCTCCGGCTGGGTCTGCTCGAGCAGGATCGGCACAGCCGAGAGCCCCACCAGATCGGCGAACAGAGCCGCCTTGCCCTCCATCACCGGCAAGCCGGCGAGCGGCCCGATGTTGCCGAGGCCGAGGATCGCCGTGCCGTTGGTGATCACCGCCACAGTGCTGTCGATGCTCGTGTATTCGTGCGCAAGCTGCGGGTCCTGCTGAATGGCCAGGCACACCCGCGCGACCCCGGGGGTGTAGATGTCACGCAGCGTCTGCAGCGTGTTGATCGGCAGGCTCGCCACGGTGCGGATCTTGCCGCCGCGATGGCGATTGAATACCCGGTCGGATTTACCGACGAAGCGGGCATTGGGTAACTGGTCGATCCGCGTGTAAAGACTTCGGTCGGCCTGTTCGTCCATCTCCAGGGTAATTTCCCAGAGAGTCTTGCCCTCCACGCGCCGTACCGTGGTCAAGTGCTGGATGGTCAGACCCGCATCGCCGATCACCTGCAGCACTTTGGCGAGGCTGCCGGGCTGATGAATGGTCTCGACGATCAAAATCTCAGGTATCTTCATGATCGTGGCTGTACGCGCAGATGAAGCGGTGACGCCACTATAAACGCGCCGGCTGAAAGAGTGCTGAAACGATTCGATGCGGCCTTGGCTCTCGCTGTTGCTCCTCACGCTGGTGACCCTGGTGCTGCCTTGGGACGGGGTCCGTTACGCGCGCCAGATGCAGGCCGAGCTGCGCCGCAGCGAGCGGCTGGACCTGAACTCGCTCGCGCACACCCTGGCCGCCTCGCTTGAGGGCCGTACGCGTCTGATCTACCGATTTGCGGCCGAAGCGCTCCACCCCGGGCCGGACACACTGACGCCGCTGCCGCTGCCGGCACCGATCGACTTCGACGCCTATCCGCAGGGCTGGCCTGCGACTCGCCCGTGGCGCCGCTACGGCAGCGGCAGCCGTCATTTCGACATTCTCACCGGCGTCACCAATCGCATGCTGTATGTGCTGCTGCGCATCTCGGACCCCCATCCCGTGTTCGATACGCCGCTCGTCAACCCGCTCGATCGCTCCGTCAAAGGCGACCGCATCTGGATCGGCTTCGCCGGGCCGCAGGGGCGGCCGCACTCGGAATTTCTACCGCTGGAGGGCGCCGGACCGCTGGTAGCCGACCGCATCATCACCGGCGAATACGGCCGACAGCGGGCGATCCTGGATCCGCGCATCGTCGGGGCGCTGCAACTGGAACCGGGCGGCTACGACGTCGAGTTCGCAATGCCGCTGTCAATGGTCGGTGGACCCTTCGGCGTGCAGATCGATGATCGCGCGCGCCGCGGGGCGAGACCGTTCGTGTACGGGATGCTGAACCCGCACAACCTGCGTCCCCGAGGCGGACTGGTTCTGGCGTCGGCGGCACTCCCGGTCTACCTGCATCGCTTGCTGCGGCCGGGACTGCGTCTTGCGGTGACCACGCCCTCCGGCGCGCTGCTGGCCCAGGCGGTCAAACCGATCGTACCGGGCATTCCGGCACCGCACGCCGGCATCCTCACCCTCCTGTTCCGCCGGCTGGTCGAGGCGGGCCACGACGCGCCCATCACGGTCAGCGTGCCGATCCGCGGCAGGACGGGCCACGATGTCATTGCCCATCTCGAGGTCACACAAACATCCGATCGGGGGGCTCACGCACGTGAGCAGACGCTGGAACAGATGCTGAATCTGACGCTTGCAACCAGTACCCTGGCCTTCCTGGTCGCCATCGTGCTCGCCTTGCAGATGGTGGCGCGCGCCCGGCGGCGGCGCGACCCAGGACCCTCCAGTTGATCCGCGCGCCTCGCGCAGCTCTGTCATGATTTCGCTTGCATCGCGCCGCCTTCTCGCGCACCATTCGCGCCGCGCCGCGGGGTGTGGTGCCGCTCGCGACGTCCAATGATGGCGGTCTGGACCCTCTGGAGGTGTGACCCGCGAAATGAAGCAGCAAACTGCGTCGCCCGATCGCGATCCTCGCCCCGCTTTGGGCAGCGTCAATTCGTATTTGGAAAAGAATTTTCCCGATTTCTTCGCCGAAGCCCGCTTTCAAGTGGGCGATGATGACTATTTTCTCTACGTGCGCTTCGGCCAGTACCTCGCCCGCACCATCGAACAGAACCGCGCGCCTC
>JAJZMI010000086.1 GCA_021798335.1 Pseudomonadota bacterium | reverse complement strand
GTATGAAACAGGCGGGCGGAGAGGAAGGCGAGCCAGGTGCCGCCCACCACAACCGCAACCGTCAGCCCGACGGCAACCAGCAGGGGAACCCACTTGAACTTGAAGGGCGGGCCGACGGCCGCTGCGGGCGTGCTCATGTCCCAAGCTTAATCCTCGGCGCCGCCGGTTGTCTCGAACACGCGCGCCCGCCGGGGCGCGATGCGCATAATGGCGCGTGACGTCCAGGTTCGCGGCCGCAAAACCGCGGCCGGGTGGCGTGGCGCCCGCTGGATCGCCGCCGGGCCGATACGGGACAGAATTCGGCGGGCGCTCGGCGAGGAATTTCCCATCCCACGTTCCGTCGACCGCCACGCGGTCATGGGCGGGGATTCCCGGGAGCTATGGGTCTCGGCAAGGATCTCGCCCCCCAATTGCAGTGGGCGCGCTTCGCGCCGGCAGTACGGCGTGAAGCGGCCAGGCGCATCGGCAGCAGCGACATTGGCAGGCGCGGATGCCTTGTCGATGCGGGCGTGCATGTCCGGATTCGGCGAGCGCGGACCGGAATGTGCCGGCGGACATCGGCCGGTGGAATCGAACAGGGCGGTCTCACGGCACCCGGGATACGTTGCCCCGCTGACATAGGGTCGGCGCCGAACGCCGACAACTGATTTGCACCACACTGCGGCGGCGTGCGTCACCGGCGCCGCGGCCAGCTCTCCATGGCGGGCTCCATGGACCTGTCGCAAGCGCCATTCGGGCGCTGGCGCGTACCGCCCGGCGAAGCGCGATGCCTGCCGCTTCGGTGGGATCACGGGCGCATCGGGATGTCCCGAAGCGTTGATCCACAGGGGAAGAGGGGCGTCGGCTCGATCAATGCCCCGGAGTGGTCTGGAGCACGGCTCCCCGGGAATCCGCCGCCAGCGTGTCGCTGTAGAAGGTGTCCAGGACCGCGTGCATCGCCTTCAGCGCGTGCGGATTCAGATAGATCATGTGGCCGGACTTGAAGTAGGCGAACGCGATGTGTTTGCGCAGCCTCGGGCTCAACATGGCATGGTCGAGATCGTATTCGGTCTCGAAAAACGGCGTGGCCAGATCGAAGTATCCGTTCTCGGACAACACGCGCAGATACGGGTTCTTGCGCATGGCCGCCGCCAGGTCGCCGGCGACATAAGGCCGTGACCGATGATCGTGTTTCCAATCCCACTGCTTGTAGGCCTGATTGCTTTCCTCCTTGTAGTGACGGTTCGAGTAATATTTCAGTATGTTGTGAAGATACCATTGGAAAGCCGCCGCGAACGGCGCGCCGGTGAACTGGCTGGACGGGTCGAACGAGTTCCGGGAGCTGACCGCATCGGCATCCGAGGCGGCAAAGCGCGCGTCGTAACGTCCGAGGTGCTCGCGCTGCGGCAGCAGCAGCTCCTTGCGGAAGTGCGCGGCGGTGACCCGGAGATTGGCGCGCTCGAGGTACCGGACCGGCAGGCCCGTGAACTGGTGCATTTGCTTCGCCACCGCATCGCGCTGACTGCGCGGCAGCCTATCGCCTTGCCATAGCGCGCGTGCATACGGGCCGGCCGCGAATTGGCGCGCCTGCTGCACGAAGGCGGCCAGGTGGGCGGGTCTGTTCGGCAGCTTGTGGTGATACCAGGCAATCGCCGCGAACGAGGGAAGATAGAAGATGTATTTGTTGTCGGAGCCGGGCATCCAGTCGAAATAATTGAGCACCGATGATTGCAGAATGACGCCGTTCAGGGCGATGCCGTGATCCTGCAGGTAGTCGGACAGAGCCGCGGAGCGGGTGGTTCCGTAGCTCTCGCCGTAGAGGAACTTCGGCGACTGCCAGCGGTTGTACTTCGTCAGGTAGCGGTAGATGAATTGGGCGAAGGATTTCACATCCTGATCGACGCCCCAGAACATCTTGCCCGTGCCCTTGCCGACGATGCGGCTGTAGCCTGTGCCCACCGCGTCTATGAAGACCAGATCCGAATCGTTCAGCAGGCTGTTGTGGCTCGGCGTGATCGAATACGGCGCCGGCGGCGTGGGTCCGCCGTTTGTCATGTTGACCCGGTATGGCCCGAGTCCTCCCATCTGTATCCAGTTCGATGCGGCGCCCGGGCCGCCGTTGTAGAGAAAGGTCACCGGCCGGTGCGCGGGATCGTGGACGCCGTCTTCGGTGTAGGCGACATAGAACATGCTCGCGGTCGGCTGATTGTCCTTGTTGCGCAGCAGGATCGTGCCTGCGGTCGCGGTGTAACGGATCGTGTGGCCATCGATGGTCACGCTGTGTTGGGTGCTCACGGCCCGCTCCTTCGGCACGGACAGGCGAGTCGCGGCCGCGGGTTTGGCGGGCGCGGCGAGCGCGGCCGAGGACACCATCAGCAGGCACAGAGACGGCAGGACGATCAGGCGGGACATGCGGCAATCTCTCCTCGCGAACTGCCGGGCAGTGTCGCACCCGCTGCCGCGAGAGTGTGCGGGAATGCGATGGGACGTGCGCCGGTCACGTTGAACGGCTGTGGTTGAGAGCGCAGCCCCGGACAGTGGCGGCGCGGCCCGAGAGGCTCGGCCCCCTCGGGGCCGGCAACCCCATGAGATCGGGTCGACGTTGGCTACCGGGGAACTCGCATTCCCGGCGCGCCGCGCGCGCCTGAAGCTTGCGCGTGGCGCGTAGCCCGCGGGTCAGGACCCGCGGGGATCGGCTTGCAGGGGTTGGGTCTTGTGCGCAGGGGCGCGATGGGTTGCGGCAGGCTTGCGCAGACTGTCGACAGCCTCGAGCGCCCGCCGCTGCTCCGGTGTGAGAACGCCGGCGTAGAACTTGCGGAACTGCGCGTTGGTGGCCAGGCCCTCGGCCTTGCCGTTCCAAGTGGAGCCGGCGGGCAGGCGATTCTGTACCCAAGTCGCGTCGGCAAGAACGTGTGCGATGCCGCCGCTGTCCTTTCCGGAGACGGGTACGGGCACCCCGCGGGGATGGGCGACGAGTTCGCCCACGCGGGTCCAGTTGATTTTCTGCCCGTGCCGCCGCAGCTCGACGCGCTCGGCGTGGGTGATCAGGCGCGGCAGCAGCTGGCGCCAGTCCTTTTTCCATGGACGCTTGCTGCCCTTCAGCGGCCCGTAGGCGACCATGTAGAGCCTGCCGTTGCGCCACCCGAACAGGTACGGCTGGTCCACGGTGCGCAGCTCGGTGCCGTTGGGCACCAGATGGAACAGTTGCTTGATGTCCTCGGGGAACATGTGGATGCAGCCGTGGCTCACCGGCCATCCCACGCTGACCGGCTTGTTGGTACCGTGGAGCAGGATTTCAGGCCAGCCGAGTTGCAACGCATAGTTGCCCAGAGGGTCCAAGGGTCCCGGTCCAACCACCGGGGGGAGCGGCGCGCCCTCGCTGGCGTGCTCGGCGAGAATCGACCGCGGTACCACCCAAACCGGACCCTTCTGATGTGCCACGACGTGGGTCACCCCGATGGGCGTCGGGAACTTGGCGCGGCCGATTCCCACCGGATGCGTGATGACGATCTGAGGCTCGCCCGGCTTGTGCGGTGGGAAATAGAAGAGGCGCATCGCGGCGACATTGACGACGATGCCCCTGTGCGGCGCGTCCGGCAGAATGAACTCCGTCGGCAGGAGCACGGGGGCGCCGAGCGGGGGCAGCCAGGTGCTCAGATCGGGATTGGCGCGTTTCATCTCCTCGTAACCGAGGTTGAAGCGCCGGCCGATGTCGGTCAGGGTCTGTCCCTTGAGGACCTTCACGACCTGAAGCCGGCCGATGATGGTCTGTCCCGGGGCCAGCATGAACTTCTCCGTCTGGACGGGAAGCGGCAACGCGGGCGGCGCCGCCCGGACCAGTTTCTGGGGTCGGGCAGGCCGGGTCGAGCGCGGCCGGGGCGCGGGCGACGCACAGGCGCCGGTCGTGAGCGCCAGACATAGCACCAGCGCGAAACGTACGGATGGGGTCCTCATGGAATTATTATGACACTCTCCTCGGCGATGAGGGAATCCTTTACCGATGCGCGCTACGCGAAACTGGACGCCCGGCCGCGCGAGGCGCACCGCTGCGGGCCGAGCGGGCGCGGACATTGCCCCCGCCGCGAGCGCCCCCCGGTGCGCGGGCCGATCGTCCGCACCGCCTGGCGCTCGAGTTTCCTGCGCTGCCGCGAGTTCGACGTGCGACGCTGATCCAACGCTCGATGGGCAAGCACATTTCGACCACTATTCGGGCTCGAGGCGTGCATGCGACGATCCGCTTTCGCCGTGCGGGAACGCTGCCGGGCTCGGTGTTTCCGCGCACCGGGCCGCGGCTCGGCGGCCTCATTTCCTTGAGCGCCGATGCGATGTCATCTATATTGCGGCAGGCGTGGCGGCTTGCCCATGGGGTTGGCGAGCGCGGCAAGCGGAGGGATGACATGAAATGCCCTAGATGCAATACCGATCTGCTGCTGACCGAACGACACAAGCTCAAGGTGAACCACTGCCCGTCCTGCCAGGGAATGTGGCTCGAGCAGGTCGAACTCGGCGAGCTGGAGGACGAGGTCTTTGATTTCGGCGATCGCTGGAAGGGATCGCTGTTTATCAGCTCGACCCCCACGACCGATCAGTGTCCGGAATGCGCCGCCCACCTGCAGAGATTCCAGTATCGATTCTACGATCTGGAGATGGAGGTCTGTCCTGAGCAACACGGCTACTGGCTGGAGGCCGACGAGGACTCCCGGGTGCTGGAGCTGATGAAGCGAGAGGAAGTGGATCTACAGCGAAAGCTGCTGGCCGAGGACAAGTGGGCGGCCACGCTGCGCCATATGCGCTCGGGCTCGTTTTTCAGCAAGATGCGCAATCTGTTCCAGAAATAGCCTCCGTTCGTTCGGCCCGCCGCGGGTCGCTCGGCGCCCTACGCGGAGCGCTGTGTGTCGCACGCCAGGGTCTTCTTCCGCTCGGGTCTGCCGCTCAGCGCGCGCATCCGGCCGGCGATGCCCCGGCGGACCCGGGCGCTGCGCACCACGCGGTAGCCGAGCAGCACGGCGAGGACCGCGGCGTATTTCAGCGGCGTACCCTCGTCGATCTTCTCCTCCCAGTAAAAATGCCATACCCCGAGTGCCGCTATCAGATAGATCAGGCGGTGCAACCGGCTCCACCGCCGTCCGAGCCGCCGCATCATCCGGTTGGTCGAGGTCACCGCGAGCGGAATGAGCAGCAGCAGCGCGGTGAAGCCGACGGTGATGTACGGGCGCTTGACGATGTCGGCCCCGACCATGCGCCAGTTCAGATCCAGGTCGAGTACCGCGTATACCGTGAAATGCAGCAAGACATAGAAGAACGCGAACAGCCCGAGCATGCGCCGCAGACGTATCAGATGCGGCAGCCTCGCCAGCTCGCGTACGGGCGTTATCATCAGCGTGAGCATGATGAAGTTCAGGGCGGTTTTGCCGCACCTGAGTTCGAGAAACTTCACCGGATCGACGCCGTCGCTGCAGCCAAACCAGCCGAACAGACCGCACACCATCCAGGCCAGCGGCGCGAGCGAGGCCAGAAACACCGCCGGCTTGTAGATCAGTGGATAGCGGCGCTCGACGCTCAGGCCGAGCAAGGGCCGTTTGGCGGGGGGCGCGGGCGCGGTCACGACAACTCGGGGACGGGCGGGTTCAGAAATATCTCCGCAGGTTCATTCCCTGATAAAGATAGGCGACTTCCTCGCCGTAGCCGTTGAACATCAAGGTCGGCTGGCGCTGATGGAAGAACGGATTGCCGATGCGCACTTCCGTTCTCTGACTCCAGCCGGGAGTCGGAACGTCGGGATTGACGTTGGCGTAGAAACCGTAGTAATTCGGTCTCGCCTGGTTCCAGGTGGTGGGCGGCTGCGTTTCGGTGAACGCGATGCGCACGATCGCCTTGATGCCCTTGAAGCCGTATTTCCACGGCACGATCAGGCGCAGCGGCGCGCCATTCTGATTTGGCAGCACGCGCCCGTAGAGCCCGACCACCATGAATGCGAGCGGATTCATCGCCTCGTCGATGCGCAGTCCCTCGCGATACGGCCACTGCAGGATCGGTGCTCGCTGTCCCCGCATCTGGCTCGGGCGATAGACCGACTCGAAGGCAACGTACTTGGCGCGCGAGGTGGGTTTGAAGCGCTTGAGCATCGTGGCGAGCGGGATGCCCACCCAGGGAATCACCATCGACCACGCCTCCACGCAGCGGAAGCGGTAGGTGCGCTCCTCGAGCGCATAGGGCTTGAGAAAATCCTCGAGCGCAAATGTCCCGGTGTGCTCTGCCTCGCCGGCCACGGTGATGCTCCAGGGGCGTGTCTGGAGCCGACCGGCGTACTCGGCGGGGTCGGTCTTGCTCGTGCCGAATTCGTAGTAGTTGTTGTAGTTGGTGATCTGATACCACGTGTTCGGCGTCTCGTTCTGATCCGGGGCGTGCACCAGCGCCCCGACCGACTCGGCGGCATCATAGGTGTACGCCAGGGGCGCCCCGGCGCGGCCCGGGACTATCGCGGCGTGTGCCCGGCCGAACGTGGCGGTGGCGCCGGCCGCGAGCGCGCCGGCCAGAAATGCGCGCCGGCCGAAGTAGACCTCGGGGGGCGTGATCTGCGAGGAGGCAATGCGGGGAATGCGGGTTCGCATGATCGTGACTGCTCAGACTCGCCTCGAGTATGCAAGTTCAGCGGGCAACCGTTCGATGTTCGCAGCGGGACCGACTGGGCGCGGCGGGACGAGCTGTGCCTGAAGCGGTACAGGTCCACGGCGGGCGGGGTGTGCGCGCAGGGCCTCGGCACCATCCCCCGCTGATTCAAATGCAGCAGGACGGCGCTTGAATCAGCGGTATGGCGTGTCGCTTCCCGGGCTGGCCGCGCTCGCGCCGGTGCGCTGTCCTGCGGCGCGTGCCGCCAACGTGGTCGCTCCCTGCGCAGG
>JAJZMI010000225.1 GCA_021798335.1 Pseudomonadota bacterium | reverse complement strand
ATCCATCGCGAGAAAGACGCCGCGCCCGCAGACGCGGGAAGTCTATGAAACATTGATCACTCCCTCGGGCGGAGCGCGGAAACCTCACCGGGCATACCGAAACATGCCCATCCGCGGCAATTCTCATGAGGTCCTCTTTCACGAGCAAGATCAGCTCGACCGGGTGATGTACATCATTCCGAAGCAGCTTTTGAGCCCAAAACGCCGCGAGGCGTTGACACAGGCATTGGTGCGCATCCTGCAAGAGGGCTCCGCAGCCACATGATCGCACTTTCGCAAGGAGACGACTCATCACGCCGCCCCGCCTCCCGGGATGCACAACGACAAGTCCGCGAAAACTCAAGGCTTTCCGTGCAAAGTTTCCCCATCGATCCCACCTGCCTCAATGATCTCGCCTGCCTTGCGCAACTCTCACTAACCCACACCTCCGAATACCGCCCGTGAAACTCGAAACCGCATTGACATGACTTGGAAATTAAACGACGCTGACGCCGCCATCCCGGATGCCGGCGCCGATCCGCGGATGACGGGCTCTTTCATCAAACACCTCACATGAGGAGACGATCATGACCATGCAGTATCTCGGTTCCGTATCGGAACAGACCAAGGGATCAGAGATTGGCGGTAGCGAGGTTCTCGGCCTCCCGAACACTCGCCAGGCGAGCTGAAGGGACGGGTGATGCGCGGCGCAAGCCGCGCATCACCCCCATCGCTTGCACGCACTCCATGCTCGTATACCACCTTCCATCACATGCCTTCGCCTGCCTGACGGGACAAAAGTTCGTATTTCTCGATCTCAAGCACGACGCATACTTCTCTGTTCCACGTCAGGCCATGGAAGAGCTGATCCCTTGGATCCAGAACTGGCCATCAACCCCGAACAACGAACCGACCTTGACTACACGGCTCTCGGACACTGTAGAAGCGCTGGCCGCAGAGTTGATGGCCAGAGGCATGCTGGCTGAGGCTTCGGCAGCGCAACCGGTCGCGCCGCGCATGGCACGCGCCGCGGATGGAGATCTGGGATCGATGCCGCTCTCGGATCCGGATCCACTACCCAGATGCCCCCTCCGAAACACGGCCTTGGCGCTTCTGTACTCGGACTGCGCCCTGCGGATACTGTCAATTTCCCGGATCGTCGACTTCGTTGCCAAACGCAAGCGCTCACGCGCTTGCGTTATTCCAACGGACTCGAATCAGGCCGGGCATATGGCGAGGGTATTTCTCAAATACCGGCCACTGTTTCCACGCGACTATCTGTGCCTGTTCGACTCCCTGGCGCTGGTTCGCTTCCTCTCGGGATACGATCTGTATCCGGACTGGGTGTTCGGTGTACAGGAAGATCCCTTCAGAGCTCATTGTTGGGTACAGGCCGGCGAGGTTGTCCTCAATGACCATCTGGACAACGTCGCCGTCTACACTCCCATCATGACGGTATAAAGGCTCGCTATGGAGTATCCCTACATTGCCATACTCTGGACACCCGGAACTGCGTTGAAGACGCATCACGTTGAGACACTGATCGCGAAGATCCAGCGCGACGCGCGGTGGTATCCGACCCTGGTACGCCAGGGTATCGCCTTATTCACTCAAAAACCTCGTGCGAGTTTCCTGGATGTCTATCCGTTGGCTGGAAAATCTGGCGTCGTCCTGGGAACCTTATTCCGGCAGGGCGGGACCCGTCGGTTATCTTTAAGGGAAATCGCCGAAGATGTCGATTTCGACAACATCTGCCTGCGCACCCGGGGCGAGCACTTGACGAAGAGCTACTGGGGCTCTTACGTGGCGTTGCTGTCTCATCCCCACACAGGCGACTGGTCGATCGCGCGCGACTGCTCGGGCATGTGTTACGTCCTCCAGTATCTGAGGCGTAACGCCTTCCGTTTTCCCGCGCTCGTTCAGGATTTCTGAAGGAGCATTTCCGGTGGCAGTCCGAGACATTCGGCCCGAGAGCGGCGGTTCGCCGCCGCCGATATCGTGGGACAGGTCGGGCTGTGGCGTCCAATGGCAGGCACGGTTATCCCCGTCGTCCACGGCCCGGCCAGCCGGCCGCGGGCTCCCGAAGGGACAGCCCAGAGCGGCCGGGCGAGCGCAGCGAGCGGCTGTGGAGGCACGGGGGTAACAAGCGGCGAGCTTGAACGAAGGGGGACTGGTCGGTGGCCTTGCCGGGCTGCCGGTCGCATCAGCCCCTGTGAGAGCGTCGGGTCGGGTAAAGTACGCGACCTCATGAACACCAAGACCGTCGGCCGCAACGACCCCTGCCCCTGCGGCAGCGGGCTGCAGTACAAGCGATGCTGCCGGGAAAAGGACCGGGCCGAGCAGTCCGCGCGAGACCGGGCCCGGTCCATCGCGGAGCGAGAGCGGCAGGAGGCGGCACGGCAGGCAGCGCGAGAGGCCTTGGACGAGTCCTACGCGCTGGATAGCGCCTCCAATGCGGTCATCGACCTGGTGCACGCTGGCAAGCTCGATCAGGCCGAGCAGGCCGCCCGTGCGCTGCTCGAGCAGTACCCTGAGGTGCCCGACGGCCACGAGCGGCTCGCCATGGTGTACGAGGCCCGGGGGGATCAGCGGCAGGCGGGCGAGTGCTACGGCAAGGTGATCGAGATGATCCGCTCCCGCCCCGGTGAGTTCGATCCTGAGTACGAGCGGTACCTGCTCGAGAAGCTCGAGCAAGCTGCGGCCGCGAACTGAGCGGCTACCCGGCCGTCGGCCGGGAGGGGTGCCACGCGGGCGTGCGGTCCGGTTCCTGGTTCGATGACAACGAACACCCACAAAGGAACCATCCTATGGCGCGCATCGTGCCGCTCGTGGCCACCGTCGAAGAACACCTGGCCAAGTGGATCTCGAGGCCCGAGGACTACCGGCCGAAGCAGTGCCCGCACTGCGGGCTCGCACGCCTCTGGTGCCACGGGCATTACTGTCGCAAGGCCGACCGCGGGAGCGGCGAGCTCAATCCGGTTCCGGTGCCGCGCTACTACTGCCCTGGCTGCAAGGGGACCTGCTCGCGCCTGCCGAGCTGCATGGCGCCGCGGCGGTGGTATCTGTGGAGCGTGCAACAGGCGGTCCTGGTGTGCCTGCTGGCCGGGGTGTCCCTGGAGCAGTGCGCGGCGCAGTGGGCCGAGCGGGGCCCTGCCTTGAGCACGATGCGGCGCTGGTGGCGGTGGTTGAAGGCGCGCCACATGGAGTTCGCCTTCCGCCTGAGGAACCGTCAGCCCGAGTGGGGACGGGCGGGAGAGTGGCGGGAGTTCTGGCGAGGCGCCATCGAGGAGGAGCCGCTGCGCGAGCTGATGGCGTACCTCGATAACGAAGGTCTTATCGTCCCATAGAGACTCGGACCGCGAGCCGCCGAGACACGGTGTTGCCACCGCCATAGCCCACCCCACAGAGTTTGTATCTGCCGCCTTCGGCCGGGATCGGGCCTCATACGCTCTCCTTCCTTGGAGGTGCTGTATGAAAGAGATCGACCCGATGGCGCTGTTTCGCCTGAGTGTGTTGGGACCGCTGGTGAGCCGGCCGCAGCTGGCCCGCGGGGAGCAGAAGGCGCTGCTGCGCGAGCTCGCCGCCAAGGACTACGACATCCCGGGCTCGCGCCGGCGGCATATCGCCGAGAAGACCCTCGAGGAGTGGCTGCTGAAGTACCGCCGGCAGGGACTCGAGGGACTCACGCCCAAGGGGCGTTGCGATGAGGGGATCTCGAAGCTCTCGGCCGAGGTCCAGGAGCGCCTCCTCACCGCCAAGCGGGACAACCCGCGCCGCTCGATCCGCGTGCTGCGCTGGATGCTCGAGCACGAAGGGCTGGTGGCGCGCGGGGCACTGTCGCGCTCGGCGATCCACCGCTTCCTCAAACAGCAGGGACTGTCGCGTCCGAGCGGCGCGGCGACGGTGCCCGAGGAGCGGCGCAGCTTCAGCGCCGAGTGCGCCAACGAGATCTGGTACGGCGATGTGCTGCACGGACCGCGGGCGCTGCTCGCCGGCCGCACGCGCAAGACCTACCTGGTCTCGCTCATGGACGATGCCTCGCGCCTGATCGCCCACAGCGCCTTTTGTCTCTCGGAGTCGGCGCTCGAGATCGAGGGCGTGCTCAAGCAGGCGGTCTTGAAGCGCGGTCTTCCCGTCAAGCTCGTCGTCGACAACGGGTCGGCGTACCGTTCGGTCTCTCTGCAGGGGATCTGCGCGCGGCTCGGCACCCGCCTGATTTACTGCCGCCCTTATCACCCGGAGGGGAAGGGGAAGTTAGAACGATGGCACAAAACCCTACGCGACCAACTCCTGAGCGAGCTTGGGCCTGCACCGCTCGAGTTGCACGAGCTCAACGCACGCCTCTGGGCCTGGATCGACTCGCTCTACCATCGCAGCCCGCACACCGGGCTCGCCGGTCTCACTCCGCTCACCCGCTATCAACAGGATCTGGGCCGGATCCGACTGCTCGGCCCCCTGGCTGCGAAGCTCGATGAGATCTTCCGTCATCGCACCGAACGGCTGGTCCGCAGGGACGGCACCGTCTCCTACGGCGGTCGCTTCTTCGAAGTCCCCTACGAGCTCGCCGGCAAGACCGTCCACCTCGTCATCGATCCGCACGCCCGGACCGTCGTCGGCGTCGAGGACAAAGAAGGCGCCTCGCTCGGCGCCGCAACTGCCTTGGACAAGCTCGCCAACCGCCATCGTGCGCGTCGCAAGCCCCCGGATCCCGAGACTGAGCCGGTGAGCCGGGCGGCGCCAGTCAAGCCCTCGGCACCGACGCTCATCGATATGGCCTGCGCCGAGCACTATCGGCCCATCGCGGATGATCCGACGGCGGAGGACAAGTAACATGTACCTCGCTCACTTTGGCCTGCGTCACGCGCCCCTCGGCAAAGAGGCGACCGAGCTGTGGGATGATGGGGCACTCGCGCTACTGAAGGAGCGCTTCCAGTGGCTGCTGGACTCTCCGGGCATGGGGCTGCTGACCGGGGCGCCCGGCGTGGGGAAAACGGCGGCGCTGCGCTCGCTCCTGCAGGGCATCAACCCTCATCGCTTCCAGGTCATCTACGTCTGCGAGACCGACTTCGGGCGGCTGGACCTGTATCGCTCCTTCGCCATCGCCTTGGGTCTGGATCCGCCGAACCGCCGCGCCCGGCTCTGGCGCGAGCTCAAGGCCCGCATCACCGACCTCGCCGACAACAAACACATCCTGCCGGTGTGGATCATCGACGAGGCGCAAAACCTCCCCGAGGAGTTCTTCCGCGACTTCCCCTCGTTCGTGAACTTCGCCTTCGACAGCCGCGACCTGATGACCGTCTGGCTCCTCGGCCATCCGCAGCTCTCGCACACCTTGGACCGCGCTGCGCACGCCGCTCTCGCCGGCCGCCTGCACGTGCGCCTTCAGCTGCAGCCGATCTGCGAGCGCGAGCGCTTCGCCGCCCTCATCCAGCACGCCTTCAAGACCGCCGGCTCCTCCCACACCCTGATCTCGGACTCGGGTCTGGAGCTGCTGCGGCAGGCCTCCCAGGGGTTGCCGCGGCAGGCGGCCCGCATCCTGCGCGCCGCGATGCAGCTCGCCGCCGGCAAGCACCTCAACCACCTGCCGGACGAGGTGCTGAGCCAAGCGATCACGGAGCTGCGATGAACACCGTGCTCGCCGATCCCAACAGCACCTTACCCGTACAACCGGCCCATCAGCTACCCATGCGTCCCGAGGCGCAGCGTTGGCTCGTCACCGATCTGTGGTTGGAGCAGGCGGTTGGCCTGGTCGGTGGCGAGCCAAAGTGCTGCAAATCCTTCCTCGCCCTGGATCTGGCGGTGGCGGTCGCCTCCGGCACCGCCTGCCTGCGCCGTTACTCCGTTGCCCGTGCGGGCCGGGTCCTGCTGTATGCCGCCGAGGACGCCCTGCACATCGTGCGGGGCCGCCTCGAGGGCATCTGCGCCGCCGCCGGCTGCTCGCTTCCCACCCTGGATCTGCAGGTGATCACCGCGCCCACTCTGCGGCTGGATCTGCCCGTCGATCGGGATCGTCTGCTTAAGACCGTCGAGCGCCTGCGGCCCCGCCTGCTCATCCTCGATCCCTTCGTGCGCCTGCACCGCATCGACGAGAACGCCAGCGGCGAGGTCGCACCGCTCCTGGCGTTCCTGCGCGAGCTGCAGCGCCGCTACGAGCTCGCCGTGCTCCTCGTGCATCACGCCAAAAAGGGCGGCGGCCGCATCCGCGCCGGCCAGGCGCTACGCGGCTCCTCCGAGTTCCACGCCTGGGGCGACTCGAACTTGTACCTGCGCCGCTCGAACCAAGAGCTTACCCTCACCGTCGAGCATCGCGCCGCTCCTTCGCTCCCGCCCGTCGCGCTCGAACTCGCCCAGCGCGGCGAGGCGCTGGCCTTGCAGCTGCGCACGGGGGCCGCCACGACCCCGCCGCCCTCGACCTCCATCGACGAGCGCATCACCCAGGCGTTGCTCACCGCCGCCCGCCCCGTGCCCGTGGCCGAGCTGCGCGAGCTCTGCCGCATCCGCAACGCCACCCTCCATGAGCGACTCACCGCCCTGACCCGCGCAGGGCAACTCCTGCGCGACGATCACGGCTATCGCCTGAGGGGCGGCCCCTGCACCCCGACCGCCTCCGGCGCCT
The DNA here is from genome assembly GCA_021798335.1 of Pseudomonadota bacterium. Taxonomy (GTDB): domain Bacteria; phylum Pseudomonadota; class Gammaproteobacteria; order Steroidobacterales; family Steroidobacteraceae; genus 13-2-20CM-66-19. The sequence goes on along the minus strand of JAJZMI010000225.1, from coordinate 357 downwards.
GACCCCGCGGGCGCCAGCGAGCCGCGCAGGCAAGCGCGGCGTCGCCTCTCGGACAGGAAAACTCAGACCCCTCGCCTGGGCACGCACCAGCCCTCTTGCGCAGGTGCCGAATGACTCAGCACCCCCGCTCGCCTCACTTCTCGTTCCCGTTCCCGTTGCTCTCTACAGCGCGCCGGAACGGGAACGGGGAACGCCATACTCTCCGGGATATCCCGCTATCCGCCAGGAACGAGCGGCCCCTCAAACCGCCTGAATCCGCCTCGCATCAGGCCGCTTGTCTACCTGGAACAGCTCGGGTCGATCGAGCTGATTTATCGCGAGACGTAACAAGGGGGCTTGCGTTCCATTTCGACTTTC
>JAJZMI010000209.1 GCA_021798335.1 Pseudomonadota bacterium | reverse complement strand
CGTGGGAGGAGCGGCTCGGGGCGATCCGCGCCGGCATCGAGAAGCTCGGCCAGGTGAATCTCGCGGCCATCAGCGAGCTGGCCGAGCAGACCGAGCGCAAGGAATACCTCGATCGCCAGTTTGCGGACCTTACCGGCGCGCTCGATACGCTCGAGGAGGCGATGCGCCGCATCGACAAGGAGACGCGCAGCCGTTTTGAGGATACCTTCGAGAAGATCAACGCCGGCATGAAGGAGAAGTTCCCCCGGCTCTTCGGCGGCGGGCACGCGTACCTGGAGCTGGTCGGGGAGGATGTGCTGGACGCCGGCGTGGCCGTGATGGCCCGGCCGCCGGGCAAGAAGAACAGCTCCATCCATCAGCTCTCCGGCGGCGAGAAGGCGCTGACCGCGGTGGCGCTGGTGTTCTCCATCTTCGACCTCAATCCGGCGCCTTTTTGTCTGCTCGATGAGGTGGATGCGCCGCTCGACGAGTACAACATCGAGCGCTTCTGCGACATCGTGCGCGAGATGTCACAGCGGGTGCAGTTCATATTCATCACGCACAACAAGACGACCATGGAGCTCGCTGCGCAGCTGATCGGTGTCACCATGCACGAGCCGGGAGTCTCGCGGCTCGTGGCCGTGGATGTGGCCGAGGCGGTGCGGTTGGCCGCGGTCTGAGCGCGCGGAGGTGTAATCGTGTCGACCTTGCGTTGGACGCTGTTGATCCTCGGTGGAGCGTTCATCGCCGCGCTGGCGCTGTGGGAGCGGCTGCGGCCCCGACATGCCCGGGGTGCGCCCGAGCCTTCGCCGCCGACGCTGAGCCCGGCCGATGCCGGGGGCGCCGAGGCCGGTGAGCCCTACATTGGCGAGTGCGCCACCTCGGCCGATTCCCTCTCGCCGCTGCCGACGGTCTTGATCGAGGAGGATGCGCCGATCGAGCCCCGAGTCGACGATCCCCCCACGCTGCGCCCCCCGGTTTTGGCGCCCAACCCGGCGCAGGAGCTCGAGGGAGTGGCTGAGGGGGTCGGATCGGTCAGGGTCATCGAGCCGGCAGGCCGCTTCGATCGGCCTGCGGCGCCGCCGCTCGCAGCACAGCCGGCCCGCGTGGACGCGGCTCGGCGCGAGGCCGACCCGGAGCCGCAATTCGATGTCATCGCCGCCGTCGAGCCCCCGCCTGTGGTGCTCGAGTGGCCGGCCGAGACCGAGCGGCACCTCATCACGCTGCGCGTGGTGGCGGGTGCCGAGCGCTTCAGCGGACGCACGGTGCGCCTGGCACTCGCGGCCGCGGGCTTTCGGCTCGGTCCGCTCGATATTTTCCACCGAACGGATGATTTGGGCCGAGCGGTGTTGAGCGCCGCCTCGCTGACGCGGCCGGGCACGTTCGATCTGGACTCGATGGACGCGCAGCGCTATGCGGGGCTGAACCTGTTCGCGGTGCTGCCCGGACCGCTGCCGGCCATGGAGGCCTTCGAGATGCTGCTCGCCGCCGCCGAGAATCTCAACGAGCGCCTGCAGGGCCTGGTGCAGGACGAGCGGGGCGAGCCACTGACTCCCGAGGGTGTCGAGAGTCTGCGCGCGGATCTGGCGGCGCGCGCGGGTTGGGAGGCTGGGTGAGCACCGATGCGCGCAGGCGTGTCGCAGCGCTGCGCGCCGAAATTGCCCGGCACGACTATCGCTATTATGTTCTCGACGATCCGCAGATTCCCGACGCCGAGTACGATCGGCTGATCGCCGAGCTCAGGGCGCTCGAGTCGGCTCATCCGGAACTGATCACGCCGGATTCTCCGACCCAGCGTGTCGCGGGCGCCCCGAGCGCCGCGTTCGGCGAAGTGGTGCATGCCGTCCCCATGCTCTCGCTCGAGAATGGCTTTACCGACGAGGACGTGGCGGCCTTCGATCGCAGGGCGCGCGAGCGGCTCGGCGTCACTGAGCCGCTGTGGTACTGGGCCGAGCCGAAACTCGATGGGCTGGCCCTGACGGCGATATTCCGGGACGGCAGCCTCGTGCAGGCCGCGACGCGCGGCGATGGCGTCCGCGGCGAGGACGTTACGGCCAACCTGCGTGCAATACGCGCGTTTCCACTGCGGCTGAGGGGCGATGCGCCGCCGCTGTTGGAGGTGCGCGGCGAGGTTTTCATGCCCATCGAGGGCTTCGAGCGCATCAATCGCGAGGCGCTTGCGCGTGGCGAGAAGACCTTCGTCAATCCGCGCAACGCCGCCGCCGGGAGCCTGCGTCAACTCGATCCGGCCGTGACCGCCTCCCGGCCGCTGCGGGTGTACTGCTATGGCCTCGGCGCGCTCGAGGGTTGGGAGCCCCCGCCGCTGCAAAGTGAGGTGCTCGGGGCGCTGCAGGCCTGGGGACTGCCCACCTGCCCGCACGCCGAGCGGGTGCACGGGGCAGAGGGCTGCATCGACTACTATCGCGTCATGGCCGAGCGGCGCGCACGTTTGAAGTATCAGATCGACGGCGTCGTTTTCAAGGTCGAGCGGCTGGAGTACCAGGCGCGCCTGGGCTTCATCGCCCGCGCGCCACGTTGGGCATTGGCACGCAAGTTTCCGGCCGAAGAGGCTCTGACGCGCGTCGAGGCGATCGAGTGGCAGGTCGGGCGCACCGGCGCGGTGACGCCGGTGGCGCGCCTCGCGCCGAAGTTCGTCGGCGGCGTCACGGTGAGCAATGTGACGCTGCACAACTTCGACGAGGTGCGCCGCAAGGACGTGCGTGTCGGGGATACCGTGGTGATTCGGCGCGCCGGCGACGTCATTCCGGAGTTGGTGCGCGTACTGCCCGAGCGCCGGCCGCAGGGAGCCCTGCCGGTGCAGCGGCCCGAGCGTTGCCCGGTCTGTGGCTCGCAGGTGCTCAAGCCCGAAGGCGAAGCGGTGGCCCGCTGCACGGGCGGGTTCAGTTGCGCGGCGCAGCGCCAGGAGGCCATCCGGCATTTCGCGAGCCGTCCGGCGATGGACATCGAGGGATTGGGCGAGAAGCTTATCGCGCAGCTGGTCGAGGGGGGCGCGGTACGCTCGCCGGCCGACCTCTATACGCTCTCGGTCGAGCAGTTGCAGACGCTCGAGCGGATGGGCAAGAAGTCGGCTGAGAATCTGCACCGCGCGATCGAGCGCAGCAAGCACACGACGCTCCCGCGGTTGCTCTATGCCCTGGGAATCCGCGAGGTCGGCGAGGCCACCGCGCTCGCTCTGGCGCGCCACTTCGGGGAACTCGAGCCGCTGATCGAAGCGGCCTGCTCCCACCCCGAGCGTGTCGAGGAGGTGGCCGATGTCGGACCGGTGGTTGCGGCGCACTTGCGCGCGTTCTTCAGCGCCCCGGCGCATCGCGAACTCATCGAGGCGCTGCGCGCCTCGGGGGTGACCTGGGAGCCGCTCGCGCCGAGCACGGCACAATTGCCGCTCAAAGGTCAGACCTTCGTGCTGACGGGAACGCTTGCGAGCATGACCCGCGAGCAAGCCCAGGCCGCTCTCGGGGCCCTCGGCGCCAAGGTCTCCGCCAGTGTCTCGCGCAAGACGCGGTACGTCATCGCCGGTGCGGACCCGGGCTCGAAGCTTGAGAAGGCCAAGGCGCTCGGCATTCCCGTACTCGATGAGGCCGGGCTGCGGCAACTGCTCGCCGCCCACCCACGCCGATGAGCGCCCCGCAGGACCGCAACGGGGCGGTCCTGCGGGATTTCATTTCGGCAGGTTCAGCCGCCCGCCGCCGAGGTGGTGTTGGCCGCGGGGGCACTCGGGGCCGGCATGGCCGGCATGGCCGGCGTGCCCTTGACACCGGAGGTCAGCTTGTTGGTCGTCGGATCCAGATAGGTCACGACCTTTGCCGTCTTGGTCAGCGAGTTGGCGTACGCCAGGAACTGCTTGTTCTCCACGTCCTGCTTGAGCTTGGTCTTCACCTCGGCAAAGCTCGGTGCCTTCATCGGCCGGGTGCCGAGCAGCTGAATGATGTGCCAGCCGTATCGCGTGTGGACCGGGGTCTGGGTGATCTGGCCCACTTTGAGCTTGGCGACTGCCGCGGAAAAGTGCGGGACCATGCCGCTCAGGGGGAACCAGCCGAGGTTGCCGCCGTTCGCCTTCGATGGGTCGATGGAGTAGGCCCGGGCGAGCGCGGCGAAGTTGCGGCCGTGGTCGCGATCCAGATCCTGGATGATCTTCTCGGCCTCGGCCTTGGTTTTCACCAATATGTGCCGCGCGTGATACTCCAGTTTCGGGAAGTGGGCGAGCTGCTGATTGTAATCGGCCTGCAGCTGCGCTTCCGTCGGGGTGTGCTTGGCCAGGAACTGATTCGAAAGCGCCTGCTCGAGGATGTTCAGCCGCGCCAGCTCCAGCATCGCCTGCGTATGCGGCTCCTTGGTGAGTCCGATCTTTTCGGCGTGCTGTGCCACGGCTTCGGCACGGATCAGGATGTTGAGCACCGCCGCGCGCTGGCTCGGGGTGAGGTCGGCGGCGGTGCGCCCGCCGGACATCATCTTGATGTAGCTGTCATAGAACTGCTGCGTGATGGGCACGCCGTTGACCGAAGCCACCGCCGCGGTGGTAGCGCTGCTCGTTGGAGCCTGGTGGCAGGCGGTCAAGGCGAGTACGGCGAGGCCGAGACAGAGGGTCCTGAGATGCTTCATGAGGTTCTCGTTGCGTGATGGGTTCCAAGGGGGGCGGCCGGCCGTGCCGGTCGGGTCAGATCGCCGGGCGGTTTGCGGCCTCGGGAGCGCGCGCGCTGATGTTCAGGGCATGAATGCCATTTCCCATCATGGGCTCGAGGGCTCGGTAGACCATGCGGTGGCACTCGAGGGCTGATCGCCCGGCGAAGGCCGCCGAGACCAGCGCGACGCGAAAGTGCCCGCCGGTCCGCGCACCCGCATGCCCGGCGTGGCGCGCACTGTCATCCAGGATATCGAGCGAGACGGGCGCGAATGAGCGCTCGAGCGTCGCTCGGATCTCGTTCACAATGACTGGAGAAGTCGCGTCCATCGGCCGGGGCCATCGCCGGTTCAGCTGCGGGATGGGTATCATAACCGAGGGAACGCGCGAGCACAGGCTTGAAGGAACCGGGAGCGGGTGATCGAGTACCTGAAGTTGCATCCAGTGACGCCGCAAGCGCGGCTGATCCGCAGGGCCGCCGAGATCGTGCGTGCCGGCGGGGTCATCGCCTATCCGACCGACTCGTGCTATGCCTTGGGGTGGCACATCGGGGATGCCGGGGCGCTCGAGCGGGTGCGGCGGATCCGTCGGGCCGACCGCCACCATCACTTCACCCTGGTGTGCGCCGATCTTGCCCAGGTGGGGCGTTTCGCGCGGCTCGACACCTGGCAATTCCGCATGCTGCGCGGCTGTCTGCCCGGCCCTTACACCTTTCTGTTGAAGGCCACGCGCGAGACCCCGAGGCGTCTGCAGCACCCGCGCCGTCGCACGATCGGGGTGCGCGTACCGGATCACTCCGTGCCGCGGTTGCTGATGAAGGAGCTCGGTGAGCCCTTGATGAGCAGTACGCTTTGGCTGCCCGACGATCCGGCACCGCTCACCTCGGGAGGCCAGATCCTCGAGCGGCTCGAGCATGAGATCGACGCGGTGCTCGACGGAGGGGATTGCGGCGTTGCTGCGACGACCGTGGTCGATCTGTCCGCTCTTCCCGCCACGATCATCAGGGTGGGGAAGGGGCCGTTGGCTGCGATCGGGGCTGGCGGCTTGGTGAGCCACCCTTCGGCGTGAAACGTCGGAGGCCGGCGCGGACACGCTATACTGACCGTTTAGGAATGCGAGAAGCGGACCGATGAGCACTCCCAACCCCGGCGGGCGCGTACTGTCCGGCATGCGGCCCACCGGCCGGCTGCACTTGGGCAACTACCATGGGGCGCTGCGCAACTGGGTGCGTCTCCAGTACGAATACGAGTGCTACTTCTTCATCGCCGACTGGCACATGCTCACCACCGGCTATGCGGACACGGCCGCGCTGCCGCACTACGTGCACGAGGTGCTCATCGACTGGCTGGCCGCTGGCCTCAATCCCGGGGTGGCCACGCTGTTCGTCCAGTCGCACGTGCCCGAGCATGCCGAGCTGCACCTGCTGCTCTCGATGATCACTCCGCTCAGCTGGCTCGAGCGGGTGCCGAGCTACAAGGACCAGCAGGAGCAGCTGAAGGATCAGGACCTCACTACCTATGGCTTTCTCGGCTATCCGCTGCTGCAGAGCGCGGACATTCTGGTGTATCGCGCCCAGCACGTGCCGGTCGGCGAGGATCAGGTGGCGCACGTGGAGCTCACGCGCGAGACGGCGCGGCGCTTCAACCACCTCTATGGACGCGAGCCTGACTTCGAAGAGAAGGTCGAGCGGGCGGTCAAGGCGCTCGGCGGACGAAACACCACGCTGTATCGGCAGCTGCGGCGCAAGTACCAGGAAAGCGGTGATCACGAGGCGCTCGAGCGCGCGCGGGCGCTGGTCCAGGGCGTCAGCCGCCTGACGGTGGCCGATCGGGACCGCTTGCTCGGGTATCTCGAAGGAACGGGCGTCACGATACTGCCCGAGCCGCAGGCACTGCTCACCGAGACCCCGAAAGTGCCCGGTCTCGATGGCCGCAAGATGTCGAAATCCTATGGCAATACCATCGAGCTGCGCGAGGACCCGCAGGTGGTGATGCGCAAGCTGCGCGCGATGCAGACCGATCCGGCCCGGGCGCGCCGCACCGATCCGGGGGAGCCGACGCGCTGTCCGGTGTGGGATCTGCATCAGATCTACTCCAGCGAGGAGGTGCGCCGGTGGGCCGCCGAGGGCTGTCGGTCGGCCGGTATCGGCTGTCTGGAGTGCAAACAGCCCGTGATCGACAAGATCGTCGAGGAGGTGACCGCCATGCGCGGCCGGGCCCAGGAGTACACCGAGAATCCCGAGCTGCTGCGCGACATCATCGCGGAAGGCTCGGAGAAAGCCCGCGATACGGCCCGGGAGACCCTCGAGGAGGTGCGCCGGGCGATGCATTTGCGCACCGACTGAAGCGCGATGACCGACACGAATTCCCAACTGGCGGGCGTCGCAAGCGAGGTGCCGCCCGAGACTGCGCGTCCCGAAGCGCCGCAGCAGGCGGAGATGCCCTTCGCCGTCGTCAACGGCGAGCCGATGAC
>JAJZMI010000157.1 GCA_021798335.1 Pseudomonadota bacterium | reverse complement strand
AGCTGCGCCCGGCCCGCGGGCAACTCCAACACGCCGGCCCCTCAGCCGAATCGACCCGTGATGTAGTCCTCGGTGAGGCGGTGGCGCGGGTTGGTGAAGACCCGATCGGTCTCGCCCACCTCGATCAACCGGCCGAGATGGAAGTACGCGGTGCGCTGCGAGACGCGTGCGGCCTGCTGCATGGAGTGCGTGACGATCACGATCGCATAGGTGGCGCGCAGCTGTTCGATCAGATCCTCGATGTGCGCGCTGGCGATCGGATCGAGCGCCGAGCACGGCTCGTCCATCAGGATCACCTCCGGCTGCACCGCGAGCGCACGCGCGATGCACAGGCGCTGCTGCTGGCCGCCGGACAATCCCAGGCCCGCGGCATGCAGGCGATCCTTCACCTCGTTCCACAGCCCGACGCGCTGCAGACACGTGCACACCAGCTCATCGAGATCCGCGCGCGTGCGCGTGAGCTTGTGGATGCGCGGACCGTAGGCGACATTGTCGTAAATCGACTTGGGGAAGGGATTGGGCTTCTGGAACACCATGCCGACCCGTGCGCGCAGGCGCGCCACGTCCTGGTGCTTCTCCATGATGTTCTGGCCATCGAGCAGGATCGTGCCCGTGACCCGCGCGCCGACGATGGTGTCGTTCATGCGGTTCAGGCAGCGCAGGAACGTCGATTTGCCGCAGCCGGACGGACCGATGCACGCGAGCACCTGCGCGCGGCCGATGTCGAGCGTCACGTCCCGCAGCGCCTGTATGGCGCCGTAGTGAACGCTCAGCGATCGGCACGAGAAGATCGGATCGGCCAGCGCCGACTCCCCGATGGTGTTGCCCGCGAGCTCGCCGCTCAACAGTTCCGGGAGGCGCACCCGGCCGCTCGGCTTGGTGCCGAGCGCACCGCTCGGCAGCGGCGCGGGCTCGGATCCGCCGCTGCTGCGTGGCCGGCTCGGGTCCTGCACGGTCGAATCCTCGTTATCCAAAGCGTCCGGTGACGTAGTCATCGGTCCTGTGGTCCTTCGGTGCGGTGAACAGTTGCCCGGTCGGTCCCATCTCGATCACTTGTCCCTCGTACATGAAGACCGTGCTGCTCGAGACGCGCGCGGCCTGCTGCAGGTTGTGCGTCACGATGGCGATGCAGAAGCGCTCGCGCAGACTCTGCAGCGTCTCCTCGACCTTCAGCGTCGAGATCGGGTCGAGCGCCGCGGTGGGCTCATCGAGCAGAATCACCTCCGGCTCGAGCGCGATCGTGCGCGCAACGCACAGCCGCTGCTGCTGGCCACCGGAGAGACTGCGCCCATCGTCGTGCAGTTTGTCCTTGACCTCGTCCCACAGCGCCGCATCGATCAGCGCCGCGTGCACCCGCTCCTTGAGCGCGGCCCGGCTGATGCGCTGGGCGAGCCGCAGTCCGAACGCCACGTTCTCGAAGATCGACATCGGGAACGGCGTCGGCTTCTGAAAGACCATCCCGACCCGCAGACGCAGACGCGTCACGTTCACCGACTGGGACAGGATGTTCTCCCCATCGAGCAGCACTTCGCCGGTGGCGCGCTGCCCCGGGTAGAGCGTGTACATCCGGTTCAGCACTCGCAGCAGCGTCGATTTGCCGCAGCCGGACGGACCAATGAACGCGGTGATGCTGCGGTCCGGGAGCGCAAGATCGATGTTCTTGAGCACCTGATGGCGCCCGTAGTAGAAGTTCAGGCCCCGTACCGTAAGCTTCGCGGGCGTATTCCCCGGGCTCGGCGCGCCGCCCGGCGCCGCCCGCTGCGTCGCCGGTGAGCTCATGGCCGCTCTACAGCCGAATGAGAGTCGCTTCTGTGCATGATCTCGCGAGTGAAACGGCGGCCCCTGCCCGGCGATCGGCAGCCGTGGTTGCCGCGCTGAAGGATGCGATTCTGCCAGGGCAAGGTTACCGCAGTTTGACCCGTTTCGGGGGCCGGTGGCGCACCACTCGAGCGCTCAGAACACGTAGGTCACCATCATCCGATTGTAAAGGAACCGGCCGCGGCCCGGGTTGGCCGGTCCGTTGCTGATGCCCAGACGATTGCGCAGCGTGAGGCCCTTGACCCAGCCGCGCGGCCGATAGATGACCCCGAAGTAGATCTCCGAGTCGCGCCCCTCGAAGGCCGTGCGGTACGCCGCGTACGAGGCCGACAGCCGCACGCGCTTGCCGAGCGCCGTCTCGGTGGCCCTGACCTTCCACGCATGGCCCGGGCCGAGCTCGACCATGCCGCGGATCATTGAAGTCGTATACAGCGGATCGGTGGCGTAGCCGGCGGTGTAGGGCGAGATGAGCGCCCCGCCCCCGAGTGCCCCGGGGCCCGCGCGCCGCAACTGATCGTAGGCCACGGACAGACTCGCCCCGTACGCCTTCACACCCGCGATCGCCCCCAGGGTGAAATTGTCGACCGCCGTGCCGGGCTGGCCGAACAAGCGGGTCGCCGTCTCGGCGAACCGATTGAGCCCGCCCCACTCGCGCACCACCTGCACACCGGCGAAGGGCTCGAGCGGGGAGCCGGTCGGCACCGTCTCGCCGACCTGGGCGTAGAACATGTGGGCAAAGCCGTAGAAGCGGTAATACCAGACGCTCGCCTTCAGCCCCGAGCGCCCGTAGTCGGCGCCCAGCGCGAAGGTGCCGCCGGCGGCCCGGGCGCTTGCGGGCAGATTCGAGATTCCGCCGTAATTGGCATCCCCGTGCCAGGTCGCCGGATAATAGTTGTTGTCCCTGAAGAAGCCCTCCGCGGTGCGGCCCTTGTACCGCAGGATACGCACCGCGGTGAACGTCAGGCCCGCCAGCGGCGAGTACGTGCCGTAGCCGGCCTGGTAGGTCGCCGGCAACACTCGCGAATCGCTCGATCCGGCCCACGGGGTGGCGATCAGCTGATCACCGAGGCGCACCAGCGCGTCGTGCCCGCTGTACTGGACGAACGCCTGCCCCAATGCGTTGATGGCGTTCGTGGCGCCCATGAGCGTCACATCGATCCGCCGGGGATTGCGGTTCTGCGTGCCCAGCGCATTGGCCGAAAAGAAGCTCGCGCCGACACTGAAGCCGTCGAGAAACTCCGGGGTGCGGTAATCGAGGATGCCGGCAAGGGAGAAAGCCTGGGCGTTCACCGTCGAGGCCGTCGAGTAGTCGCGCCTGAAGTAGTACGCGCGCAACTGTCCGGACAGCTGCCCGCGCGCAAGGAAGCCGCTCAGGGTGTCGGCCTGCACGGCCGTGCTGGCCGCAAACGTCATTGCGGCGGCGCAGGCGACCGCCAGGGAGGTTCGAAACACGCGCAACTCCGTTGAGGGCCGTCGTGGGGATGGCACAGTCTCGGCTATGCTCGGCGGGCACTTCGGCGCCGGCGCGCACCCCAGCGTGCGCACCGAACCGCATCATTGTGACCATACCATGACGCGGGATGGGAGTTTAGCCGCGGATTGTGACAGTCTCATGACGGGCGCCAGGGCCTGCCGGCGGCGGCTCGCGGCGCGCCGCCCGATCATGACAGGTTGATGACGAGCGTCCTCGCTATGAGGACAGGTCGTAAAGCGCAAGCGCTCCTTCCTTGAGGTGCGGCGCCGCCAGCTTGTACTCTATCGTTCCCCGATGCCCGAGCGGCCAGTCCACCGCCGAGCACAGCACATGCTCGTCTGGGCCCTCAACCCGTCTCGGCAAGCGTCCTCGTGTGCCACCATCGCGTGGTGGCGAGCCTGGTGTGCCGCGCCAGCACCCGAGCGGCCACCATCGCGCACACGTGCTCGCGCTCGGGGCCGGTCCGCGAAGCGACCAGTCCCTCAAAGCCCAGCCGCTGCACGGCCATCCGCACCGCTTGCAGCGGTCCGTGCGGGCACGAGCGTACGACCGCAAAGTGCCCCTCCACCGACCGCATCGCCACCTCGGCGAGCACCGCGCGCATCGCCTCGATCTGCTCGTCCGAGAGCACCGAGAGAGCGGCCAGCCTGGTTTGCGCGCCGTTTTCCCCGACGCGGTACGACTCCCGCAGCAGATACGTGGGTCTTCAGTTGCGGTTCGGCACGGCATCGATACGCATGACTGCACGATGGCACACACCATTGCGCCGCGAACGCCCGCCTCATCCTATTGCAAGGCTGCTTCTTGTGCCCTTGACATCCCCTCTCCGATCGCTCAGGTCACGGACCAATCAGCCACCCGGAGGATCCAATGACTCGCGGCCCACGGGGACTTTCGAATAGAACACTGTCAGCGACAGCGTCCCCCGATAACAGACAGCGAACTGACGCTCGGTAACATTGACTTGACGCCCGCGAGAAGCCCGTGAATTGTCATCAGCTCGTCATACAAACATGATGAACTCGGGCGAGCAACAGTAAGCGAGCCGCTTCCCCCGGTGTCCGCCGCAGACGACAGCTATCGATTCAGAACGATCTGGATCTCCGACATCCACCTGGGCACCCCCGGGTGCCAAGCCCACTATCTCCTCGATTTCCTGCGCACCCATAAGGCCCACACGCTTTATCTGGTCGGCGACATCCTGGACGCCTGGCAGCTGAAGAAGAGCTGGTATTGGCCGCAGACCCATAACGATGTCGTGCAGAAGCTCCTGCGCAGCGCGCGCAAAGGCACCAAGGTCGTCTACGTTCCGGGCAATCACGACGAAGTGATGCGCCAATTCATCGGCCTGACGCTCGGCGATATCGCGATCGCCGAAGAGACGATCCACACGACTGCAGACGGTAAGCGGCTCTGGATCGTTCACGGCGATCTATTCGACAGCGTCATGCAGCACGCACGGTGGCTCGCGCGTCTGGGCGACTCGATGTACACGATTCTGCTGAAGGTCAATCGTTGGCTCAACGCCATCCGGCAGCGGCTGGGGCTGCCCTACTGGTCGATGTCGCAGTACTTGAAGCACAAAGTGAAGAACGCGGTGAACTTCATCTCCGACTTCGAGCATGTGATGACCGAAGAAGCGCGCCGGCGCGGCTGTGATGGCGTCGTGTGCGGACACATTCACAAGGCCGAGATGCGCGAGATCAGCGGCATCCTTTACTGCAACGACGGGGACTGGGTGGAGAGCCTCACCGCGCTGGCCGAGGAATTCGACGGCACCCTCCACCTGATCCGCTGGCATACCGTATCTGGAGTCACCAATGATTCCGAGTCCCATCGTGAACGAGCCGCCATCGGCGAACTCGGTGGCAGCGTAACCTCGCTAGTGGCTCGAGTTCTCGGGCATTGAGCGTATTGGCCATCACCGGACTTCCAGCGCCCAGTTTCACGCCCGCTGAAGGGGAAAGTAATGAAAGTCATGATCGTCACCGATGCCTGGACGCCGCAGGTGAACGGCGTCGTGCGGACACTGCAGATCACTGCGCGCGAACTCCACAAGATGGGCCACTCAGTAGAGCTCCTCACGCCGCTCGATTTCCTGACGTTCCCCTGTCCATCCTATCCCGATATTCGTCTCTCGCTGTTTCCCGGCCGCCAGGTCGAACGGCGCCTCTCGGACTTCGACCCGGACGCCCTGCATATCGCCACGGAAGGGCCGCTCGGCGCAGCGGCCCGCCGCATCGCTCTGGCGCGCGGGCTGCCGTTTACCACCGCTTATCACACGCGCTTTCCCGAATACATCCGGGCACGCATCGGGCTGCCGCTAACCTGGACCTATGCCTTCCTGCGCTGGTTCCATGGACCTTCCCAGGCCGTGATGGCTCCGACCGAAGTAGTCAAGCGCGACCTGGAGGCGAACGGAATCAGGAATGTCGTGACCTGGTCGCGAGGCGTCGATCTCGACATTTTCAAGCCCCAGCGCAACGATCGGCTCAAGAGCGCCCCCCCGATCTTCCTCTACGTTGGCCGGGTCGCGGTCGAGAAGAACATCGAGGCTTTCCTCGGGATAGATCTGCCCGGCTCGAAATGGGTGGTAGGCGTCGGCCCCGCATTGAAGGCAATCCAGGCAAAGTTTCCGGACGCGAACTATCTCGGTGTACTGGAGCAACGCGAGCTCGCCCAGGTGTACGCGGCCGCAGACGTCTTCGTATTCCCGAGCAAGACCGACACATTCGGGCTCGTGCTGCTCGAGGCGATGGCCTGTGGACTGCCCGTTGCGGCGTATCCGGTGACCGGTCCCTTGGATGTCATCGGCGACTCCAGAACCGCGGGCGTCATGCACGAAGACCTGCGCATTGCCTGCCTCGAAGCCTTGAAGCTGCGCCGGGAGGATGCTGCAGCTCACGCCCGCAAGTTTTCGTGGCGGACCGCGACGGAGCAGTTCCTCGCCCATCTGCACCCGCGCGGCCCAGGTGCCAAGGTACCCCTCTCCCTGACCGATGCGAGGAAGGCGTGAAACCCGACACCGACGTTGGGTACTCGAGCGAGCGCAACCCGCACAAGGGCCATCGTGGACTCACCCGCGCCTGGCACGCTGCCAGGAATTCCTGGAGCGGGATGGTGTTCGCAGTACGCGAGGAGAGCGCTTTTCGCCAGGAACTGACGCTGGCGGCGTGTCTGGTCCCTCTCGCGCTGCTGCTGCCTTTCGGCGCGCTCGCACGCCTGATGCTGATCGGATCGGTGGTGCTGGTTCTGATCGTTGAACTCGTGAACTCGAGTATCGAAGCGGCAATCGACCGAATTTCATTCGAGCATCATGGGCTGTCGAAGCGTGCCAAGGACTATGGCAGTGCCGCCGTCATGCTGGCGCTGCTCCTGTGCGCGATGGTGTGGATCACACTCACGTACCGGCTGCTCATCGGCTGAACTCATGGCCTGACGCCCCTGGCAGGTTACGGTACGTGTCATTTCCAGAATAACTGGATCCGCATGTGATCAGCGTATGTTCACTAGCAGGACAACACAGGTGATCACAACGGCGGCAAGGACTACTGCCCGCCACCGCGGAACGAAGTATGGTATCTCACTGGTTGACGCGCGCGACTTCACTCCATGTATCATCGCGGCCACCAGCTTTTCATTGCGCGCGAATCGATAGAAGCCAATCGCGCTCAGATGTATGGCGACCATCAGCAGCAACAGGTCAAAATTCAGGGCATGAAGATGGGCGAACAGGCGACCGGTGTCGAACGAGACGAACTCGGAAAGCGGCCCCGAGGCAATGCCATCCACATTCACTGCAAATAAGCCGAACGCCGTCTGTGTGATCAGCAGCCCGAGCATCACGAGGAT
>JAJZMI010000045.1 GCA_021798335.1 Pseudomonadota bacterium | reverse complement strand
CGCCGACTCGCCCGCACCGGCGGCTCGTGTCGACTGGGCTGCCCATGGAAGCTCTCCAACGGCATCCCCCTCGGCTATTTCGATCCACGCGCACGCTGTCCAACAGCTTCGATGACAACGGCCCGTTTTCTCCTGCCCCCGCGACCTGATCCGGCCGATGCGCGCGGCCCGGACGCCGGCCGCGCATCTGAGGGGTAGCGCACGTGCCCCCGTCGCTCGCCATCGGTCCGGTAAAGCGCGACATGTCGTTGCCACGAGTCGACGAACGACGGCTCGACACGCGGTGTGTGCCTATGCGGCGCGTAGAATTCATGCATCGTCCAGGGGGGTCATGTCATGCCGAATCAGCCTAGCGCCTCTCCCGCGAGGTGGTTTCGCGCCTCGGTGGCTGTGGGACTCTTCGCGGCCTGCGCCTCTCTGACGGCGTGTGCGCACAAGCCCACGACCCTGACCCCGCATCTGTTCTTCGGCATTACCGCCGGAACCGCGGTCCATACCCCCGTGTCCGGGCGCCTGCTGGTCTTCATAGCCCGGGGGACCGGCGCCAAACGGGTGTCGATCAACGAGTGGCACCCCGACGCAACCTGGGTCGCCGCCCGCACCGTGCACGATCTCGAGCCCGGCGCCAGCATCGACATCGACACCGATCACAGTGCGTTCCCCAAGCCATTCTCCGATCTGCACGCCGGCACCTACCAAGTCCAGGCCGTCCTCGATGTCGATCACACATATAACTACAGTGGCCTCACGGCCGGCGATCTGATCAGTCCCGTCCTCACCCTGAAGGACTGGACACCTGGCCGGGGCGCAGAGCCCCGACTCTCGCTGGATGAGGTCGTTCCAGCGCGTGCGCCGCGCAAGTTGAGTCCTCAGGACCAACAGGCGGCCACGCATCTGCGCCTCGCGGCGGAGCAGAGCGCCGTCCTCACGGAGTTCTGGGGGCGCCCGCAATTCATCCGCGCCTGGGTCGTATTGCCTCCGGGCTATCACCGTCACGCCGCTCTGCGTTATCCGACGGTCTACTGGACGCACGGATTCGGCGGGACGCTGCCTTACTGCAAGCTCATGGGCATCAAGATCTACGAGCGCATGGCCGCGGGCAAGATGCCGCCGATGATCTGGGTCATGCTCGATGAGCATCTGCCCACCGGAACGCACGAGTTCGCCAATTCGGTCAACGACGGCCCGTGGGGCACCGCTTTGACGGCAGAATACATCCCGTGGATCCAGTCCCACTATCGGATGCTGGATCATGCCCGCGACCGCTTCCTGCAAGGCCACTCCTCCGGCGGCTGGGCGACCCTGCAATTGCAGATCAACTACCCGCACCTCTTCGGCGGCACGTGGTCCACCTCCCCCGATCCGAGCGACTTCCATAACTTCACCGGCATCGATCTGTATGCGCGGCACGCCAACGTCTATCGCAAACCCGATGGCCAGCCCTACCCGCTGGTGCGCATGCACGGCAAAGTGATCGAGACGTTCGAGCAATTCGCCAAGCTCGAGAACGTCCTCGGTCCATACGGCGGACAGCTGGCCTCGTTCGACTGGGTGTTCTCGCCGCGCGGCCCCGGCGGACGTCCCGAGCCGATGTTCGACCGCAAGAGCGGCGATGTGAATCCCAAGGTCATCGTGTACTGGCGCACCCATTACGATCTGGCCCACATTCTCAAGGCGACCTGGGCGCGTCGCGGACCCTATCTCAGGGGCAAGATTCACGTCTATGTCGGAACGGCGGACACCTTTTATCTCAACGAATCCGCCCGCGATCTCGACACCGTGCTCAGCAAACTCCACGCCCACGCCAACTTCACGTTCCGCAAGGGCCGCACCCACTTCAATCTCTATTCGAAGGATGGCGATCACATGGCGCTGTTCGACACCATCGCGGCGCAAATGTATCTGCGCGCCTATCCGAATGCGCCCACCCAATGGAAAGCCCTGGCCGCCGCGCCGTTCCATTGACCCCGGGGTCGCGGTAGGGCATCACCCGGGCTCCGCGCACGAGCTCCGCCCGAGGGTCGTACCCAAGGGTTTCGCCCGCTCGCTCTCGTGATGCGGCCCGTCGCCGCCCCGAGCGGCGTGCGCGATTGCGGCTGCCCTGATCGCTATGCCGCTGTAAGTTATCACAATAGTCTCTCAATACATTGATATTCCTAGATATACGCACTCTTCTTCTCGTCCGCCGCCCGTTCCGCCGTCGCGACGTTGCGCGCGGCGTACGTCTCCTGCCCTCCACCGGCGGCTGCTCCGGCGTGCCACATCCGGCGGCGCTCGAAACAGACTTGCGCCACAGGGGTATAAACTGCCGCTGGAAGTGCTCTTAAGCACGCAGACGCATGGCGTCGCCGCCGCCGCTCGAACGTGCCAACGGATAAGTCATCCCATCTGGCCGCTTCGCTGGTCCACTCTCAAAGTGGGAAACTGCCGCGCTTTTTCGCATTCCGGGTGCACAACCGGGCGGACATCCCGGATCTGACCCAGGAAGTCTTCCTGCGCATGCTGAGGATCCCCGATCAGGAGGTCGCCCGCTCGCCCGAGGCCTACCTGTTTACGGTCGCTTTACACGTCGCGCAGCAGCATGCCATGCGGAACTCGGCCATCCCGCCGTCCGCGCAAGTCGATCAACTGCCCGCCCAGCTACCGGCCTCCCCCGACACCGATCCGCTGCTGCAGGCCCAGGGCGAGCAGTGTCTCGAAGCGCTGACACGCGCGCTCGAGAGTCTCGACTCAAAGGTGCACGCGCCAACGGCACATGGACCAATGTGCTCGATATAGGACTGTCACAGGTTGGAGAAGCCGGCGGGGTGACGATCGTCCGGTGGCGTCACACGTTTACGCCAACTCCGCGTCGATTGCCAAGACCTTCGCGGGCGGATACGACCTCACGTACGGCGATCCGCGCGGACGTTATGTCTATGCAACCATCCGCTATCATCTGCGCTGATAACTGTCGGGTTCGGCGCGGGCTTCTTTCCCACCTGTCACAGCAGATCCCGCGAGGCTCACCATGCATCAGGTCTGTCGCATCATTCGCGCTGGCGGCCTTGCGCTCGCCGCGTGTCGCGCGGGCCTGCCGCCGTTCGGTATGGAACGTCTGATCGACATCAGCAATCTCCACAAGCCAAAATGGTCGCGCAGCTCATGCTCGGGCTCGACGATCCGGCGACTGCGCGCTGACGGAACACGACATCACGGCCACGATGGGCGGTTACGGCTACAGCGTGCACGACTGCACCCTCGACAACCCACTGGATGCCAAGCTGCTCGCTTGCTCTGCTCATCAGGCGGGCATCCGGGTATTCGACATTCACGATCCGAGCCGCCCTCGGGAGATCGCCTATTTTGTCGGCCCCGCCCCGCCGGTCCGCACCGAGATCGACCCGGGATCACTGCTCAACGTGTTTCAGGGAGTCCTCCCGCCGATCAACTTTGCCTGGTCCAAGGCCCATAGTCGCTTCGTCTGGCGGCATCATGGACTGTACCTCTGGGTCACATCGAGCCATGGCGGATTCTACGTGCTCGAGTTCCAGAATCAGGCGGCAATCGCGCGTCTGCACCCGCTCCCCACGCCCGGGAACGAGGACTATTGAGACTGAGCCGCCGTCGCCTTCGGGCCGCAAGCCTGCCAGCGCCGGTCCCCGAGGGCCGGCGCTGTACCCCCATTCGAAGCCTAATTCCCCGTGCGCAATTCCCTGACCAGCGCGTCGGCGTGATAAACGTGCTCCAGCGCCGCGAGAATCACCGCGCTGTCGACGGCCACGGCTCTGTTGTTCGCGTCGTCGTACCAGAACGCTCCGCCGAGGGACGGCGGGTTGCCGTCGAAGATCAATCCGACCAAGCGGCCGTGGCGGTCAATCACGGGACTGCCGGAATTCCCGCCGACGATGTCATTGCTGGAGACGAAGTTCATGGGTGTGGCCGGTTTGAGCCGGCCCCGCGCGGCGAGCCATTCTGGACTCAGCTTCAAGGGGTTGTAATCGCGCGCGTGTGCATAGAGTCCCGCCACGGTGGTGAATGGCGCAACCGGTTTACCATCGCGCAGCCAACCCTTAACCACCCCGTAGGACACTCGCTCCGTGAATGTCGCGTCGGGAGCGATGCGCGACCCGTACAACGCGAAGCGCAGACGGGCGATCCTCGCCGTGTTCGCCTGGATGGGGGCGCTGACCTCGTCCTCGTGCTGCCTGTAGAGCTTCAGATAGAACGGCAGCACCTTGCGCGCCAGCACGATCATCGGGTCTTTCGAGGCCCGCACCGCCGCTTCACCACCGTTCCAGAGCGCTTTACGAACCGAGACATCCCCGACACGAGTGCCGTTGACCGCCCGCAGCGCGACCGCGCGAGGGGAGCGATGCGCGAAGAGCGTCGCGCAGATCGGCGCATCGTCGCCCAGCAGGTCACGCATCATGGTCAGCGTCGAGACCAGCTCGAGCTTGTCCAGGCTCGGATGCACTGGCGCCGCCGAGAACAGCTGCTGCTCGAGCAGCGGGAGATTCGCAGCGCGATACGCGCTCAGTCGCCGCGCTTCCGGTAACCTCCGCTCATGCGCGCCGAGCACGATGCTGAAGGCCAGATTGAACAGCCGAGCATCGAAGAATCGCCCTCCGACGATCAGGCTGTACGGCACAAACATCGCCACGTTGCGCTTCTCGGCCGCGGCGATCGCCTGCCAGGCGCCGCCGAACTCGCGTTTCAGCCGCGCGCTGGCCGATACCTTGGCACGCAGCGCCCGCTCGGCGCGGACCTTGCGCGCGAACTGCCGCGCATCGTTCAGAGCCGCGAGCTGCCCATCGAGGGACTTGATGGCATTGTCGACGAAGAACAGCTGGCCGGCGGCGATCGCGGCGTTCTGCGCGCTTTCGGCCGAGAAGGCCTCGAGCAGACCCTGCTGGTGCGAGAGGAACTGCAGAAAGAGCGGGAACACCGGATAGCGCAGCGCCTTCAGCTGCGCGACCGTAGCGTCCCGCTCGGTTGCGCCCGGATTGCCGGAGGTGAACACCAGCTCGCCCGCGTGCGGTCCCCGCGCCGAGAGCCGGAAATACTCCGGCGTGCGCGCCGGCTTGCCATGCACGTACACCCGCAGCAGGCTGATGTCGTAGTCGTAGCGGGGATAATTGAAATTATCCGGATAGCCCCCGAAGAACGAGGTCGACTGGCTCGGCACGAATACCAGTCGGACGTCCTGATAGCGCCGGTACTTGTATATCCAGTCCTGTCCGCCGTGATAGAGCCGCACCAGCTCGCAGCGCCATCGGCGCGCATCGCCGGCGACGCAGGCGGACTCGAGATGATTCGACACCGCGCGCATCGAGGCCGCGTAGGCCGCTCCGCTCTTGTCGTGCGTCGCGCGGTTCACCGCCGCCGTGACGTTGTGCAGCGATACCAGTTGCTCGATTTCCATCGCGGGGCATTTGGGCTCTTCCTTGCGCATGGCGGCATAGAAATAGCGGGCCATGAGATTCTGCCCGGGCCGCGATAGGCCCTCCAGGCATCCGACCGCGCAGTGATGGTTGCTCAACACCAGACCGTGCGGCGAGACGAACGAGCCCGAACAGCCGCCCGCCAGTCGCACGGAAGCGAGCTGCACGTGGCGGATCCACTTCGCCGTCGGCGTGAAGCCGAAGCGCCGCTGCAGCGCGGTCACCGGCAGATTCGACAGCGGCCACATTCCCTCCGCCGCGTGCGCCGCCGGCAACGCCAGCAACAGCGTCAACAGCAGCCCGAATACCCACACAGGGCCCCGATTTTTCATAACCCCCTCCAGTGCAATGCCGCGCGTTCGCGACCGGCTCGCGCCGCCCGCGCTTTGGTGCGCCGAGGATAGGCGTACGGGCGGCCTTTGGAAAGGCCGGTCCCATCTCCCAGTGCAATTCCAGTTTGTCATTCAATGACTTACGACCCGCCGCATGGCCCGCGTCCCGGCGGCCGATCACCCGCGATGCCAGCGGCCCGCGCCGAGGGCGCGGCTCGGGCTCGGTGCTTTGTGACGCGCGTCGCACCTTTGGCATCGACCGCTCGTCGGTCTCGAACCGCCGCCGGTCGGACCGCTCCAAGCACGCCTCGTATGATCGGTAGAGTAATGCCCACTTGGCACACACCGCGCATCCGATCCGTGTACAACGCGATTACAACATACGCTCCGCAGCGCCGGTGCCCCGTCGGCCGGGCGCTGCAGCGCGGCGTAACGATGGCCGAATTGGTCATCGTCATGATGATCGTGGCGATCATCACCGCCATCGGCGTTCCCTTGTACCGCCACGTCACCACTGACAACCGGATGTCGACCGAAGTCAATGCCCTGCTCGGCGACCTAGAATACGCGCGCTCCGAGGCGGTGCGCGAGGGACGCACGGTCACGGTATGTGTCGCCGGGAACGTCACCAGTCCGTATTCCTGCGCGCCGAGCGGCGTCAATACCTGGCAGGACGGTTGGATCGTCTTCGTCGACGTCAACGACAATCAGACGATCGCGTCCGATCAGGACGTACTGCGGGTACACGAGCCGTTCACCAGCGGCGACACCTTCGATGCGAACTACGGTGTCGGTTCCGTTTCCTTCAATCGTGACGGCTTCGCCTATACCGGCGAGGCAAATGTGACGATCACTCTGACGAACTCCTCGAACGATGCCGTGTTCACACGCTGCCTGCTGCTCAGCCAGTCGGGCATGATGACCACCGCGCTCCACCAGACCGATCCGACGGACTGTCCGGGGACCTGATGCGCGGTTGCACCGACAAGCGCCGTGCGCGCGGTTTCAGCCTGGTCGAGGTGCTGGTCGCCCTGATCATCATTGCCGTCGGGCTGCTCGGCATCGCCAAAATGCAGGCGCTGCTGCTCGCCGACACCGGCGTCTCGCGCCTGCGCACCCTGGTGGCGCTCGAGGCCTCGAGCCTCGCCGCGTCCATGCACGCCAATGCCGATTACTGGGCCGTCGCGCCAACTACGCTGCCCGGCAATCTCACCGTCACCATCAATCCGAGCGCCGCCACGACCGTGACCTCCGCGGGCGACAACAACTTGGCCGGTGCGATCTCGGCGGCGCTCGGCAATCCCAATCTGTGCGAGCTCGGCAGCGGCTCGGTCCCCTGCACGGCCGCGGACATGGCCGGCTATCAGCTCGTGCAATGGGAGCAAGCGATGGCGAA
>JAJZMI010000062.1 GCA_021798335.1 Pseudomonadota bacterium | reverse complement strand
AGACCATGCAGCTCCCCCCGGGGCGTCTGGCGCTGACGCGTCCCGGGGAGTCGTTCGAGATCCGCTTCGACCCGGCGCAACTGCGCCAGATCGTCTGGAACCTCTGCGAGAACGTGCTGCGCCATGCCGTGGGCCCGGCGGGAGTGATCGAGATCCGCTGCGGGCGCGGCCGGGCGAACGGACGGCCCTATCTGGAGGTTGCGGACCGCGGTCCCGGGGTGCCTCGCGACCAGGTTGAGCGTATCTTCGAGCCCTTCTTCAGCTCCGGCCAGGGCACGGGCCTCGGTCTGTTCCTGGCTCGCGAGCTGGCGCAGGCCAATGGCGCGACGCTTCTCTATGAGCCGCGTCACGGCGGCGGGAGCATATTTCGGCTGGTATTCGCAGACCCGAACCGATGGATAGAGGAGATCGAGACTTGAGCGCGAGCGAGAGCGCTGTACGGCCTGAGGTCGCCCGACCCGCGGTGCTGATCGTCGATGATGAGCCGGACCTGCTGGAGCTGCTCAGCCTGACGCTGCGGCGCATGAATCTGCGGACGCGGACCGCTCAGGACGTCGGCACGGCTCAGCGCCTGATTCGCAACGAGCCATTCGACTTGTGCCTCACCGACATGCGCCTGCCCGATGGTGACGGTCTGGACCTGGTGGCCTGGATCCAGCAGAACCGCGCCCAACTGCCGGTCGCCGTCATCACCGCGCACGGCAGCGTGGAGTCGGCCGTGCGGGCTCTGAAAGTCGGGGCCTTCGATTTCGTCTCCAAGCCGCTCGACCTGGGGGTGCTGCGCAAGCTGATCGACAATGCGATCCGGCTCGGCGCCGGGCCGCCGCCGGCCCCGGAATCCGGCCGGGCCCGCCTCATCGGTCAATCCGTGCCGATGGAGCAGCTGCGCGAGCTGATCGCGCGCGTCGCGCGCAGTGAGGCGCCGGTGCACATCAGCGGCGAATCCGGCACCGGCAAGGAGCTGGTCGCGCGCCTGATCCACGAGTCCGGCGCGCGCCGCGAGCGCCCGTTCATTGCGGTCAACTGCGGCGCCATTCCCACCGAGCTGATGGAAAGCGAGTTCTTCGGTCATCGGCGCGGCAGTTTCACCGGCGCGGTGGCCGACAAGAAGGGCCTGATCCAGGCCGCCGAGGGCGGCACGCTGTTTCTCGATGAGGTCGCCGATCTGCCGCTGCACATGCAGGTCAAGCTCCTGCGGGTGGTGCAGGAGAAGACCGTGCGGCCGGTCGGCGAGGCGAGCGAGGAGAAGGTGGACGTGCGCATCCTCTCGGCCACGCACAAGAGCCTCGCCGAGCTCGTCGCGCTGGGTCAGTTCCGCGAGGACCTGTTCTATCGCATCAACGTCATCGAGCTGCACGTTCCGGCGCTGCGCGAGCGGCCGGAAGACATCCCGGACATCGCGCACGCCGTGCTCGCGCGCCTCGGCCGGCGCCTCAACGGCCCCACCCCGCGCATCGCGGACGATGCCCTTGCGACGCTCGAGCACTATTCCTACCCGGGCAACGTGCGGGAGTTGGAAAACGTGCTGGAGCGGGCGCTGACGCTGTGCCTCGGCGGACTGATCACCGCCGAGCACATCAAGCTGCGCGCGACCGCCCGGCCGCAGCCCTCCGCGGCGGCGCACCTCGGGCACACCGCTCCCGGCGCGCTCGGCGATCACCTGGAGGACATCGAGCGCAGCGCCATCGTGCAGGCGCTGGAGAAGACCCGCTACAACAAGACCGCCGCGGCCAAGCTCCTCGGGATGAGCTTCCGCGCGCTGCGCTACCGGATCAAGAAGCTGGGGATCGAGTAGCCGGCCGCGCCGATGCTGCCCGAGCAGCGCATTGCTGCCTGCCCGTACCTCGAGCGCCGGGACATTCGGCAGGCGGTTCGCCATACGGCTCGGCGCGCCCGACGATCGGGCCCGACCGGAATGTCTCGCCGCGGCGGCAAACACTGCGCGCTCGCCCGCAAATCGCGCACCGATGACTGCCGCGATGCATTGCGAGCCGAGAGCTGTGTCTTAACCCTAGCATGTTGATCTGAAGGCTTTGGCGGACCAAGGGGAGAAAGCGCGGCGTTTTGATGGATCCGACTGCCTATCTTTGCCTGGCCGCCGCGGGCTCGCGAGCCGCAGGGTGGCGCGCCCGGCGTCTAGATCGCCAGCAAATTTACCGTCATAATGATGGCGATGTATACACGGATGCTCGACCTCCCGGCGCGCTCTTTCCTGCTGCTTGGTCCCCGCAGCACGGGCAAGACGACCTGGCTCCGCTCGCTGCTGCCGGACGCCCGCTGGTACAACCTGCTCCTGGACAGAGAATTGCTGCGCCTGATGCGCGAGCCCGGTCTCTTCCGCCGGGAGATCGACGCGCTGCCGGCCGGATCCTGGGTGGTGGTTGATGAAGTTCAGAAGCTGCCTTCGCTGCTGAACGACGTGCACGATGCGCTCGCATCCGCGCCACGACGCTGGCGCTTTGCGCTCACGGGCTCATCGGCCCGCCGCTTGCGCCGTGACGACGTCAATCTCCTGGCAGGCCGCGTGATCAGCCGACAGATGTTTCCGCTGACTTTTGCCGAACTGAACGCCGAGCCACCGGTAGACGAGCTGCTCAGCTTCGGCGGGCTGCCGCTGGTGCGCACCGAGGACGATCCCGCGGCGCGCGTCGATCTGCTCGAGGCGTATGTCTCCACCTACCTCGCGCAGGAAATTCGGGCCGAGGCGCTGGTGCGCAACCTCGAGGCGTTCACGCGCTT
This sequence comes from Pseudomonadota bacterium, assembly GCA_021798335.1. Lineage (GTDB taxonomy): Bacteria > Pseudomonadota > Gammaproteobacteria > Steroidobacterales > Steroidobacteraceae > 13-2-20CM-66-19. The sequence continues at coordinate 4,452 of JAJZMI010000062.1, read as the reverse complement.
CCTCGAGGTCGCGGCGCTCGCCCACGCGCAGGTTACGAACGTCTCCTCCCTCGCACGCGATGCGGCCGTTTCGCGACCGACCGTGCAGGGTTACTTCGGGGTGCTGGTCGACACGTTGATCGGCACATGGCTGCCGGCTTGGCGCCCGCGAGCCAAAGTGAAGGAGATTGCTCATCCGAAGTTCTACCTGTTCGACTGCGGGGTGGTACGAGCCCTTGCCCGCAGGCTCCGCGAGCCCATCGAAAACGCCGAGCGCGGCGCGCTCCTCGAGACGCTCGTGCTCCACGAGCTCCGGGCACATATCGCGTATTGCGGCTGTGGCGGCGAACTTTCCTACTACCGAACCCCGTCGGGGACCGAGATCGATTTCATCTGGACGCGCGGTCAGCACAGAATCGGCATCGAAGTGAAGGCCGGTGCGCGCTGGCGTGCGGAATTCAGCCAGCCGCTGCACGACCTGCGCGGCTCCGGAACGCTCACCGCGTGCTTCGGCGTCTACCTCGGCGAGACGGCGCAGCAGGATCGATCCGTCCACGTACTGCCCTTGTACGCGTTTCTGCGCAAACTCAACGACGGCCATGTTCTGCCTCCCCCGCGCCGTCACACCGCTTGAGCGGGTCTGGCAACGACAACCCATGCTGTCCGGGCGGCTTCGCGCCACGCCCCCGCCACGCGCAATCGTTGGCTACGGACTCCAGCCGGCCTCGCTTGCCGCCATCACGATGCGCGCGCAGGCCTCGGCATCGGAGGCGGCGTGGTGATGGCGCAGCGAAATCCGCAGCCGGGCACAGACATCCGGCAGCTTGCTCGGGCATGCTCCAGACCTGCCGGACGACTGGGACTGTGCGCACCCGCCCGCACCGGCTGGCGCGCCATCCTGATCAGGGCGAGAGGTCACGCAGCTTCAGCTGCGGGCCAATCGCATTGCGTGAGAACTACGGCTTCTCCCTGCGGCAGGTCAATCGCCTGGCCCAATCCGCTTGAGCCGCACATCGCGTCGGGCGCGACATCAAGGCGGTCCACTCGGATGTCAAAGCCCTGCAGATGGCAGGCGCGCTCGACAAGAGCCCGGAAGGCCGCGCGATCTTCCCCTACGACGAAGTACGGGTGAATTTCTCCTGGCATGGGCGGCCTCATACGAAATGCGCGGCGTAGCCTCACTGCCACTCGAGCGGGGGCCGGACGGTGTTTCAGAACTTACCCTTTGTGGGACAGCCGCTGTCTGCCGGCAGCAGATCATCAGCTTGCAAAGAGGGCGCATTCCGGTTATATTTATATATAACTTTAGTGGAGGTTCTTATGCACACCACCAACCTGCGCAAAGTCGGCGGCTCGATCATGCTGGCCGTACCACCGGCATTGCTCGATGTGCTGCATCTATCGGCCGGTGCCAAAGTCGGCCTGGCCGTCGATAACGGCCGTCTGGTGGTGGAGCCGAACGCACGGCCTCGCTACACCCTGGACGAACTGCTCGCCGGCTCGGACTACAGCCAGCCGGACGCGGCGGCCGATCGTGAGTGGATCGACGCGCCGGCCATGGGTGGCGAGTTGCTATGAATCGCGGCGACATTTACCTGGTGTCGCTCGATCCAACGGCGGGCCACGAACAAAGCGGCAGCCGTCCCGTGTTGATCGTCACGCCGGCCGCGTTCAACACGGCAACCAAGTTGCCGGTGGTTCTGCCGATCACGAACGGCGGCGACTTCGCGCGCCGCCTCGGCTTTGCCGTGCCAATCGCCGGCATCAAAACAACGGGCATCGTGCGCTGCGATCAACCGCGCGTGCTCGATATTGCTGCACGGGGTGGGCGCAAGGTGGATAGGCTCCCGGCAGGGATCATGGACGAAGTACTGGCCAAGCTGGCAACGTTGTTCGAGTAGTAGGCCGAATGGACATTGAAGAATTCCGCAGAAGCGCATTGATCGCGCTGCCGCGTGCGCGGTGTTAGCTCCATCAGGTAATCAGCCGTTGCACAAACGACCCCTTGTGAGACAGAAAACCGCTTAGGCGGTCGAGGTCAATATTCTCGGTCGCAATACTCGCCTCCTGTCCTTGGGTATGCCACGGGTCCAAGTGAGTACGCGCTCAACCATCATATGGCGAACCTCCGTACCGCGACCCAGGCGCATAGAAGGACTCGCGGGCCTCCTTCAACGTGCTGTCCGAATCGGTGATCAGGGGGCCGAAACGAAAATGAGCATACTCGTCAATCTGGATTGGCCCGACAGAGGTCAACTCACTTGAGTTCTTCTGCTTCGCATTAAAGTACTGCGCCATCCACTCCCATTTTTCCCGGGCGCGCCCAGAAGGAAGTCTCGATAGCTGCCGTTCGATCATCTCTTTATGGGACCTGAACGTGCGCGTCACATCGGCTCCTGAGTTCTCACCAACGTAACTCCAATGCACTGCCAAAGCGTCGAGTATGACATCGTGTCCCTCCTGGGCGAAAATGGAAAACCCCCAAATTGGAACTCCAAAGTGACACTCGGTTTCAAAGTGCGCTACCGCACTCTGATGGAATAGGACTCTCGGCGTAGCGGCGCATTTTTCTGTTTCATAGGCGGCCTGATAGCCGGTTCCGAATACGTTTGATCTGGTGCGATGTAGGTTGCCGACAGCGAGTCCGCCGCGAACCAGGAAGCCCATCTTCAGAAGTTGATGAGCCAGCTGTATGGACTTGATCGATACGGCCACCACCCCACTATACGGGGCATGCCTCGTTGCAGACGGGAGCAGACAAGATAAAGCTGTCCGAGACATGGAGAACCTGAAGTCCAACGACCTCTGGAAACAAATGCTGCTCGCCGCCCGCCATTTCGGCACTGCCAGTTTGGGTGAAATTGAGCTGGCGGCGTATGACATCCTGCAATTCGCAGAACTGCAGAAACTCGGGAGAGTCGGAGCGTTCCGCGGCTTCGATGAAGCGCTTGAATCCGAGGATGTCCAGGAATGCGACGGCACATCGGGTGAACTTGATTTCATCCATTACTCACGATCCCCGGGGATACCGCCCGATGTCTGCTGTTTGTGGTGGTGATCACGACGCTCACGCCAGCGCCACTCAATCGACGGCCTTCTCGAGAAGCATGCGCACATAGCGCGCACAGGGGATCCCCCGCGCCCGGGCCTCGGCCTTCATCGCGTCGAGAAGCTTCGGCGGAAGCCGCATGTTCAGGGCTGCGGACTTCGGCTCGACCTTGAACGGCATCGGTTTGAACCCGGAGAGGTTGTACTCAGTCAAATCCGCGGTCGCGACGAACCGCTCCGCCGCGGCATCACTCCGAAGGGACGGCATCTTCTTGAGACGACGAGCTTTCACAGGAGAGCTGATGACGCCACCTCACCGCCGCTGTGAGACGACGTAGCGCTTGAGCGCGTTGTCCATGCGAGCCTGCCACCCGGGACCGGTGGCGCGGAAGAATTCCAGCACCTCCTTTGAGATCCGCAGCGTCGTTTGCGTCTTCTGGCCGGATCCTACCGGCCGGCCGCGGCGCACGAGCTTCTTCCCGTGGTAAAGATCGGCCTCGGCGATCCACTTGTCGGTGATCTCGGGGGCATCGTCGCGATCACGCCAGGTACGGCGCGAGCCTTTTGATTTCACGCGCATTGGCTTTCCTCATGGAGATGATCCGCCGCGCGGCGTCCAAACGATGATGACGATCCGGCCGTTCAGCTTGCCGGCGCTGTTGAAACGCGACTCGCCATAGTTCTTGCGCTCATCAGGCCGCGTCAGTGCGGCCCACCGAAAACCTCCTTCGCTTGCCGGAAGTCGACTCCCCGCTCCTGCAGGGTCCGCTCCCGCTTGGCACGGTCGAAGGTGATTCGCATGGCATTTATCGTAGCTACGTTTAATTTGGTGCGCAACGACTCCGCCACGCGCCGATCCGAAATGCGGCAGTGCCTGCGCCACTGCCGGCGGAGGCAATCCACGTAATCCGCCGGAACAGGCCGGCCTGCCCCGCTTCAGGTACCGCACAATGCGTTGGAACGAGCACGGAGGCGAGTGACCCGGCCGGTATGAGCCATGTGCGCAACGTCTGCGCACGCCAGCCACGGCGGCGTTGCGTGCGCAGTGAAGCAGGGCGTCCGGCGGCACATGTGAGAGTCGTCCTGTCCCTTGCGGCGGTTCGCGGACCTGGATATAATGTCAGCCGCACGAACGACGTGCCTACCGCCGAGAGGGCGGGAAGTGACGCGCGGGGAGTGGCCTGCGCGGCGGAGGCGGCAGAACGGGCAACCGTTCACCCGCTTCAGCGCCGCCCCACGATGAACCGCGAACCGGCTCAAAGGTCCGCGCAGGCCGCAAGGCCCGCAAGGACCGAGACACGGCAAGTGCTGTCTGGAACGGCATGAAGACGTGTCGGGGCAGGACTCTGATATGGAACGACCTGTCAAGTACCTGACTCGTCAACATGAATCTCCTCTTCGTCTGCGTCGGTTCCAAGCACAAGA
>JAJZMI010000123.1 GCA_021798335.1 Pseudomonadota bacterium | reverse complement strand
GTACTCGCGCGCCGCCGCCGGTGACGCTGATCTCGCCAACCTGATCGCTCTTCTCGATCAGCACGTCGAGCCCGTCGGCGAATGCGAAGGCGACGCCCTCGAGCACCGCGGCAGTCAGCTCGGCAGGTGTCGTGTCCGGCCGCAGGCCGAAGAACACACCGCGCGCATGCGGATCGTTGTGCGGCGTTCGCTCGCCGGTGAGATAGGGCAGGAACAGCGGCGAGTGCCGAGTGAGTCCGTGCGACTCGGCGCCGGCGGCCAGCTTGCCGAGATCGGACTCCCCGACGACCTGTGCGATCCAGTCGAGCGTATTGGCCGCACTCAGCATTACCGACATCTGATGCCAGCGCTCCGGCAGACAGTGGCAGAACGCGTGCGCGGCGCGCTCCGGGTTGGGACGGAACCGATCCGTCACCACAAACAGGACACCCGAGGTGCCGAGCGACAGAAATGCCTGGCCGGCGCGCACCACGCCGAGGCCCACCGCACTTGCGGCGTTGTCGCCGCCGCCGCCGGCCACGATGACCCGAGGCACCCCGAGCGTCTCGGCGGCCTCGGCCGTGAGCGATGCCGAGGCGCTCGAGCCTTCGACCAGACGCGGCATATGTGAGCGGCTCAGGTCGGTCGCGGCGAGCATCGCCTCGGACCACTCACGCCGCCCGACATCCAGCCAGCCGGTGCCGGCCGCATCGGACATATCACTGACGTGCTCACCGGTCAGGCACAGCCGCACGTAATCCTTCGGCAGCAACACGTGCGCCGTGCGGCGGAATACATCCGGCTCGTGCCGCGCAACCCACAGCAGCTTCGGCGCGGTGAAGCCCGGCATCATGATGTTTCCCGTGATGCTGCGCGCGGCGGGCTCGCGTCGCTCGAGTTCGAGGCATTCCTCGGCCGAGCGACCGTCGTTCCAGAGGATCGCCGGGCGCAGCGGACGGTCGTGCGCATCGAGCAGCGTCGCGCCGTGCATCTGCCCGGAAAGGCCCACCGCGCGGATCGAAGCGCGCGCGCTCCGCGGCAGGGCCTGCACGGCGCCCACGGTCGCCTGCCACCACTGCTGGGGATCCTGCTCCGAGAATCCGGGCGCGGGCCGGCTCACGTCCAGGCCCGCGGACGTCTGCGCGGCGATCGCACCGCACTCATCGAGCAGCACCGCCTTCACGCTGGAGGTGCCGATATCAATACCTAGGTACAGGGACGCTGCTCCCGTCGTTGCACGTGCGGCGATGGTAGCGATATCAATTCTGGAGTGTCAATTCACCCCGGAACCTGATGTCACACGCCTCCGATACGTTCCCGCCCGCGCACGGTTGTCGCGGCGGCGTGCGATCGCTACCATATCATCGAGATCACAGCGGCGTCCTCGTGGCGCTCCGCGCATCGTACAACGAGGGGAACATCATGTCGCCGATGCTCAGACGGCTTGTGCCGACCGCTTTGCTTTGGACCGCCTGCATCGGGCTCGCCTCGTGCAGCGCCTCGGGACCGCCGCCGGCTCCCTCGGCTCCCTCGGCTCCCTCGGTTCAGACGACACAGTGGCTCGGAACCTGGGCCTCGTCCCAGCAGATCCCAGAGCCCGGCAACGCGCTGCCCGCCTCGGAGCTCACCCATGCGACGCTGCGCCAGATCGTCCACCTCACCGTCGGCGGCAAGACAGTGCGGGTCCGCTTCTCCAATCAGTTTGGCCACAGCTCGCTGCGCATCGTGGCGGCCGATATTGCCCGCCCCGTCTCGTTGACCACCGGCGCCATCGACCAATCCACCGTCAAGCCGCTGACGTTCAATGGCCGCCCCGGCGTGACGATCCCGCCCGGCGCCTCGTACTACTCCGATCCGGTGTCCTTCGCCGCCGCGCCACTGTCGAATCTGGCCGTGACGATCTATCTGCGCAAGCCCCCGAAGGGTGAAACCAGCCATCCCGGCTCGCGAGAGACCTCTTTCCTGGTGCACGGCAATCACGTCGGCGCGGCGAAGCTGCCGCACGCGACGCGCTTCAACCACTGGTTCTTCCTCTCCGGCGTCGACGTCCGGGCACACGGACCCGCCGCCGCGATCGTTGCCCTGGGAGATTCCATCACCGACGGCCACGCGACACCGAACAACAGCAACACCCGCTGGCCCGATGATCTCGCCCGGCGCCTGCAGGCCGATCCGGCGACCCGCAACATCAGCGTGCTCAACGCCGGCCTGGGCGGCAACCGGTTGCTGCACTACGGTCTCGGTCCCGATGCGCTCGCACGCTTCGACCGCGACGTGCTCGGCCAGCCCGGCGTGCGCTATCTGATCGTGATCGAGGGGGTGAACGATCTCGGTGTCGCCGGCATGCACGGAGCGCTCTCGGCGGCCCGCAACGCCGCGCTGGTCCACAACATCATCGGCGCCTACCGGCAGATCATCCTGATGGCGCACCAGCACGGCATCAAGGTCATCGGCGGCACCATCACGCCGTTCAAGGGCTCGGACTACTATCATCCGTCAGCCGCCACGCTGCGGGATCGCCGGGAGATCAACGATTGGATCCGCGCACCGGGTCATTTCGACGCGGTGGTGCACTTCGCGCGGGCCGTGCGCGACCCGAAGCATCCGCAGCGGCTGCGCCCGATGTTCGATTCCGGCGACAATCTGCATCCGAACCCGGCCGGGTACAGGGCGATGGCCGACGCGATCCCCTTGTCGCTGTTCACGCTGTCTGCCAGGCCGGGGCAATGAGCCGGTTGCGCGGGCACAACCTGCGCGCGGCGGGCACAGCTGCACCGACAGAGGGTGCCCGAGTGATGAGCCCCCCGATCCGCACCGGACACACCGCCGGCATCCTGGGCCTGGCGCTGGCCGGGTGCTGCCTGCCCCTGGCGGCGCTCGGCGCCATGCCGAAAGTCATCTTCACGCCGTGGCATGCCGATGGCATCTATCGCCTCGGCGCCAAAGCGGGCTGGACGGTGACGGTGCCCCGGGGCGCCCCCGATCCGCGCGGCCGTTTCCGCTACATCATCAAGCGGAATGATCTCGAGGTGATCAAGACGGGCAGCTTCTCGCTCGAGAGCGGCCAGGCCCGCTTCGGCACGACCCTGCACACCCCGGCCATGCTGTATGTCGTGGTCACCTATCGACCCGCCTTCGCGGCAATCCCGCGCCGAGACTGCGCCAGACTCGATCGCAACGTGAAGGCGCTGCTGATCAAAGCCGATCCGTCCGTGCGCGCGCTATTGGCGCGTCACCGGCACGATCAGCCGCTCGCACGGCGCTTTGCCTGCGCCGCAAACCCCGAGCGGCGCGTCACGACATTGGGTGCCGCCGTAGCCCCGACCCTGCTGCGTCCCTCGCTGCCGCCGCCGCCGAACTTCCGCACCTTCTGGGCCGCCCAGCTCGCCGCCCTTGCGCGGGTGCCGATCCGGGCCAAGCTCACTGCCCTGCCCACCGCACAGACGGGCGTGAAGCTGTTTCGCGTGCGCCTGAGGAGCCTGGACTCAGATGTGCGCGGCTACCTCTCGATGCCGGATCGGCCGGGGAAATTCCCGGCGCTCATCATCTATCAATATGCCGGCGTCTATCCGCTGAAGACCGCCTGGGCAACCAATCGGGCCGCCGAGGGCTGGCTGACCTTCGATGTCGACTCGCACGACATCTCCCCAAGCCGCGGCAAGGGCGTCCCGCCCAATTACCAGACCCTCGGCGATCACAGCCCCGAGACCTCGTATTTCCTCGACATGTATCTGCGCGACACGCGTGCGCTGCAATACATCCGGCGCAGCCCGTACTGGAACGGCAAGACCCTGGTGCTGACGGGCGTGAGCATGGGCGGCCAGCAGAGCCTGGCGACCGCCGGCCTCAATCCGGGCAAGGAGAGCGCCGTGATCGTCGATGAGCCCTCGGGCGCGGACATGAACGGCTTGGCGCACGGGCGCCGTCCGGGCTATCCGTTCTTCACGACTACGGACCCGGCCGTTCTGCACACGGCGGAGTATTTCGATACCGTCAACTTTGCCCCCTACATCACTGCCCCGACCCTGATCGCGATGGGGTTCATCGACCCCATCGCGCCGCCGGCGGGCATCTGGACGGAACTCAACGAGATTCCCGCGCCGAAGGAAGCGGTGCCCCTGATCGACTCATCGCACATGAATATCACGCCCGACGAACAGGCGCCCTGGCTGCAGCGCTCCGAGGAGCTGCTCGCGGAGCTTGCGCACGGCGGGAAATTCCTGCCCAACCAGGCGCTGACCCGGCCGGCGACGAGCCGCGTGCGCTGAAGTTCCCGAGGCTGGACGGCGAGTCGGCCGGCGTTGATTCCGCTGTCCCGTGGCGAATCAGCGCGTGAGCGCCGTCTCGCCGCGCACCAGCGCCTCGACGTCCGCGACGCTCGCCACGCTGAAATCGCCCGCCACCGAATGCTTCAGACAGGCGGCCGCAGTGGCGAATTCCACGGTGCGCTGAGGATCGAAATTGCTCAGCACGCCGTGCAGAATCCCCGCCGCGAACGCATCCCCGCTGCCGATCCGCTCGACGATGTCGCGCAGCCCGTACGTGCGTGATCGACAGATGCCGTCCCGGGAGACGTACAGGCCCGAAAGCTCCTGCTCGTCCGCGCCCCGCTCGAGGCGCGTGGTGGTGGCGATCCGCTGCACCGAGCTGAAGCGCCCCATCGCCCTGCCCGCCAAGTCCTCGAAGACCTTCTCGCTGTCCTGCCCGCCCTCCGGCGCGGGCCCCCCGAGCATCAGCGCGAGGTCGTGCGCATTGGCGAACAGGACCTCGGCGCAGGCGGCGATCTCGCGCAGAATGGAGCCTGCCTGCGCGGCGCGCGCCTGCCACAACGAGGGACGGTAATTGCAGTCGAACGACACGCGGATCCGGCGCTCGCGCGCCGCCCGCACCCCCGCCAGCAGGGCGCTCGAGGCCTCGGCGCTCAACGCAGCGGTGATCCCGGACACATGCAGCCGGTGCGCGCCCTCGAGGACACTGTCCCAGTCCACGCCCTGCGCCATCGCCTGCGCGAAGGCGGAGTACTCGCGGTCATACCAAACACGCGCCGGCCTCAGCCCCGCCCCGCGCTCGAGAAAGTACAGTCCCATGCGCCCGGGAGCCGTGCGCAGCGCGGCGGTATCGACCCCGTGCCGCGCCAATTCGCTCGCGCAGAGCGCCCCGGTCGCGCCGTCCGCAAGCACGCTGATCATGGCGCTGCGGTGACCGAAATGGGCGAGCGCGAGCGCCACATTGGCCTCGGCGCCCCCAACATACACCTGCAGCTCGCTCGCGTCCCGCAGCATCGTGCCGCGCGGCGTCGCCAGCCGCAGCAGCATCTCGCCGAAACACACGATGCGCCCGCTCATGCTCATCGCCCCTTGCCGCAAGTCAACCGGACATCGCGCGCATCGCGGCCGGAGGTCATTGGACCGCTCCGCGCTGGCGAACACGGGCCTCCCACAACAGACGCCGGACGGGCTCCCCGAGCGCCGGCGGCAATCCCTTGGTCAGCGAGCGGATCAGCTGCACGCGCATGTGATCCTGCAGCGGCAGCGTCAGCTCCCGCCGCATCTCGCGCCGATCCGCCGGGATGATCTCCTCGCGCAGCATCTTCAGGGTGACCTTGCGCCATTCACGCGTCTTGGCGGGCGAGTAACGGTCCAGAGGGTTCGCAGTCTCCATATGACACTCCATTCCCATCCACCGTCCCCCTAGCGTCCTCATTACCGCGGGGCCGCACGGCCGCCGCGGAAGTGATGCCCATCATTGTATTCCCAGGCGCCCGCCTGACGGAAGGTACGCGCGATTCGCAAAAAACAAAGCCGTGGTCGCCGCCCCGCAGCATATGCAGGCTTCGTGCGCGGGGTCATCGGGATTGCCCCCCCGCGCAGCACCACGGGCCCGCCGGAGCCTGCGATCGCAACGCCTGCGGCCGGGAAAGGCCGCGGCCGGCGATCTCGGTCGAGGGGAAGAGAACCTCGATCGCCGGCCGCGCCGCAACCTCAGCTCGCGCCGCCCTGCGCCCTCACCAGGGCCTCGGTATTGCTGAGCAGCTGAGCATTCTTTCTGCGCGCCATCACGCGCACGTGCTTGAGCGAGGCGATCATCATGTGCATCAGCGCCAGATAACCGCGCCGGAACAGCTCGATCGCCACGGCATCCGGGATGCTCCCGAGCACCTCTTGATTGACGGTATAGAGATCCTGGCAATGACGCAGCGTACCGTCCTCGAACTCCACCTCGATGTCGATGGGCTCGATCAAATTCAACTCCAGAAGCCGGGCAATGAAGATCCGGGTCCGCTCGAAACCGGAGTGCAGATCCTGAAATGCCCCAATGATCCGCTGCAGATAGGCGCCGGGTTGGCCGTGCTCGGTAAACAGCGGCTCACCGCCCTCGGCATCGACCCGCGGGTCATCCAGATCGATCGCAAGCTCCGGTCCGTGGGCATAGAACGGGCCACGCTGCAGCATCAGCGGCCGGTAAAACTCCGGATCCCGCCGCCACTGGTCGAGAAACTGATTCTCGCCCTCGATGAACCCGAGCATCACCCCACAGAGGAACTGTCCGGTCTGCTGGTGCTTGCCGAACAGAATGGGATAACGCACGACCAGGTGCGGAAATTCCGTGACGACAACCTGCACGAAGTGCTGATTGTCGCCGTACGCGGCCGAGGGCCGGCCGTGCACCTTCACGTTTCGGTGCTGTTCTTTGTTCAGCGGTACGATGCGGGTCATGGCACGGCGCGGCGGCTCGCTCAGACGGGCTGCAGCCCGTACTGATAGATCTTGTCCAACAGCTCGCGGTTGCTCGGCAGCCGCGTGCACAACTCGGCGCTCAGCCGGGCATTCTCCTGCACCAGCCGCGCGGCATCCGCCGCGGAATCGACCCGATCCTCGGGCACGACCTCGGTCCGAAAGCCCATGCCATAGAGCACGTACTGGTAGCTCGCCGCGGGAAAGACCTCCTCCAGCCGGTCGAGCTCATCGAAGAACCAGGGCGATTGATACTTCCACAGTGTCAGCATGTCCTGCAGCCGATCCGGAACGGTAGCAGGATCCACGTTGTCGCGCCAGAACGCCGTATCCGTGCGCCGGGTCAGCACATAGTGCAGCTTCAGGAAGTCGATGATGCGACCCCAGCGATACGCGGTCACCTCGTTGAAGCGCCGCGCGACGATGTCCATCACCTCCCGGCAGGCCGGCATCTGCTCGGCCAGCAACTTCGCCGAAAGCTCCACCAGGACGATGGCCGAGGCCTC
>JAJZMI010000026.1 GCA_021798335.1 Pseudomonadota bacterium | reverse complement strand
CCGGACTGCGACGTTCCCAGCGCCCGCCATCGCGCCGGCGGGCCCCGAGGTGCTACGCTTGAGCGATGCCGCCATCCCGTCAGACCATGCATTTTCAGGGCCGCGTCATCTCCGTCACCACCGACGAAGTACTGCTGCCGAACGGCCACCAAGCGTCCTTGGAAGTCGTACATCACCCCGGCGGCGCCGTGGCGGTGGCGATCGACGCGCAGCAGCGCGTGTGCCTGCTGCGCCAATATCGCTACGTCGCCGGCGGCTGGCTCTGGGAGCTTCCCGCCGGCAAGCTCGAGCCCGGTGAACCGCCGCTTGAGACGGCACGGCGCGAGCTGACCGAGGAGGCGGGGGTGCGCGCCGGTGATTGGCGGAGCCTCGGGACCTACCTCAGCTCACCCGGCGTCTTCAGCGAGGTGCTGCACCTGTTCCTCGCCACGGACATCGAGGCGGCCACCGCGGCGCACGAGCAGGCGGAAGTCATCGAAGTGCACTGGCTGCCGTTCCCGCAGGCCTGCCTGTGGGCCGAGAGCGGCGAGATCCGCGACGGCAAGACGGCCATCGGCCTGCTGCGCGCGCGCTATGTCCTCGCCTCGGGCGGCCACGCACCGTCCCCATAGCCGCGCCGCGCGATGACTCGGGCGGGCGCCTATGCCAGCCGCTCGATGTGCGCGAGCTTGCGCGCGTTGGTGTAGCGATAGAAGCGGCGCAGCTCGGCGAGCACACCGCGCCGCTCACCGGCGCGGGCGCCCCGCAGCAGGTGCTCGAGACGGCGGCAGAAGCGCTCGGCGTAGCGGCTGGCATGCCGATACAGATCCTCGCGCCCGTCGGCGAGCCGCGGATCGATGCGCGTGCGCTCGAACAACGCCCGGCGCAGCTCGGCCGGAAAATGCTCGGGGCTCTGGCGGCGCAACAGCCAGTAGCTCGTCACGTATTTGTCGATTTCCGCCTGCATTTCGAGCTCGAGCAGCGAGACCGGCCGGTCATGGCTCGCGTTCCAGGCGAGGTAGACGAAGTGGCTGACACCTTCCAGCGCCATCCACCAGTCCGCGACATTACCCGCGTGCAGACAGTGCAGCGGATCCTCGCAACGCAAGCGCTCGAGCAGATCGCGATCGAGGTACAGCGAGAGGGCGATCTCCCCGCCCGGCTCGCTCGGCTGCGCCACGATGAGATCTTCGCGGCTGACGCGGGCGCGCACCTGCGGCGGCAGGCTCGCGCGGTCGGTGACCAGGAAATCATACACGTCATAGTCGACACCCAGATCGTAGATGCCGCCGATCAACCGCTGGGCGCTGCGCAGCAGCATGGCGCTCAATGCAGTGCGCGCAGCGCGCCGCTGCCGGTGCCGAGCGGCTCGACGCCGAGCCGCTTCAGCAGCGCGTAGCTGCGCCGGCTGCCGGTCTTGACCCACAGCTCGTACAGGCGCAGCACGTCCTCCTGCGAATGCGCGTAGCCGGCCTCGCTCAGCTCGTTGAGCGCATCGACCATGGGCTGGAATTTCTCGGCGAGCTCCGCGTACACCTGCGCCAGCGCGCGCGCGCCGCGCGAGCTCAGGGTGCGCGCCAGCGTGCCGTAGGCGCACCCGCCCATGGCGATGTGATAGTCGATGTCGACGACCTTGCGGGCGAATCCCCGCGCCAGGAACCCGGCGATGAACAGCGACACGTCCCCGAGCCGCTGCAGACCGCGGTTGCGCTCGTCGCGCGTACGCGCCTCCAGCGCTTCGGACAGCAGGACGACGAGCGGCTTGAGACGCCGCCCGGCCGGGGTCGGCTCGAACAGCGCTTCCGAGCGCGCAAACAGCGTCAGCACATTGACCACGTAATGCTCGGTCTCACCCTCGACCGAGAGGCGCTGATTCACCAGCGCCGCATGCAGCGCATCCTTGAAGTATTCCTTCAGATTGACGACCGGCTGGACTCTCGCTGCGGACATACGACAATGACCTCCGGGGCGATTCCCTCTTATATGGAACGACATCCGTTTGACAAAGTCGATCGCTCGGAGTTGTGAAATCCGTCGGGATCTCTTGCGGCCAGGGTACGGCCGACGCTGGCAGCATGCCGCCGGGAGTGCTGACGGCGGTGATGTTCCAGCGGGATATCGCGCCTGTGCGCTCGCGGCTCCGGCGGCGGGCCTGCAAGCGCTACGGCGGTCATCGGCCGCTGTTGCGCCTCGTGAGCATCGCGTCCATCGCGGCCATCATCGCCACAGCGCCCGATAAGACAACCCGAGCGACATCAGCCGCTCGAGCAACTCGCTGTACCCGATGCCGGCGGCAAGCGCCGATTCGGCGAAGTCCTCGCCCTCTTCCAGGTTGGGATTCGCATTGGCTTCCAGCGCGTAGATACGGCCATCGGCGGCCAGGCGGAAATCCATGCGGGCATACCCCGACATGCCGAGCGCCCGGTAGATGCGCCGCGAGAGCTTGTCGAGTTGCGCCAGTATTCCATCCGGCAGGTCGGTTGCCGCGCGCGTCGTAATGCCGTAGCGGTCGCGGTACGAGCGGTCCCATTTGACCTTGCGCGTGGCGATCGCGGGCAACGATTCGGGCATCCGGCCGAAGACCATCTCCCAGACCGGCAGGCGCGTCAGCCGCTCGTTGCCGAGCACCCCGACGTACAGCTCGCGGCCCGGAATGTACTCCTCGACCAGCGCATCGGAGCCGATCTGCTCGTACATGAACTCGACGCGCTCCTTCAGGCGCGCGGCATCCTCCACCACCGAGGCCTGGGCGATGCCGAGGGAGGCATCCTCGGTGGTCGACTTCACGAACAGCGGAAAGACCAGCTTGCGGGGCACGCGCACGCGGGTGCCGCGCCGGAACACCGCGAAACCCGGTGTCGGAATACGATGATAGGCCAGCAGCTGCTTGGACAGCGGCTTGTCGCGCGAGAGCAGCAGGCCGCGCGGATTGCACCCCGTATAGGGTTGGCGCAACAGCTCAAGATAAGCCACGACGTGCTGGTCGTAGGTGACGATGCCGTTGAACTCCTCGAGCAGATTGAACACGACGCTCGGCTTCCACTCGGCAATCGCCTGACGCATCTCCGTCAGGCTGTCGAGCACCCCCAGGCATCGGACGTCGTGGCCACGGCCGCGCAGCGTCGTGATGACGTTGTACTCGGTGCGCCACTCGTCGATTTCCTTTTCGGTGTGCCCTTCGATCGACTCCGGCGGCACGAGGCTTGCGTGCACCACGACCAGCGTGCGCAGCTTCTTCATAACGGCATATGCGGTGTCTCGCCCTGCGAATAGAGCGACGCCAATCTCTCCAACAGCCAGCGTGCGACGTGCACGGCATCGCGGCGGTCGCCGCGGATGTAGAGCTGCAACGCGTCGCTGCGGTCGATCATGGCGCGTACGATTTCACGCACACTATAGCGCGTCAGACCGCGTTCGCGCGAGACCCTCTCGATCAGCGCGCGCCGGTTGGCCCGCAGCAGCGTCGCGACCCGAAGCGCGTCGCGCCGTGGCCGCTCGGCGCTGAACAGCCATTGCAACAGCACATCGATCGTGCTGCGCCGGTACCGCCCGTAGTGGGCGAGCTTGCGGCGATAGTGCTCACCGAGCGTTCGACGGTTGGTTTCGATCGGCTCGATGCGCGTTCGATTGCGCACCGGCGGCACGCGCCCGCGCGCCTCGGTCATCAGCTGCTCGACCAGCAGGAGCTTGCGCAGCGCGGGCCAGCCGGCATAGTGCGTGCGCCAGGCCGAGCGCGGCGTCAACCACACGGCGAACGTCTCGGCGAAATCCTCGGTCGGATGCGCCTGCGCATACCAGTCTCCCAGATGATGCACGTAGCGGCGACTGGCGGGTCGGGCCGTGTAGCGCTGCGGGTAGCGCTGCGAGGCGGACCCGAACACCTCGCGCCAGCACTTGCGCCTGCGCAGGCGATAGGCGTTGTCGATCGCATGGCCGGCCTCATGACGTAGAATCCGCATGAAGGACCGGGAATCGCCGCCCTCTGCCTGCGTCATGAAGTGCCGCTCGAGGCGCGTCAGACGTGGATGCGCGAGATAAAACGGCACCGCGATGCCCGGCACTCCGTCCGGGGTGAACCATTCCTCCGCGAGCCACACGTGCGGTTGGCAGCGGATCCCCCGCGCACGCAGCTCGGCGTAAAGACGCCGCACGCCGCGCTCGATCGGCGAGCCGCGCACCGTCAGTCCGAGGTCGCAGAAACGCAGCTTCAGCAGCTCATCGTCGCTCAGCCGGCTCCAGGCCTTGCGTGCGGGACGCGCGCGGCGCGGGCTCGGGGGCCGGGTGGCGCGGGCCATCTCAGCCCAACCGCTCGAGCGCGCGCGCCAGCAGCCGATCGGCGAAGGATTCGATCAGCTCGGCGCGCAGCAGCGCCTCGCGCCAGGGGCGCGGAATGGCATTTGCACCGTAGAAGGCCCCGGCGAGCTGGCCGCAAACCGCCGCGGTAACGTCCGAATCTCCCCCGAGATTGGCCGCATGCAGCACCGCATCGCGAAACGTGTCCGTAGCGCCGAATGCTTCGAAGGCCCCCGCCAACACCTGTGCTGCGCCCTTGCCCGCACCGGGCCCGGGCGCGGCGCTCTGATGGGCGAGAACGTGCGACTTGGACGCGCCGCTGAGCGCGGCAAGCAGCGCACGCGCAAGCTCGGCGCAGGCCGCCAGCACCGCGTTCACCTGGCAGGTCGTGCGCGCCGCTTCACTCGCACTGTGCACCGCTTCTTGCGGCGAGGCGAAGTTGAACAACACGACCGGAGCGACTCGCGAGAGCGGTTCCGGATCGAGTCGCGTCGGATCGTGGGAGCCGGAAAACGGCTGCTGGCGCCACTTGGCCACCGCCAGCGCCCGGGAGGTGCTCGCGGTAATGCCGAGGCATCGGCCGGTCGCCGACAGATGGCCCTCACACTGCCAGCGCCGGTAGCGCTCGACCTGATCGAGCGGGTCGAAGCCGCCGCACTCGAGCAGACTCTCGGCCAGGCACAGCGCCATGGCCGTGTCATCGCTCCATCCCCCCCGCGGCAGACCGAACGGGCCACCGCCGAGCACATCGGCCACGGGCGCGAAAGTACCGGCACGACGGTACTGCGTGGCAGCGGCAACCGCATCACCGACGGCAAGGCCGAGCAGCGCTCCGAGGAATCGCTCGCGCAACGCGCGGGCCGCGGACAGCGCCCCCGGATCGAGCAGCGGATCAGCCGGCTCGTCGGGCTGTGGCGCGACGGACACCCGCGGCCTCCAGAGCCGGACATACTCGGCCTGCGCGGGGGTCTCGGGAATGATCGCCCAGTCGCGCGAGCGCTCCGACTGTTTCCACAGCCGCGCCAACTCATCGAGCGCCTGCTCGCCCGTGAGGCCCCGCTCGACCAGGAAACAGCCCATGACGGTGGCGCTGCGGCCGATGCCGGCGCGACAGTGCACATAAGTCGGCCGGCCGGCGCGCAGCGCCCCATGCAGACAATCGAGAATCTCGCCCATGTGCTCGCGGCGCTCGGGCACACCGTGATCGGGGATCGGCTTGCGCCGGTACTCGACGGCGAGCGGCAGCGCGTCGTCATAAGAGCCCACTTCCTGCGGCGCGGTCAGATCGATGATGCAGGCAATCCCACCCGAGCGCAGTCGGGAGAGACGCTCGAGGGTCGACTCGGAGCTCGGCCCGACCGGATGCTCGCCGGCGAGCAGCTCTCCCGGCAGGACCCAGTAGGCATTGGCCAGCGGCGGCGCGGGATCGGCGGCGTCCATTCGGGTGCAGCACTCAGGCGGGCGTTTTCGGAAACACCG
This sequence comes from Pseudomonadota bacterium, assembly GCA_021798335.1. Taxonomy (GTDB): domain Bacteria; phylum Pseudomonadota; class Gammaproteobacteria; order Steroidobacterales; family Steroidobacteraceae; genus 13-2-20CM-66-19. Next base: position 1,476 of record JAJZMI010000026.1, on the reverse strand, counting down.
CCGGCGCGAGTCGCCGCGCATCGAGGCCCGCAAAATCAAACAGGCGGGCATCGGCGAGGGAACCGGGCTCGATGTGCCGCAATGCCGAGAAAATGCTCTCCGTGCGCCCCGGCTGGGTGCGCTCCCAGTCGGCCAGCATGCGCTTGACGGCGAGCCGCTGAAGATTCGCCTGGCTGCCGCACAGCGTGCAGGGGATGAGCGGAAAACCCCGGCCGCGCGCATAGCGCGCAATGTCGCGCTCGGGCAGATAGGCGAGCGGCCGGATCACCACGTGCCGGCCGTCCTCGGACAACAGCTTCGGCGCCATGGCCTTCAGACGTCCGCCGAAGAACAGGTTGAGAAACAGAGTTTCGACGATGTCGTCGCGGTGATGGCCCAGAGCGATCTTGGTAACCCCGTGCTCGGCGGCAAACCGATACAGCGCGCCGCGGCGCAGGCGCGAGCACAGGCCGCACATCGTGCGTCCCTCGGGTATCACCCGCTTGACCACGCTGTAGGTATCCTGCTCGATGATGTGAAACGGCACGCCGAGCGCGGTGAGATATTCCGGCAGGACATGGGCCGGAAATCCCGGCTGCTTCTGATCGAGGTTCACGGCGAGGATCTCGAAGTCCACCGGCGCGCTGCGCTTGAGCGAGAGCAGCAGGTCGAGCAGGGTGTAGGAGTCCTTGCCGCCGGAGAGGCACACCATGACGCGGTCGCCCGCGCTGATCATGGCGTAATCCTCGATCGCTTTGCCGACCTGACCGCGCAATTTCGCCTGCAGACGCGCCAATGTCCGCGACATGGTGACCGAGCCGTCCACTCAGGCCGCCTCGCTCGCGACCGATTCCAGGTACTTCGCTTCGACATAGCGGATGTAGGCGGCCGCCGAGAGCGGCTTGCCGGTCGCGTCGCGCAGCAGATCCTGTACCGGCACTTTGGCGCCGAGGCCGTGCACGTGGGTGCGCAGCCACCCGAGCAGGCCGAAGAACTCCCCGCGCGCGAGCTGCTCATCCAGGGCCGGGACGCTGTTGCGCAGGCTCTCGTTCAGCTGCGCGGCGATCACGGCGCCGAGCGCGTAGGACGGGAAGTACCCGAACGACCCGACCGCCCAGTGAACGTCCTGCAGGCACCCCCGCGCGTCGGAATCGGGGCAGACCCCGAGTCGCTCCTGCATGCCCGCATTCCAGGCTTGCGGAAGATCGCGAACGGCCAGCTCCCCGGACAGCAGCTGCTTCTCCAGATCGTAGCGCAGCATGATATGCAGCGGATACGTGAGCTCGTCCGCATCGACGCGGACCAGTCCTCGCCGCACGCGCGTCAGATGCGCGTAGATGTTCTCGACGTCCCACTCCGGTCCGCTGACACCAAAGTGCTTCACGAGCAAAGGCTGCACGTACTGCACGAACGGCCGGCTGCGGCAGACGATCATCTCCATCAACAGCGACTGGCTCTCCTCGAGCGCCATGCCGCGATCGCGCCCGACCGGCTGAT
>JAJZMI010000179.1 GCA_021798335.1 Pseudomonadota bacterium | reverse complement strand
ACCAATCTCGAGGCGGCCGAAGTGATCGGCCGGCAGCTGCGGCTGCGCAATCTCGGCGGGATCATCATCATCGACTTCATCGACATGCATGAAGAGTCGCATCGGCGGCAGATTCTCGCGGCGCTCGAGCGCTCGCTGGCCGGGGACCGGGCGCAGACGCGCATCGTCAACTTCTCGCCCCTGGGGCTGCTCGAGATGACTCGCAAGCGCACGCGCGAGAGTCTGGCGCACCTGCTGTGCGAGCCGTGCCGGGCGTGTGAAGGACGTGGATTCGTCAAGACGGCCGAGACGGTCTGCAATGAGATCTTCCGCGAGCTGCTGCGCCAGGGGCGCGTGGGCGGGGAGCTGCTGGTGCTGGCGCATCAGGCCGTGGTGGACCGGCTGCTCGAGGCCGAATCGGCCGCTCTGGCGGCGCTGCAGGGGCAGGTCGGACGCACGGTGCGGCTGCAGGTCGAGGCGCTCTACGGCGTGGATCAGTTCGATGTCGTGGCGCTGTGAGGCGCGCGGACGCCGGAGGGAGTAGGCTTCCCCGATGACGATCGTCGCAGCCCTGCAGATGAACTCCGGGTCTGATGTGCGCGCCAATCTCGCCGCGGCGCGCACGCTGCTCGAGACGGCCGCCGCCGGCGAGGCGCGCCTGGCCGTGTTGCCCGAGAATTTCGCGTTCATGGGGCGGCGCGATGCCGACAAGCGCGCAATCGGGGAGCCCGACGGCGAGGGCCCCATCCAGGACTTCCTGGCCGAGAGCGCCCGCCGCCTCGGACTGTGGATCGTCGGCGGCACCGTGCCGGTGACCGGCGCGGCCGACGGCCGCGTCGCAGCCGCGAGCCTCGTCTACGACGCAAGCGGCGCGCGGCGCGCGCGCTACGACAAGATTCACTTGTTCGACGTGCGGCTGCCGGAGCGGTCCGAGAGTTACTGCGAGTCCGCGCACATCGCCCCGGGCGCCGCCGTCGTGGTGCTCGACACGCCGGCCGGCCGGCTCGGCCTGTCGGTTTGTTATGATGTGCGCTTCGCCGAGCTGTATCGCGCCATGGCCGCGCAGGGCGCCCAGCTGTTCGCCGTGCCGGCGGCCTTCACCGTCGCGACGGGGCGTGCGCACTGGGAAGTGTTGCTGCGCGCGCGCGCCATCGAGAACCTCTGCGCGGTCATCGCCGCCGGGCAGTGGGGCCCGCACCCGAACGGTCGCGAGACCTACGGCGACAGCCTGATCGCCGACCATTGGGGTCGCGTGCTCGCGCGGTGCCCGCACGGCACCGGCTGTGTCATGGCGGACATCGATCTGCAGGCCGAGCAGCGCGACCGAGAGAGTTTTCCGGCACTGCGCCACCGCGTGCTCGGCATGGAAACCGCCCGTACCCTGACGGAAAATGCACATGAATGATCAGACCCGCCCCGATGCGTTGACTCTCGCCCGCGATCTGATCCTGCGGCCGAGTGGTCTGGACGGCCGGCTCGAGCACGTCTTCGCGGAGGTGCTGGCGCACTCGGTCGACTACGCGGACCTGTACTTCGAGCTCTCGCGCCAGGAGTCCTGGTCGCTCGAGGATGGGATCGTGCGTGACGGCAGCGCCAGCATCGAGCAGGGTGTGGGCGTGCGGGCGCTCAGCGGCGAGAAGACCGGCTTCGCGTACTCCGACGAGATCATGCTGCCGGCGCTGACCGAGGCCTCGCACGCGGCGCGCGCGATCGCCCTGCGGGGCGGCGAGCGGCGCGTGCGCGCCTGGCACGAGCGCAGCGGCCATCAGCTCTACCTGCCGGCCGATCCGTTGCTGACGCTGGGCGACACCGACAAGGTCGCCTGGCTCGAGCGTGTCGACCAGGTGGCGCGCCGGATCGATCCGCGCGTCGTGCACGTCACGGCCAGCCTGGTGGCCGTTCATCAAGTGATCTTGATCGCCAACAGCGAGGGGGAGCTGGCCGCCGACGCCCGCCCGCTGGTGCGCATGAACGTGTCGGTGTTGGTCGAGCAGAACGGCCGCCGTGAGCAGGGCTACTGCGGAGCGGGCGGGCGGTACTCGCTCGCGGAACTGGTTGCGAACGACACCCCGCAGCGCCTGGCGCGCGAGGCGGCGCGTCAGGCGCTGATCAACCTCGAGGCCGTGCCGGCGCCGGCCGGCACCATGACCGTCGTGCTCGGTCCGGGCTGGCCCGGCATTCTCTTGCACGAGGCGATCGGTCACGGACTGGAGGGGGATTTCAATCGCAAGGGCACTTCCGCGTTCGCCAACCGTATCGGTGAGCGCGTTGCCGCGCCCGGCTGCACGGTGGTCGATGACGGAACGTTGCCGAATCGACGCGGCTCGCTCAACGTCGATGACGAGGGTACCCCGACGCAATGCACGACGCTCATCGAGGACGGCATCCTGCGCGGGTACATGCAGGATCGGCTCAACGCCCGGCTCATGGGGCAGCGCCCGACCGGCAACGGCCGTCGCGAGTCGTTTGCGCACGTGACCATGCCGCGCATGACCAACACCTACATGCGGCCCGGGCCGTACGACCCGCAGGAGATCATTGGCTCGGTGGAACGTGGCATCTATGCGGTGAACTTCGGCGGCGGGCAGGTGGATATCACCTCCGGCAAGTTCGTGTTCTCGGCCAGCGAAGCGTATGCCATCGAGAACGGCCGCCTCGGGGCCCCCCTGAAGGGCGCCACGCTCATTGGCAACGGCCCGGACGTGCTCACGCGGGTGACCCTGGTGGGCAACGATCTGAAGCTCGATGAGGGCGTCGGCACCTGCGGCAAGGAAGGTCAGAGCGTCCCGGTCGGCGTCGGCCAACCGACCCTGAAAATCGAAGGTCTGACGGTGGGTGGCACGGCTTAGCCGTGCCCCGCGGGAGCGCTGCGGCCGTGGATCACGAAGAATTCCGCCGTTTCGGCCATCAGTTGATCGACTGGATCGCCGACTACCGGCGCGACTGCGCCGCGGGGGCCTTCCCGGTCGTGGCTCGGATGGACCCCGGAGCGCTGCGCTGCCGCCTGCCGGCCGGTCCGCCGCGCGATGGGGAGCCCATGGAGGAGATTCTCGCGGACCTCTCCAACCTGGTTCTGCCGGCATGTACGCATTGGCAAGATCCGCGCTTCTTCGCGTACTTTCCGTCCAACAGCGCGCTTGCGGCCGTGCTCGGCGATTTCGCGAGCACGGGACTGGCGCAGCTCGGCCTGAACTGGCAGGCGAGCCCGGCGCTGACCGAGCTCGAGGAGGTGGTCTGCGACTGGATGCGCCAGATGATGGGGCTCGCGGAGGGCTGGAGCGGGGTCATCCAGGATACCGCCTCGACCTCGACGCTGGTGGCCCTGCTGTGTGCGCGCGAGCGCGCGACGGACTACGGCGCCGCGCACGGGGGCCTGCAGGCCAGCGCGGCACCGTTGACGGTCTACCTATCGAGCCAAAGTCACAGCTCGGTGGAGAAGGCGGCGCTTTTGGCCGGGTTCGGGCGCGACAATGTGCGCGTCGTGCCGGTGGACGAGCAGTATCGAATGCGCCCGGATGCATTGCGCGATGCAGTCGAGGAAGATGTGCGCCGGGGCGCACGTCCCTGCGCGCTCGTCGGGACCGTCGGCTCGACGGCAACCACCGCGGTCGACCCGCTCGATGAGCTGGCCGCCATCGCGCAAACCCACCGGCTCTGGTTGCACGTCGATGCCGCCATGGCCGGCTCGGCCATGATCCTGCCCGAGTGCCGTCCGCTGTGGGAGGGCGTCGAGGCCGCCGACTCGCTGGTTGTCAATGCGCACAAGTGGCTGGGCGCGTCCTTCGACTGCTCGCTGTACTACGTGCGCGACCCGCAGCATCTGATCCGGGTCATGTCGAGCAGTCCGAGCTACCTGCGCACGGCCGCGGACGAGCAGGTGAAGAATCTGCGTGACTGGGGCGTGCCGCTCGGCCGGCGTTTTCGGGCCCTGAAGCTGTGGTTTCTGATCCGCGAGCAGGGCGTGAGCGGGCTTGCGGCCCGACTGCGGCGCGATCTGGCGCATGCCCAGTGGCTCGCCGATCGCATCGATGAGGCGGCGCACTGGCGGCGGCTTGCCCCGGTGCCGTTGCAGACGGTCTGCGTGCGTCATGAGCCGCCTGGTCTGGGGGGCGACGGGCTCGATCGGCACACTCTGGCCTGGGCCCGGCACATCAACGAATCCGGACACGCATACCTGACGCCGGCCATGCTCGACGGCCGCTGGATGGTGCGGGTCTCGCTCGGGGTGGAAGGAACCGAGCGCCGTCACGTCGAGGCGCTCTGGGCGCTGATGCAGCAGGCCGTGAAGGCGTCCTGAGAGGTCGGTTCGCCCCGGGACGCCGAGGGGGCTCTCCCCCCGCACCTCTTGCGGCTAGGCGTTCAAGTCGGGGATCAGCTCGCTCTCGAGCCGGGTGATCTGATCCTTCAGGATCAGCTTGCGCTTCTTCAGGCGCTTCAGTTGCAGCTCATCGATGTGCAGATCGAGCGAGAGCCGGCCGATCACCTCGTCCAGGTCGCGATGCGCGATGCGCAGCTGTCTCAGCTTTTCCATGTTGCGGAACAGCTCGCGATCGATGTTGTTTTCGCTTTCGGTATCCGTCATGGCGCCCTGCTGCGGCGGCAAATCCAGGATGGCGCGCGCTGTCCCGCGGCCCCGTATGCTGCCCGTCCGTCTCCGCTTGTATCATACGCCCGCGCCCGGGCGGAGCATCATCCCGAACGGTGTGGCTTGCCGCGTCCCCGCCTGCCCCCCGGCCCGGTGCTGCGGGGCGGCCGCGATCCCTGTGTGTGGCCGCGGTGCGGACCCCGGCGATGGCTCGGCGGCATCTGGGGCTGGGCAAGCCCACCGGCCAGCAGGTCCGGTGAGATCGGCGCGGAGGGTATCTTGCGGCCGATATATTGCTCGATTTCCGGCAGTCCGACGGCATATTCCTCGCAGGCGAAGCTGATGGCATCGCCTTCGGCCCCGGCGCGCGCGGTGCGGCCGATGCGATGGACATAGTCGGGCGCATCCTGCGGCAGGTCGAAATTGAAGACGTGACTGACCTCCGGGATGTGCAGTCCGCGCGAGGCGACGTCGGTGGCGATCAGCACCGCGAGATCGCCGTTGTGAAAGTCACGCAGGAAACGCAGCCGCTTGGCCTGGGGCACGTCGCCGGAGATCGCCTGGGCGTGAAATCCGTTCGCCCGCAGCACGACCTCGAGCCGCTCGGCCATCCGCTTGGTGTTGACGAAGACCATGGTGCGGTGCGCCTCGCTCTGGCGCAGCAGCCCGATCAGCAGCGGGATCTTCTCCTCCATCGAGGGGTAGTACATGATCTGACGGACGCCCTCGACGGTCTTCCTGTCCGGTTCGATGCGCACCAGTTCCGGGTTGTTCATGTGCTCGTAAGCGAGCTCCAGCACGCGATAGGACAACGTTGCCGAAAACAACATGGACTGGCGCCGCTCGGGCGGCGGCAGCCGGCGCAGCAGGTAGCGGATGTCGGCGATGAAGCCGAGGTCGAACATCCGGTCCGCCTCATCGAGCACCAGCGCCTGCGCGTGCTTCAGATCGTAGACGTGCTGCTTGTAGTAGTCGATCAGCCGCCCCGGTGTGCCGATCAGCACATCGATGCCTTCCTCGAGCGTGCGGCGCTGCTTCTCGTAGTCGATGCCGCCGTAGACCACGGCGTGCTTCAGGCCGGTGTGCCGGCCGAGCGCTTCCGTATCGTGATGGATCTGGACCGCGAGCTCGCGGGTCGGGGCGACGATCAGGGCGCGGACCGAGGTGCGGGTGCGTCCCGGGGGCGGCGCACGCGTGAGCAGGGTATGGTAGAGGGCAACCAGGAACGCGGCCGTCTTGCCGGTGCCGGTCTGGGCCTGGCCGGCCACGTCGCGGCCGGTGAGGGCGATCGGCAGGGTCTGGGCTTGTATGGGTGTGCAGCGAGCGAAGCCCGTCTCACGGATGCCAGCCAGGACCGGCGGGGCGAGACCGAGACTCTCGAAGGTCGTGGTTTGGGCGGAGGGTTCGTTCATCGATTCTCCCGCGTGAGCCGAGTCCGCCCGAACCCCGGGGGACGGCGCCGCTGGTGCATTTGTGGTATCATTGACACTGGTATCTCTTCATACTACACGACGCCGCGCCCGTGGCGGGCGAGACGGAGCAGTGTCGTCCCGGGTTCCGGGCCGGGGACGCGGCGGGTGGTGCGGCTTGGGGTGTTGCGCCCTCCCGCCCCCGCGAGGCTCTTGCAAAAACGCTCTGAAAGGGCTAAAAAGTCCCCAGTGGGCGGACCAGCCGGTCCGCGCCTGCCGGCCCAAGAGGGCATTCCAAGCAGGCACCATCCTAAATTGAACCAAGCTCGATACCTCATTACTTCACGAGTTAGTGTAACCGTTTGACGGGCATTTCCGGCAGGGGCGCTCTCCAGCCCGCCACCCGGCCTCGATAACCCTTCGCTGATACCGATTAAAGACTCTGCCTTCGACGGAGGTTGACCCGCGTGAGCAATCCGCACATTGTCCATACCACAGACGCCACATTCGCGCAGGACGTCCTGCATTCCGATAAGCCGGTGCTGCTCGATTTCTGGGCGGAATGGTGTGGTCCTTGCAAGATGATCGCCCCGATACTCGAGGAGATCGCCGGCGAGTACAGCGAGCGCGTGACGATCGCCAAGCTCAATATCGACGAGAATCCGCAGACTCCGCCGCGGTACGGCATCCGCGGCATTCCGACGCTGATTCTGTTCAAGAACGGCGCGGTCGAGGCCCAGAAGGTCGGGGCCGTGTCCAAATCACAACTGTCGGCATTTCTGGAAACCAATCTGTGAGAGGCTACCTCGGCAATCAGGGCCGCAACAGGTCCAAGGGTCAGCGCCACGGCAATCGTGACCGCGATGGCAACCGCGCCAACGGCAACACCGGCGGCCGTCCGGAGGAGCTGCCGCACGACGACCTGTTCGAGGCCGACGAATCCGAGATCATCAGTCCGACCGAGCTCGCGCAGTCGCGCAACTCGATGAGCCTGACGGACCTCAAGTCCAAGCCCGTCCACGCGCTCGTCAAGGTCGCTGAGTCCATGGGGCTGGAGAATCTCGCCCGCTCGCGCAAGCAGGACATCATCTTCTCGATCCTCAAGGCGCATGCCCGCAACGGCGAGAACATATACGGCGACGGCGTGCTCGAGATCCTGCAGGACGGCTTCGGCTTTCTGCGCTCGGCCGACGGCTCCTATCTTGCCGGTCCCGACGACATCTACATCAGCCCCAGCCAGATCCGCCGCTTCAATCTGCGCACCGGCGATACGATCTCCGGGCTGAT
>JAJZMI010000005.1 GCA_021798335.1 Pseudomonadota bacterium | reverse complement strand
TAAATGTCCGCCGGCGCCGCGGGCGCACCCGGATCAGATATTGAGATGACCAACGATATCATCGATTCAGACGGCTTCCGGGCGAACGTGGGCATCGTGCTGATGCGCCGCGACGGGGCCGTGTTCCTCGGGCGCCGCACCGGGGGCAAGGGCTGGCAGTTCCCTCAGGGCGGGATCCGGGAGGGTGAGCGGCTCGAGCAGGCGCTCTATCGCGAGCTGCGCGAGGAGATCGGCTTGGCGCAAGCCGATGTCGAGCTCGTCGGCAGCACCGCGCGATGGCTGCGGTACCGGCTGCCGCCGCGCTACATCCGTCGTGACCGCCAGCCGCTGTGCATCGGACAGAAGCAACGCTGGTTTCTGCTGCGGCTTGCCCGCGAGCCCGCGGCATTCGACTTCACGAGCACGGGCGAGGAGCCCGAATTCGACGGGTGGCGCTGGGCGCAATTCTGGGAGCCGGCCCGCGAAGTGATCTACTTCAAGCGCAAGGTGTACCAGAGCGCGCTCGTGGAGTTGGCGCCCGCGGCCTTTCCGGCCGGCCAGCCGGCCCTGCCGGCGTGGTGGAACACCCTGACGCGCGGTCCCGCGGACACGGCCGGGACCAGAAGCGGCGGGGCGTGAGCACGACCGATCCGGTCCAAGGTGCCGGGGTCTGCCCGCCGCCGCGGCGCCGGGCGGCTCGAATCGGACGGGCGCTCGGCGCCGCGCTGGCGCTGTACCTGACCTTCGAGGCCGGGCGCTTCGCCGCCGGCTACAACATCATCGGGGCCGTGCGCGAGCGGGACGCGCAGCAGGCCACGATCGTGCGGCTCGAGCACGCCGAGCGCGCGCTGCAGGCCCAGCTGCTGGAGTTGCAGACGGTGAATGCAGCTCATGCTCGTGAGGCGCAGGTGATCACGCGGACGATCGCGGATCTGCAGGCCCACATTGCCCGTCTGTCCGAGAAGCTCGCGTTCTACAAGGATGTGGTCGCGCAGGGCGCCCCACCGATCGGTCTGCGGGTGGGTGAGGTGCTGCTCGCGAGCGGCCGGCGGGCTGGTCACTATCGCCTCCACTTGTCCCTGCTGCGGGCCGACCGACCCGATGGCGCCGTGAGCGGTACGGTGAGCGTATCGGTGGATGGCGTCGGGCCGGGCAGGGCGACGCTCGACAACCGGAGCCTGACCGGTAGCTCCACGGGCATGCGCTATCGGTTCCGCTATTATCAGGAACTGCGGGAAGACTTGGTGCTCCCGCCAGGGTTCAAGCCCAAGTACCTCACGGTCACGGTGCGCGCTCGCCATGCGCATATCGCGCCGCTCATCCGAGCCTACCCCTGGGACGTCATTGGCGTACCCTGACCGGCCGGCGCGGAAGGATCTTTGACCTGGACGGCCCCAGCTTCTAGACTGCTGACATGAGTACCACCGAAGTCGCCTCCGAAACCGCGCTCGTCTTCACCGATGCGGCCGCCCGCAAGGTCGGCGACCTGATCCGTGGCGAGGGCAATCCCAATCTCATGCTGCGCGTCTTCGTGCAGGGCGGTGGGTGCTCGGGACTGCAGTACGGGTTCGAGTTCGACGAGCAGGTGCAGGATGGGGATACCTGCGTGGAGAACCAGGGCGTGAAACTTTTGGTCGACCCCATGAGCGCGCAATACCTCATGGGAGCCGAGATCGACTATCGCGAGGGGCTCGAGGGCGCGCAGTTCGTCATTCGCAACCCCAACGCCACGACCACGTGCGGTTGCGGGTCTTCGTTCTCCGCCTGAGCCGGCGGCAAGCCGCGTGCGCACGGCCGCTTCCCGCGCAACCCGCACCCCCCGCAAATCGAGTCGCCCCGTTCCGGATGTCCTCGCAGCCGTCGACTTAGGCTCGAACAGCTTCCATATGGTCGTGGCGAGGTATTCGCACGGCCAGCTGGTCATCATCGATCGGCTGCGCGAGATGGTGCGGCTCGCCTCCGGTGTCGAGGCCAATGGGGAGTTCGATCGTGCGGCGGCCGCGCGGGCGATCGCGTGTCTGGAGCGCTTCGGCCAGCGGCTGCGCGCCATGCGGGCCGGCACCGTACGTGCCGTCGGGACCAGCGCGCTGCGTGTCGCGCATCGCAAGGAGCCGTTTCTGGCGCGCGCGCGCGCGGCGCTCGGCCATCCCATCGAGATCATCTCCGGACGCGAGGAGGCGCGGCTGATTTACGCCGGCGTCGCGACGAATCTGCCGCGCGAGCCGCAGCGGCGGCTGATCGTGGACATCGGCGGCGGCAGCACCGAGCTGATCATCGGACGGGGTTTGACACCGATCGAGCTCGAGAGCGTGCGTGTCGGCTGTGTCGTGATCAGCGAGCGCTACTTCGCCGAGGGCAAGATCTCCGCCAAGCGCATGGCGGCGGCCCGGGTGGCGGTCCGTCAGCAGCTCGCGCCACTGCTCGACACGTTCCGGCGCCGCGGCTGGCAGGTCTGCGCGGGCAGCTCGGGCACGGTGCGGGCCATCGGCGAGGCCATTCGTGAGCTCAATCCGCGCACGAATGTCATCACGGCGAGCGGCATCGAGCGGCTGGCGAATCAGGTTGTCGCGGCGGGCCACACGCGGGAGCTGCGCTTCTGGGCCGTCACCGAAGAGCGCCGGCCGGTGTTCCCGGGCGGCGTCGCGATTCTGGCGGAGATCTTCAAAGTGCTCGGCGTGAAGGAGATGCGGGTCGTCGACGGCGCGCTGCGCGAGGGACTTCTGTACGACATGGTCGGACGCTACACGGACGAGGATGCGCGTGAGCGGACCGTGCGCAGCATGCAGCTGCGCTACCACGTCGACACCGAGCAAGCCGGGCGAGTAGCGGACACGGCGCTGAAATTCCTCAAGGGTGCGCGCACGCCGTGGAAGCTCGGCAACGATCCGCAGGCCGCCCTGATGTTGAAATGGGCGGCGTGCCTGCACGAGATCGGGCTCGACGTCGCGCACAGCGGCTATCACCGCCACGGCGAATATCTGCTCGAGAACGCCGACATGCCGGGATTCTCCCGCAGTGAGCAGCGATTGCTCGCGCGCCTGGTCGGTGCGCATCGGCGCAAGCTCGCTCGCGACGGCCTGCGCGAGCTGCCGCCGCCCTGGGATCGGCACGCGCTGCGTCTGATCGTGCTGCTGCGTCTGGCGGTGCTGCTGCACCGCGGGCGTGGTCGGGCCGCGCTGCCGCGGATCCGGCTCGCCGCCCGGCTCAACTCGTTGCAGCTCGCGTTTCCGGGGCGCTGGCTCGCGGACCATCCGCTGACACAAGCCGATCTGCGTCAGGAAGTGGAGTATCTGCGCGCGGCGGGGCTGAGCCTGAGGGTCCCGGGCCTCGGCCGTTGAGCCGCGCCGGACTCAACCGCCGCTGCTGAACACACTGCCGGCGGCATTGCGCGCCAGCAGCTCGCCCTGGAGGCTGATGCGCTCTTGCTCCGGCCCCGCGAGCCGCTCGTACCCCCCATCGGGTAGCAGCCGCCATGCCTGGGTGTTGTCGCGCAGCGCGAGCTCGAGGTCCTCGAGGATGCGCGTGCGATGCGAGGCGCGCTCGATCGGGAAAGCCACCTCGATGCGGTGGAAGAAGTTCCGCTCCATCCAGTCGGCGCTCGCGCAGTAGATTTCGCTCTGGCCGCCGTTGTGGAAGTAGAAAGTGCGCGAATGCTCGAGAAATCGACCGACGATGGAGCGCACCTCGATGTTCTCCGATACCCCGGGTACGCCCGGGCGCAGCGCGCACACTCCGCGTACGATCAGATCGATCTTCACGCCCGCCCGCGAAGCCCGATAGAGCGCCTCGATCGATTCTTGCTCGACCAGCGCGTTCATCTTGGCAATGATGCGCGCCGGCCGGCCGGCCTGTGCGTGCTCGCGCTCGCGCTCGATTTTCTCCAGCACCGCCGCGTGCAGGCCAAATGGCGACTGCACCAGCCGATGCAGGCTCGGGGTGCGCGTCAGGCTCGTCAGCTCGAGGAACAGCTCGTGCACGTCCTGGCCGACGTCCTCGCGGCAAGTGAACAGCCCGTAGTCGGTGTACTGGCGGGCCGTGCGCGGGTGGTAATTGCCGGTGCCGAGGTGGCAGTAGCGGCGGATGCCGCCCGGCTCGCGGCGCACCACCAGGGCGAGCTTGGCGTGCGTTTTGTAGCCGACCACACCGTACATGACGTGCGCACCGGCCTCCTGCAGCCGATTGGACAGCTCGATGTTCGCCTCCTCGTCGAAGCGTGCCCGCAGCTCGATGATCACCGTCACGTCCTTGCCGGCCGCCGCGGCTGCGACCAGTGCATCGACGATCGGGGAGTCGCTGCCGGCGCGATAGAGCGTCTGTTTGATGGCCAGCACCTGGGGGTCGGCCGCGGCCTGGCGCAGAAAGTCCATGACCGGCGCGAAGCTCTGATAGGGGTGGTGCAGCAGCAGGTCGTTATGGCGGATCGCGGCAAACAGATCCGCCCCGTCGGCGAGCCGTCGCGGCAGTCCCGGCGTGAAGGGCGGATATTTCAGATCCGACCGCGGCACCAGGTCGTAGATGGCCGAGAGGCGATTGAGATTGACCGGGCCGTGCACGCGATAGGTGTCGATCTCTCCCAGCGCAAACTCGCGCTGCAGGAACTGCGCGATGTCCGCGGGACAGTCGCTCGCGGTCTCCAGGCGCACCGCCGCGCCGTATCCCCGGTGCGCCAGCTCGCCCTCCAGTGCGCGGCGCAGATCGTCGATCTCCTCCTCGTCGACGAACAGGTCGCTGTTGCGCGTGAGGCGGAATTGGTAGCAGCCGAGCACCCGGATGCCGGCGAACAGCTTCTGCACGAACGCGTGCACGATGCCCGTCAGCAGCACCACCGTGCGCTGCGGGCCGTCGCTCGGCACCGGCACGACGCGCGGCAGCGAGCGCGGCGCCTGCACTATCGCGAGCTTGCTGTCGCGCCCGAAGGCGTCGCGACCCTCGAGCCGCACGATGAAATTCAGGCTCTTGTTCTGGATTCGCGGGAACGGGCGGGCGGGATCGAGTCCGAGGGGGCTCAGGACCGGCTCGACCTCGTGCTCGAAGTACCGTTCCAGCCACTGGTGGGCCGCGGCTGTCCAGTCGGAATGGCCGAGCAGCAGGATGCCGCGCGCGGCCAACGCCGGCAGCAAGTGCTCGTTGAGGCAGCGATACTGCTCCTCGACCAGGCGCGCGGCGCGCTCGTGAATCGCCGCGAGCTGCTCCTCGATCGACAGATCGTCGGCGGCGGCCTGCCTCGAGCCGAGCTCCTGCAGCTGCTTCAGGCCCGCGACTCGGATCTCGAAGAACTCATCGAGATTACCCGAGGCGATGCACAGGAAACGCAGTCGCTCGAGCAGCGGCACCGATGGATCCCACGCCTGGGCCAGGACGCGCTGGTTGAACTCGAGCAGGGAAAGCTCGCGATTGATGTACAGCTGCGGCGATTTGAGGTCCTGGGCGTCCATCCCGGCAAGTAAAGCAGACTTGGCTCACGCGCGCATGCGTGCCCGGATCGCGCGCGCGGGCGGCGCCATTCCAGGCCGACGGCGCGTTCGCATACACTTGAGCCCGCGGCGCCGGTGCCGCGCGACCCGGATGCCGCCGAGAACCATGACTCCCGACGAACAGCTGCCTGAGCTCGAGCGCGGCGCCCACGAGGTGCTGCTCGCCGAGGACCTGATCCGCAAGCTCCGCCGCGGCACGCCGCTGCGGGTGAAGGCGGGATTCGACCCGACCGCGCCCGATCTGCACCTGGGGCACACGGTGCTGCTGAACAAGATGCGGCAGTTCCAGCAGTTCGGCCACGAGGTGATCTTCCTGATCGGGGACTTCACCGGGTTGATCGGCGATCCCACGGGGCGCAACCAGACCCGCCCGGCGCTGACGCCCGAGATGGTCGAGGCGAACGCGCGGACCTACGAGCAGCAGGTGTTCAAGATCCTCGACCCGGAGCGAACGCGGGTCGAATTCAATTCCCGATGGCTTGCCAAGATGCCGGCGGCCGAGTTCGTGCGGATCGCCGCCCACTACACCGTGGCCCGCATGCTCGAGCGCGATGATTTCGCGAACCGCTACAAGAGCGGGCTGCCCATCGCCATCCACGAGTTTCTCTACCCGCTGGCGCAGGGTTACGACTCGGTTGCGCTGCGCGCGGACGTCGAGCTCGGCGGCACGGACCAGAAGTTCAACCTGCTGGTCGGCCGGCAGCTGCAGAGCGCCTATGGTCAGGAGCCGCAGGTCGTACTCACCGTGCCGTTGCTCGAGGGCACCGACGGCGTCAACAAGATGTCCAAATCGCTGGGCAATTGCGTCGGCATCGCCGAGCCGCCCGGGGAGATGTTCGGCAAGATCATGTCGATCTCCGATGTGCTGATGTGGCGCTACTACGAGCTGCTCTCGTTCCGTCCCCTCGGGGACGTCGATGCGCTCAAGCGGGCGGTCGCGCAGGGGCGCAATCCGCGGGATGTCAAGCTCGAGCTCGCCCACGAGCTCGTGGCGCGCTTCCATGGCGCGGCCGCCGCGGACCAGGCTCAACAGGGGTTCCTGCTGCGCGTGAGCGAGCGGGCGGTGCCCGCCGACCTCGCGCCGCGGGTGCTGCCGGTGCAGGCCGAAGGCATCCGCCTGCCGAATCTGCTCAAGGCCGCGGGTCTGGCCGCCAGTACATCGGAGGCGAACCGGAAGATTCAGGAGGGGGCGGTCCGCATCGACGGCGAGCGCGCCACCGACCGTGGCCTGATGCTGCGCGCCGGGGCCGATGTGGTCTTGCAGCTCGGCTCGAAGCGCTTCGCACGGATCAAGCTCGAGCGGGTCGGCTGACCCCGCGGACCCACGGCATGTCTGTCGCCGCGCCGGGGGCTTATCCCTCCCAGAAGCCGGCTTTGCGCTGTGGTGCATTCCGGGCGGCCGGGCCGAGCACCTGCTCGTTGACACCAGCCCCATCAGGGCTATACTGCGCGCCCCCCGCAGCCAAGGTCTGAAACGGTTCGGCGGGCGCCACGGAGCGGCGAAAAAGAAGGTTGACGGGCGCGGATCGATGGATATACTGCCCGCCCCTTCGAAAGCGCGAGCGCAGCCGCAAGCGTGGCTGGCCCGACGCGATTCCGCATGCAAGCCGTGCGGACGTTCTTTAAAAGTTTGGCAGGTAATTTGTGTGGGGACTCGTGTCAATGTGCCTTTGGCGCTAAGACCGAGTGACCAAAATGTCCAGCAGTAACTGGAGCCATTTTGGATCCACTCTGACTTTGTCGATTCTCGTAATCTTCAAGTGAAGAGTTTGATCCTGGCTCAGATTGAACGCTGGCGGCGTGCCTAACACATGCAAGTCGAGCGGTAACAGGTGTAGCAATACATGCTGACGAGCGGCGAACGGGTGAGTAATGCTT
>JAJZMI010000076.1 GCA_021798335.1 Pseudomonadota bacterium | reverse complement strand
TGTGGGAGATCGCCGCCGAGATGCGCCGCGTGACCGAAGCGGCGCGCATCAACAAAGCGACCCGCGAGGAGCTCGGCGGCTCGACCATCACGCTCACCAGCCTCGGCAAGCTCGGCGGCATCGTCAGCACGCCGATCATCAATGCGCCCGAGGTGGCCATCATCGGTGTCAACCGCGCGGTCGACCGGCCGGTGGTCTACCAGGGCGCGGTGAGCGTACGGCGCATGATGAATCTGTCCTCGTCGTTCGATCACCGCTTCGTCGATGGTTACGACGCGGCAGCGATGATTCAGGCGCTGAAGGAGCGGCTCGAGCACCCCGCCACGATCTTCATGAGCGAGCCGCGGCAGCGGTGAACGGCCGCGCGGGACGCGCGGCAGGCCGGTCAGCGCGATGCGCCCAATATCTCGGCGCGCACATCGTCGATCTCGCGCGCGCGCGAGGGGCGTGATCGGGCCCCGGCGCAGCGTTGCGCGCGCGGACACGAGGAGCTGCGCGGACAGATGATGCGGGCCGGCTGCTCCAGAGCGGCCTCGATCCAGGCGATGTTCAGGACGTTGGCCACGGAGCGCAGCGCCGCCTTCGCGGCAGTGGGGGCGCGCGCCTCGCTCGCGCCGCGCAGACACTCGGCGAGAATCGCCTCGATCAGCGGACCGCTCGCCACTCCATTGGCATCGAGCGCCGGCGCGAGATCGACTCCGACCGACAGCACGTGCGCATTGCCGGCCATGTCACGCACCCGGCGCGAATGGCAGCAGTACAGCAGCGAGCGCTCCCCGTCGCGCAGCACCGAGATCTGCGAGCCCACGTCGCGCTCGCCGCCGAGCATGCGGAACACGGCCCAGTTCGGGCACGGATCGCTCACCTGGGCCATGTTTCCCCAGGGCAGCGGAATGCCGTTGCCACGGTAAACGGCGCGCAGATAGCCCGGCGGGTAGGCATCGAAGAAGTGCCAATACGGGTAGGGAGACACTTTGGTCATGCGCCGCATGATGACCGCCGGTGTCAACTCGAGGCTGGCGCCCGCCTCCACCCGATAGCGCTCGTGCGCGAGGAAGCGGCGGAACGGTACGCGCGGCGCAAGCAGCGCGCCGGCGAAGAAGCTGCATTCGAAATCCCGCCACGCGTGCAGCACGTCCTCGGCGTTCATGCCGGCCGCGGCGGCGCCTTCGGGACTGCCGCCCATCTCCCCGCCGGTGGCATGGGCGGACTTCAGCCCATCCCCGCCGTGCAGCACTTTGTGCGCGATGTGCGCGGCGAGATCGAATTTCAGGCGCGCCGGATCGGACTGCAGCGCACGGTTGGCGTAGACGTATCGCGGCGGCTCGAAGAACGAGCGCACCATGCTGCGCACTTCACGGTCCTTGTCGCGCGCCAGCAGCGGCCGGCGCTCGAACCAGCGGATCTCCAGGCCGCAGCGGCGTGTCAGGCGCAGCAACTCCTCGACGCCGAGCGGAAAGCGGCGCTCGCCGATGTCCTCGGCGGCCCGCTCGAGGTCGGGGAAGTCGTTGCGCGAGAGCTCCTGGTGCGAGCGGATCAGCAGATGCGCGAACTGCCGCCCGCTGGTTCCGGTCTGCTGCAGCAGCTCGGGGATGGCCGCCTGCAGAACCTCCTTGGAGAACAGGAACGCCGGCTCGAGCGGCACTCGGGCCGCACCGGCCGCCGGCGCGTTGATGGCGGCGAATTCGCCGCCGCTCTCGTCGAGAAACCAGCCGGGGTGGCGCTGAAAGACCTGTGCGAGCAGCTCGAGCAGCTCGCTCGAGGGGACGCGCTTGCCGTTCTCGATCATGCTGAGGTACGAGATCGAGGGCGCGGCGGCGGCGTTGCGCTGCACGCAGCGCGCCGACAGCTCCTCGAGCGTCAGCCCGTTGCGCTTGCGCAGCTCGCGCAGTTTCGCCCCCAGGAAGTGACCTTTGCGCAGCAGCGGCGGCATGGCGACACCTCGGATCGACCGCACCGCGGCCGGTTCTCTGTAAAATTAACAATGTGAAGTTTCTATAGTCAAATTCTCCGTCCCGGACGGGCTATGCTCGATCCCATGAATCAGATCGCAACGGCACTCGCCCCCTCCGCGCAGCCCGACGTGCGCATCTGTGGCCGGCCCGTCGAGCGCGACGAGGAAGTGCTCACGCCCGGCGCGCTCGCGCTGCTGACCGGGCTGCACCGGCGCTTCAATCCCCGACGGCTCGAGCTGCTCGCCGCCCGCGCCCGCCGCCAGCGCGAGTTCGACGGCGGCGCGCCGCCGGATTTCCTGCCGCAAACCGCGCCGGTGCGGCGCGCCGACTGGCGCGTCGCGCCGGCGCCGCACGACCTCCTCGAGCGGCGCGTGGAGATCACCGGTCCGGTGGACCGCAAGATGATCATCAATGCGCTGAATGCGCCGGTGTGCGTGTTCATGGCCGATTTCGAGGACTCCTGCAGCCCGACGTGGCAGAACATGGTGCAGGGCCAGATCAACCTGGGCGACGCCGTCGACGGCACGATCCGTTACAGCGATCCGGTGAGCGGCAAGGATTACCGCCTGGGTGCGCGCCGCGCGACACTGATCGTGAGGCCGCGCGGCTGGCATCTGCCGGAGAAGCACGTGCGCATCGACGGCGAGCCGGCCGCCGGGGCGCTCTTCGACTTCGCGCTGTATCTGGCGCGCAATCACGAGGGACTGGCGCGCGCCGGCAGCGGGCCGTATTTCTATCTGCCGAAGATGGAAAGTCATCTGGAGGCGCGGCTGTGGAGCGAGGTGTTCGCGGCCGCCGAGGAGTTTCTCGGACTGACGCGGGGCACGATCCGGGCGACGGTGCTGATCGAGACCCTGCCGGCGGCGTTCGAGATGGACGAGATTCTGTTCGAGCTGCGCGCCTATGCGACCGGCTTGAACTGCGGCCGTTGGGATTACATCTTCAGTTTCATCAAGAAGCTGCGCAACCGCGCCGAGTTCGTGCTGCCCGATCGGGCCCAGGTCACCATGGAGCGGCACTTCCTGAAGTCCTACGTGGATCTGCTCATTCAGACCTGCCATCGCCGCGGCGCGCACGCGCTCGGCGGCATGGCCGCGCAGATTCCGGTGCGCGACAGCCGGGCCAACGAGATGGCGATGGAGCGGGTGCGCGCCGACAAGCTGCGCGAGGCGCGCGCCGGTCATGATGGCACTTGGATCGCGCATCCGGGCCTGGCGGCGGTGGCGCGCGCGGCGTTCGATACGGTCATGAGCGGGCCGAATCAGCTGCACGTGCCGCGCGCCGAGGTCGCCGTGCGGCGTGAGGACCTGGTGCGCGTGCCGCAAGGAACGATCACCGAGGAGGGGATACGCAACAACATTCGCGTCGGCGTGCAATACCTCGAGGCGTGGCTGCGCGGCAGCGGCTGCGTGCCGCTGTACAACCTGATGGAGGACGCCGCCACCGCCGAGATCTGCCGCGCGCAGCTGTGGCAGTGGTTGCATCACGGTGCGCGCACAGTGGACGGCGAAACGGTGACGGCCGGGCGCGTCGACCGGCTGCTCGCGCAGGAGCTCGAGCGCATCCACGAGGAGGTCGGAGCCGCGCGCCTGCTCGACGGGGTGTTTCCGAGCGCCGCGCGCCTGATGGAATCAATGATCAAGCAGGACGTGTTCGACGAGTTTCTGACCCTGCCCGCCTATGAACTGATCGACTGATCGCCGGAGAACTCCATCATGAAGCCGAATGAGCTGTTGCCGACCGCGGACGATCTGCGCCGCGCGTGGCAGGACTCGCCCCGCTGGCGCGGCATCGAGCGCATCTACCGGCCCGAGGACGTCGTGCGATTGCGCGGCACCATCGCCGTCGAGCACTCGCTGGCGCGGCAGAGCGCCGAAAAACTGTGGCGCACGCTCAACGAGCGCGCCTTCGTCAACGCTCTCGGCGCGCTCACCGGCAATCAGGCCATGCAGCAGGTGAAGGCGGGGCTCGAGGCGATCTACCTCTCGGGCTGGCAGGTCGCCGCCGATGCGAATCTCGCCGGGCAGATGTATCCGGACCAGTCGTTGTATCCGGCCGATTCGGTGCCGGCGGTGGTCCGGCGGATCAACTCGACGCTGCGGCGCGCCGATCAGATCCACCATGCCGAGGGCGACGACAGCATCGATTGGCTCAAGCCCATCGTGGCGGACGCCGAGGCCGGCTTCGGCGGCGTGCTGAACGCATTCGAGCTGATGAAGCAGCTGATCGAGGCGGGCGCGGCCGGAGCGCATTTCGAGGATCAGCTCTCCGCGGCGAAGAAATGCGGACACATGGGCGGCAAGGTGCTCGTGCCGACTCAGGAGGCGATCAACAAGCTGCTGGCCGCGCGGCTGGCGGCCGACGTGTGCAACGTCCCGAGCGTGTTGATCGCGCGCACCGACGCGGAGGCCTCGAGTCTGCTCACCGCGGATGTCGATGAGCGGGATCGGCCGTTCATCGAGGCCGCGCGGGGCCGCACGGCCGAGGGGTTCTTCCACGTGCGCGCGGGGCTCGAGCAGGCGATCGCGCGCGCCTGCGCCTACGCGCCCTATGCGGATCTGCTGTGGTGCGAGACCGCGAAGCCCGATCTGGCGGAGGCGCGCCGGTTCGCCGAGGCGGTGCATCGGCGCCATCCGGGCAAGCTCCTCGCCTACAACTGCTCGCCCTCGTTCAATTGGCGGCGCAAGCTCGACGATGCGGCGATCGGGCGCTTCCAGCGCGAGCTCGGCGCGATGGGCTATCGCTTCCAGTTCATCACGCTGGCGGGCTTCCACGCGCTGAATTTCTCGATGTTCGAGCTGGCCCGCGCGTATCGGGAACGGCAGATGGCCGCCTACGTCGAGCTGCAGCAGGCGGAATTCGCCGCCGAAGAGCACGGCTACAGTGCCACGCGGCACCAGCGGGAGGTGGGCGCCGGCTATTTCGATGAGGTGGCGCAGGCGGTCACGGGGGGCGATTCCTCGCTCGCGGCGCTGGCGGGCAGCACCGAGGCGCAGCAGTTCGCGCGCGGGTGAGCGAGGCGCGGCTATACTGGGCGCGTGAGCCTCGAGCGGCTGTTTCCAACGTTGGTTTATGCGCGGCGCCTGACCGAGGCGCCGCGCCTCGTGCCGCGGTTGTTGCGCGAGAGCCGCCAACTGCGGCTCGACGACCCGGCCGGCCGGCGCTGGTCGGCGCGGAACTACCCCGGTGGGTATACCTCATACGGCTCGGCGTGCCGCATGCACCGGCTGTCCCCGACTTTCGGGGCGCTCGAGCACGCGATTGACCGGCACGTGGCCGCCTTTGCCCGCGCGCTCGAGCTCGATCTGACCGGCCGCGCGCTCGCCATGACCGATTGCTGGGTCAACGTCATGCCGCGCGGGACGGCGCACGGTCTGCATCTGCATCCGCTCGCCACGATCAGCGGCACGTTCTATCTCAAGACGCCGCGTGGCTGCGCCGCACTGAAGATCGAGGATCCGCGGCTGGAGCGCATGATGGCCGCGCCGCCGCGGCGGCGCAGGGCGAGCCGCGCCAACCGGCCGTGGGTCGAGATCGCGGCGGCGGCCGGCACCGTGGTGCTGTTCGAGAGCTGGCTGCGCCACGAGGTGCCGGTGAATCCGGCCGGCGAGCGCATCAGCATCAGTTTCAACTACGGCTGGTTTTGACCCCCGCGGCCCGCGGCCGCCCGCGGGGCGGCTCAGTGGGCATGGTGTCCGCCGGGACCGTGGACGTGCCCGTGCTCCAGCTCCGCCTCGGTGGCGGGGCGCACATCCTCGATGCGGACCTCGAACTGCAGCTTCTTGCCGGCCAGAGGGTGATTGCCGTCGAGCGTCACCATGTCGCCGACGACCTGGGTGACCGTCACGGGCCGCGGACCTTGCTCGGTCTGCGCCTGCAGGCGCAGGCCCGCGCGGATGTCGCCGATGCCGCGCAGAGCGCGGCGCGGAACGCGCTGCACCAGGCTGTCGTCGTATTCGCCGTAGCCCTCGGCCGGCTGCACCGTCACCGTCAGCGCATCGCCGCTGTTGCGGCCGCTGAGCTCCTTCTCCAGCCCCGGGATGATGTGGCCGCGGCCGTGCAGATAGGCGAGGGGCTCGCCCGGATCGGAGTGTTCGAGCACCGTGCCATCCTCGTCCTTGAGGGTGTAATGGAAGGTGACGACGGAATCTGTGCCGATGGCCATCGAGGTACTCCAGGGGTTCGGGACGGGAATGATCGCCGCGGCCGAGCGGGACGCGCGATTCTACCGCCGGATTGAGCCGGCTCGCTACGCGCCGCGCCGGCTCTCCCAAAGGGAGTAGCCGCAATGCTCTCGCACAGGTCACGCTCCGCACCCCCGCGATGGTCATGTTCCGGGCTGCACCGACACCTACACTGCCGCGCGTACCGTGGAACTATGGACTCAAAGGTAAAACATCATGGCCATCGCGATATTTCAGCTCGTCCTCACCTGGGTGCTGCTTCTCGGTTTCGCTTACGAGACCGTAGTGGCCCGCCGCGTCTGAACCCCGCCGCGCCGCGTGGCGGCGCGGAAGTCTACGGCGGGAGGCTCTTCACGATCGAAGCGTCGAGCGCCTCGTATTCCCCGTAGCGGATCGTCTCGTAGAGCTCCTGGCGGGTCTGCATCTCGCCAATCAGAGTGTGCGGCCCTCCCTCGCGCGCGATCCTCTCGTAGAGCCGCTCGTGAGCGCGGGCGGCGATGCGCAGCGCGCTGACCGGCCAGATCACCATCCTGTATCCCATGGCGCGGAACTCGTCGGCCGTAAAATACGGCGTGCGCCCGAACTCGGTCATGTTGGCCAGCAGCGGCGCGCCGATGCGCCGCGCGAACTCGCGGAACATCTCGGCGTCGGTGAGCGCCTCCGGGAAAATCGCGTCGGCTCCCGCATCGAGATAACACCGGGCGCGGGCGACGGCGCCCTCCAGCCCCTCGCTCGCGGCCGCGTCGGTGCGCGCAATGATGTACAGGTGCCGGCGCGCGCGGGCCGCCGCCGCGATCTTCGCCGCCATTTCCGCCGCCGGCACCAGCTTCTTGTCGCTCAGATGGCCGCATTTCTTCGGCAGCACCTGATCCTCGATGTGCACCGCCGCCGCGCCCGCCTCTTCGAACGCGCGCACCATGTGCATGACATTCAGCGCCTCGCCGTAGCCGGTGTCGCCGTCGACGAGCACCGGCAGGCCCGCGGCCCGGCTGATCTGGCGGATGAAGAAACAGACGTCGTCGATCGTGATGATGCCCAGATCCGGCAGGCCCATCGAGGCGCTCATCGCCGCGCCCGACAGATACACGGCCTCGAATCCGGCGCGCTTGGCCTGCAGCGCCGCGAGCCCGTTGTAGGCGCCCGGCAGCGGCAGGATCGGGCCGCGCCGCACGAGCGCCGCGAACCGCTCGCCGGCGGGCGTGGCGGGCTGATCCGCCCCGATCAGGTAGGTGC